>DATJUU010000221.1:0-11157 GCA_035502155.1 Opitutaceae bacterium
GCGCTCTACCTGCAGGATCCCTCGACGCAGGCCCCCGCCAGCCTGCTCGACCCGCAGCCCGGCGAGAGCGTGCTCGACCTCTGCGCCGCCCCCGGCGGCAAGAGCCTGCTGCTCGCGGATCTGTTGGAGCAAAAGTTGCCGGCCGAGGACGCAAGCGACGGTGCAGTGGCGGGCCTGCCCGCCGACCTGTCCGCCGAAGGCCAGGCGAAGGAGGAAGCCTTGGCGAAGGCGGGGCGGGTGGTTGCCGTCGACCTCCCGGACGAGCGCCGGATCGGCCGGCTGAAGGAGAACCTGGCCAAGGCGCGGCGCGTCGGCGTCGCGCTGGTTCAGGCGGATGTCCTCAAGCTGACGCCGGCGCAGCTGGAGCAAAAGGGCCTGCCGACGGCGTATCCGGCGGTCCTGCTCGACGCGCCCTGCACCAACACCGGCGTCATCCGCCACCGCGTCGACGTGAAGTGGCGGCTGCTCGAGGCCGACGTGGCGCGCCACGCGGCGCAGCAGCGGGCGCTGCTCGCCGCCGCGGCGCAGCTGGTGGAGTCCGGCCCATCGGCAGGCTCAGGGCCGGCCGGCCGGCTGGTCTACAGCACCTGCAGTCTGGAGCCGGAGGAGAACGAGCAGGTCGTGGAGGACTTCCTGCGCGCCGCCGGCGGGCGGTGGACGCTGGCGGCGGTGCGTGCCAGCCGGCCGTGGGAGTCGGGCTGCGACGGGGGCAGCGCGTTCCTGCTGCGGCAGCAGGAATAGGTTTTGGGTTTTGAGTTGTGGGTTTCGGGTTGAAATCGGACATCAACTCAAAACCCAAAACCCAGAACTGGTGTTCGACCTTGTTCAGGGAACAAGGTCGAACACCGGCAGCGTCACCTCCTGCTCCTGGCTGCCGTTGATGAAGGTGTAGGTGATGCGCTTGGCGGTGCGCACCAGGTCGGCGTAGCGCTGGTACGGCCAGGCGCCGACCGGCTCGCCGTTGATGCGCGAGCACAGGTCGCCCGCCTGCACGCCGAGCTGCTCGGCGGGCGAGGCGGTCACCACGCCGGCGACGCGCCAGTAGGCCGGCAGCTTGGTGAAGCTCAGGCCGGTGCTGCGCAGCGGCGCGATCCGGATCGCCTCGTACGTCGGCCGGTAGAACGTCGCCTGGTGGCGGCGCTGGTCAAAAGTGACGGAGAAATACCGCAGGATGCCGCCGCCGATCGACGAGAGTTCGTCGGTCAGGTCGACGATCGGGTACTCGATGCCGTAGGCGCCGATGATGAGCGTCTGGCCCAGCCGGCCGGTCATGAGCAGGCGGTCGCCGCCGAGCGTGGCGACGAGCGCGCCCGGCTTCGGGCCGTGCTGGAAGTACGGGTGCAGGCCCACGGTGTTCAGGCTGAGGGTCGCGTCACTGCCCGAGTCGATCAGCGCGATGAAGGACTCGTTGCCGATCTGGATCGGGATGAGCGGAGTGTTCTGCTCGTTGTTGAACGGGATGGTGACGCCGGGCAGGGGGATGGGCAGGCCCTGCGGCGTGATGACCACGCGCGACTGCAGGTAATCGAGCGTGAGCACGGTGTCGCGGAAGAGCGGGAAGCCGAGCACACCGTCGATCCGCACGCCGAGGTGGTTGGAGAGGTCCGCGAGGTCGTAGACCAGCACGCCGACGCCCTCGAACTGCGCCGACCCGAGGTCGAGGCGCTTGAGGGTGGCCGGGCTGAGCAGCTGGACCTTGCCGCCGGCGTCGACCACCCGCACCGGGGCCTGGTTGGCGTGAAGGACGCCGCCGAAGCGCTTGAGCAGCTCGGGCGTGACGATCGTGACCGAGGAGCCGGTATCGACGATGAAGTGGTACGGCCCCTTCTTGTCGATCTGGGTTTCGATCACGAGGAAGTTGGAGACCATCGAGGCATTGAGGACGGTCTGATAGGTCTCGATGCTCGTCCGCCGCGGCGGGCGGCGGAAGGTGACGCAGCCGCTGAGGGTGGCGAGGCCGGCGACGGCCACGAGCCCGCGCAGCATCCATCCGCGCGGCAGGCGCGGACCGGGAGCGGGGCGGAATGACGGACCGTTCATTTCTGCGGCGCAGGCAGGCGCAATCCGAGGGCGAACGGCGCCAGTATCAACACTCCCCCCAGCGTGTAAAGCCAGCGCGCGCCCAGCCACCAATAGATCAGGCAGGCCGTCACCGGGCCGACCCCGCGCGCCAGCGAGCCCAGGGCGCGGTACACGCCGAGCATGCGGCCCTGCTGGTCCACGCGGCTGTAGAGCGACACCAGGGCCGAGGAGGTCGGGCTCACCAGTCCGGAACCCGTCCCGAGCGCGGCCAGGCCGAGGTAGAGCCAGAGCCGGGTCGGCGCGAACCCGGTGATGAACTGGCCGGCCACGGTCAGCGCGAGGCCGGCGAGGAGCACCTGGCGCTCGCCGTGGCGGGGCACGACGCGGCGCACGATGCCGCCCTGGGTCAGGATCAACACCAGCCCGAGGAACACGAAGATCGCGGCCATCGACGCCGGCGTGTAGGCGAAGCGCTCGGTGGCGAGGAACGGCAGGGTGAATTCCATGCCGGCGAACGCCAGGGTGAAGATGAACCACAGGGTGTTGGTGCGGCGCAGCGGCCCGGCGCTGAGCGTGAGCAGCTCGTGGAAGGGGTGGCGGATGCGCTCGCCCGTCTCACGGTGCCGCGGGTCGAGCGTCTCGCGGAAGCGGGTGGCGACCCAGAACAGGTTGAGCACGCTCAGGGCCAGCGCCACCACCGCCGCGGTCGAGAAGGGATTCACGCCCCACGCCGCCAGCCCCGGATGGTGGACCAGCGGGTTGTGCAGCGCGGCGATGCTGCCGAAGACCGGCCCGAACAGGAACCCGGCCCCGAAGGCCACGCCCACCAGGCCCATCCCCTTGGCGCGGTTCTCCCGGGAGGTGACGTCCGCCATGGCCGCGGTCGCGACCGAGAGATTTCCGGCGAAGGCGCCGCCGATGAGCCGGGCGACGACGAAGAGCAGGAACGAGCCGCTGAACACCCACAGCAGGTAGCTGAGCGCGGTGCCCGCCACCGTGAGGAGCAGCACCGGGCGCCGGCCCAAGCGGTCGGAGAGCGAGCCCCAGACCGGCGCGCACAGGAACTGGAGGAAGCCGTAGAGCGAGCCCAGCACGCCGCCGAACAGCACTTCCCGGTAGTTGCCATGCGAGCCCGCCAGCCGCGCCAGGGCGTCGATCTGGGCGACCAGCCAGCCGAGGAAGCCGCCGCTGCCGTCGACCTGCAGATAGTGGCTCAGGATCGCCGGAAACAGCGGGAAGATGATCGAGAAGCCGAGGAGGTCGATAAAGAGCGTCAGGAAGATGACGCCGACCGGGAGCGGCCTGGCGGCGGGAGGGGGAGTCGGGGCGGCGGGAGCGGCGGTGGTCACGGGATTGAGGAGACGCCCACGGTAGCGGTGGCGTTGCGCGGCGCAACCGCCGTTTCGCGGCGGAGGACAATCCCGACCGGCCGGAAGATGTAGGGGCGCTCTGCTGGCCAGCAGAGTCGCGCCCGTCGACAAATTCGGAAAGGCGCAACGAGATTGCGCCCCTACCACACCATCACTCCCGCGGCTCGCGACGCTCGAGGTGGAAGCGGTGGAGGGCGCGGTGCACGATCGGCGCCAGCAGCACGCCCACCGTGGTCAGGAAGGCGACGCCGCTGAACACCGCGTAGCAACCGGCGAAGATCCGGCCCGCCGGCGTCCTGATCGGGTCCAGCGGGCCCATGCCGGAGAGGATCATCGCGGCGTTGGCGAAGGCGTCCACCCACCCCTGGCCCTCAAGGACGTGGTAGCCGATCATGCCGACCACCAGGCCCGCGAGCAGGAACGCGGCGGCCAGCAGGGCGTGGTACACCTGCCGGCGGACAAACTCGCGGCGCGGCAGGAGGGGATCGGTGCGGTGCTCGAACACGGCGGCGGGGTCGGGCGGCCCCGACCTACAGTTGGTAGGGCAGGGGGAACCGGCTGGTGAGCCTGACCACGCGCGCCTTGGTCTCGGCGAGCACCGTCTCGAGCTGCGGCGTGCCGACTGCGGCGAGGACCGCGTCGATGCAGGCGGCGATCTCGTCCATGTCCGCCTCGACCATGCCTCGGGTCGTGACCGCCGGCGTGCCCAGGCGCAGGCCCGAGGCCTGGAAGGGCGAGCGCGTCTCGAACGGCACGGTGTTCTTGTTGCAGGTGATGTTGGCGCGGTCGAGCGTCTCCTGCGCGACCTTGCCGGTGAGCTCGGGAAACTTGGCGCGGAGATCGACGAGCATGAGGTGGTTGTCGGTGCCGCCGGAGACGATCTTGTAGCCCCGCGTCGTCATGGCGGCGGCGAGCGCCTGGGCGTTGCGGATGATCTGGGCCGAGTAGGCCTTGAACTCGGGCTTGAGGCATTCGGCGAGGCACACGGCCTTGGCGGCGATGATGTGCATCAGCGGGCCGCCCTGCCCGCCGGGGAACATGGCCGAGTCGATGGCCTTGGCATGGGCCGCCCGGCAGAGGATGAGGCCGCCGCGCGGGCCGCGCAGCGTCTTGTGCGTCGTGGTCGTGACGAAGTCGGCGTGCGGCACGGGCGAGGGGTGCAGGCCGGCGGCGACCAGCCCGGCGATGTGGGCGATGTCGGCGAAGAGCAGCGCGTTCACGCCGCGGGCGATCTCCCCCATGCGGGCGAAGTCGATGATCCGCGAGTAGGCGCTGGCCCCGACGGTGATCATCTTCGGCCGCTCGCGCGCCGCGATGGCGGCGAGCTCGTCGTAGTCGATCCGCCCGGTGTCTTCGCGCACGCCGTACTGGCAGAACTGGTAGAGCTTGCCGGAGAAGTTGGCCGGATTGCCGTGGGTGAGGTGGCCGCCGTGGCTGAGGTTCATGCCCAGCACCCGGTCGCCCGGCTGGAGCACCGCGGTGTAGACGGCGAAGTTGGCCTGCGAGCCGGAGTGCGGCTGCACGTTGGCGTGCTCGGCGCCGAAGAGTTTTTTCGCGCGCTCGATCGCCAGCACCTCGACCTTGTCGACCTGCTCGCAACCGCCGTACCAGCGGCGGCCGGGGTAGCCCTCCGCGTACATGTTGGTCATCACGCAGCCGGCGGCCTCGAGCACGGCCGGGTAGGTGAAGTTCTCCGAGGCGATGAGCTCGATGTGGCTCTGCTGGCGGGCGAGCTCGCCGGCGATCGCGGCGTGAACCTCGGGATCAAGCTGGCGGAGGGGGGTGGAGTTGAGCATGAAGGCGGGCGGGAAGGCGGAAGAGGGAAGTGAAAGGTTTAAAGGGTAAGGTGTAAGGGCTAGGCCGGCGGCGGGGGCGCGGCCGGGACAATCGTCTTGAGGAAGCGGACGACGCTCGGGACGGCCTCGACCAGGTTGTCGCGGCAGGCTTCGTAGACATTGAGCGTGCCGCCGTAGGGATCGTCGACCTCCGGGTCGACCGGCGGCGGCAGGAACTGCCGGAAGAGGTAGAGGTGTTGGGGCACGCGCTGGAACTGGAGCTGGATCATCGCCCGGTGGGACTCGGTCATGCAGAAGACCGCCAGCGCGCCGTCGAGCAGCTCCTGGGTCAGGGTGCGGCTGGTTTCGCCGGTGAGGTCGATGCTGACCTTTTTCATGGCCGCGACGGCGTAGTCCGAGGGCGGGGAGTTGTCGCGCGCCGCGATGCCGGCGGAGACCACCTTCAGCGAGCGGAGGGGCTCGTCCTGTCCGGCCAGGAAATGGCGCAGCAGCGCGGCGGCCATCGGACTGCGACAGATGTTGGCCGTGCAGATGATCAGAATGTGCCCCGGTCCCGGCATGCGGAAAGCGTGAATAAGCAGGCGCGGTCGCGGCTTGTCGAGGGCAGAAACAGGCGCGGCGGGCTGGCGCTCAATCTCCGGGCAGCCGCCCCAGCGCGAGCAGGGCGCGGTGGAGTTGCACCGCGCGCTGCAGCACGACATCCACCGGCGGGGGCGCCGGCGCGGCGGCGGGGGCGGCCGGAGCGGCGGGTGGGCGGGCGGGGGGCGGAGTGCCCGCCTGGTCCTGCTCGTGCTCGCGCGCCAGCGCGGCTTCGTCGAACCGCTCCTTCGCGATCTTGACGTTGATGAGAGCGTCCAGCGCCGTGCCGGCATCGAGCGCATCATACGCGCGTCGGTCCGCCGCCGGATCGACCGCGAGGACGAGGTCCGGGGTCACGCCCGGCGCGGGCAGGCCGAGCGTGATCAGCGCGGGGGCCGCGGCGCGCAGCGCGGCGAGGGCGTCCGCGGGCGTGCCCGGGCCGACGAGCACGAAGAGGGGCGCGTGGCGGGGCCGCGACGGGAGCCCGGCCGGGATGGCGGGGGAACCCTCCACCGCCGGATAGCGCAGGTCGACGACCAGGGCCGGCGCCGGCCACGCGGCGGTCAGGGCCGGGGCGTCGGCCGGCAGCGAGCGCAGGCGCAGGTAGGTGAGGTTCTGGCCGAGATCGACGGCGGGCTCGGGCGCGGCGGCCACCGCCGTCGCGAGCAGCAGCCAGAGGCCGGAGGCCAGAAGCCGGCGGGCGCGGAGTCGGCGCGAAGGCCCTGAAATCGGAGATTCGCTCGCCATCTTGTTGCTTGCGACTTGGAACTTGTTACTTGGCGCGATTGAGCTGCCGCGCGCCTATGTCCCGCCGGTAGTATTTTGACGCAAATTCGATCCGCTCGCATACCGCGTACGCCTTGTCGGCCGCGCCCCGGAGGGTGGCGGCGCGGGCGCAGACGCCGAGCACGCGGCCGCCGTTGGACACGACCTGGCCCCGGGCGTCCAGCGTCGTGCCGGCGTGGACGATCCAGGTGTCCGTCGGCAGCGGTCCCGGCTGCCCGATCGGCTCGCCCTTGGCGTAATGGTCCGGGTAGCCGCGGGCGGCCACCACGACGCAGAGCACCGGATCCGGCCGCACCTCGAGCTTGAAGCCGCGCAACTCGCCGCGGCTCGCGGCCCACATGAGCGCCAGCGGATCGGTGGCGAGACGCGGCAGGATGACCTGCGTCTCCGGATCGCCAAAGCGGGTGTTGAATTCGAGCACCTTCGGGCCGTCGGCCGTCAGCATCAGGCCGATGTAGAGCGTGCCGCGGAAGTCGATGCCCTCGGCGGCGATCGCCTCGACGCTCGGGCCCGCGATCGTGCGCACGATCTCGTCGAGCAGGGCGGGGCTCACGACGTCGGCCGGCGCGTAGGCGCCCATGCCGCCGGTGTTCGGGCCGGTGTCATTGTCGCCGACGCGCTTGTGGTCCTGGCTGGTCGGCAGCACGACGAAATCGCGGCCGGAGACGATAAGATGGATCGAGGTTTCCTCGCCGTAGAGGCAGTCCTCGACCAGCACGCGCCGGCCGCTCTGGCCGAACACCCCGGCCTCGAGCATGTCCCGCACCGCCGCCTCGGCCTCGGCGATCGTCTGCGCGACGATGACACCCTTGCCGGCGGCCAGGCCGTCGGCCTTGATCACGATCGGCGCGCGCCGCGTTTGCAGATAGGCGAGGGCCGGCTCGGTGGCCGAAAAGAACGCCGCGGGCGCGGTGGGAATGTGATGCCGCAGCAGCAGCTCCTTGGTGAAGATCTTGGAGGCCTCGAGCCGCGCGCCGTCGTGCCGGGGTCCGTACGCCGGAATGCCGGCGGCGGCCAGGGCGTCGACCAGGCCGAGGGCGAGCGGCACCTCGGGGCCGACGACGACGAACTGCACCTTTTCGCGCCGGGCCAGGGCGACGAGGCCGGGCAGGTCGTCCGCGGCCACCGGGAAGCAGGGCACCTCGCCGGCCATCCCGCCGTTGCCGGGCGCGGCGAGGAGGCGGGGCTTGGCGGGGGAGGCGAGGCAGGCCTTGACCAGGGCGTGTTCGCGCCCGCCGGAGCCGACGATCAGGATCGAGGAGGGAAGATTTCCGGACACGGTTGGGGTGAAGGTCAAAGGTCGCCGGGCCAAGGTCGAACCAAAAATCCAGGAAGGAACGCGAAGGTGGATTCCGGATGGGTTTCATTCGCAAGCCATGCAGCCAGGAAAGCTTTGCTCATGGCTTCCTGACTTCTGAATGAAATCCGACCGCCGTCCGTCGTCAGGACCGCCAGCTCCGCACCGGGTCGCAGACGAAGCACTTTCGATTATGCACGCTGCGCAGTCCGCCGCACTGCGGACAGCCGAACCGCGATTGCTGGAATCGCACGAACGCTTCCGCGCCGTGCTGGCGGATCACCGCGAGATTCTCGAGGAAACTCATGCCGTACGTCGTCCGGTGGCGCCGGTCGATCCGGCCGAGCCGTTCGCAGGGATAGTCCGGGCATTCGAAGCAATAGTCGACCCGGCCCGTCGCGAGGCGCCGGCATCGGCCCTTCAGGCAGGCGCACTGCTTGGGGCGCGCCCGGCAGCCGAGGCAGTGGGAGATCGCGCCGCGTTTTTTCGGAATGCCGTGCGCCTGCGCGAGGTAGGCGCTGCAGACGGCGCAGTCCATCCCGCACGGGGCGAGGAGGCGGATGCGCTCGGCGGCGTTCACAAGACCTGCAGCCGCCGGCGGTAGAAGGCCACGACCTCGTCGGGGTCATCGGTGAAGAGCACGTAGTCGGCCATCCACGCCGGCGCGCGGCCGGAACGGATCATTTCGCGGAACTGCTTGCGCAGGTCGGTCCAGTAGCGGGCGCCGTAGAACGTGTAGGGGACGCGCGGCCGGATGCCGAGCTTGAGGTTGCACAGCTCGATGCCGATCTCCTCGAGGGTGCCGACGCCGCCCACGTTGAAGATGCAGAAATCCGCCGCCTCGAACCATTTCTGGCGGTTGTGGCGCGAGGTCTCCTGGAAGGTGTTGAAGAAGTCGACCCCGAAGCGCGGCGTCTCAGCCTCGAGCTCGAGGTAGCAGGCGCCGGTGAGCACCTGGCGCTCCCGCGCCTGCTCGGTGGCCAGCCGCATCACGCCCCCGCCGCCGCCGGTGAGGATGCCGACCTTGGGGCCGATGAACTCGGTCAGCCGGTTGAGCAGGCCGGAGATCTTCTCGGTCTGCTCGGCCTCGAGGTCGAGCGCGGAGCCGTAGAAGGCGAGGATGGTCGACTCCTGGAACAGCTTGCCCGACTCCTCGCGGATGAAGAAGCCCGCCTCCTTCTTGTAGGTGTGCAGGTAGAGGTCCTTGAGCGCGGGGTTGAACCAGTACACGTCGAGCCCGATGGCGAAGTAGGTGTCGAGCCGGGCGTGGGCGTTGCTGGAGAGGAAGAAGCCGTGCGTGCGCGAGGCCTGGCGGAAGATGAGGCGGCGCAGCTTGAGCTGGGGGATGCGCGTGAGCAGCTCGATGTGCTCGAGCAGATTGGGGAAAAAGTCGACGACGAGGGTGTCGGCGTCCTCGGGGGCGTGATCGAGCGCCTGAATGACGGTGCGGTAGCCGGCCGCCGTCTTCTCCACCGCCGGCAGCGCCTTGGGGTGGGCGCCGAGGTGCAGGAAGAGCGAGCGGTTGTCCATCACCGCGTTCTGGCCCTTGACGGTGATCTTGGTGCGCGGCCGCGGCGCGCCCTCGGCCTCGTGCGGCGGGCGGCGTTCGAGCTCGCGGTAGAGTTCGCCGGCGAAGGTGAAGAGCTGCCGGCGCCGGCGCTCGAGCGTCTTGACCTCGGGATCGGCCTGGGGCGGCGCGCGGAAGATCTCGACGGACACCATCGGATTCACGACCGGCTGGTCGCCGCGGTTGTAGATCTCGAGCATGACGTTCGTGCCGAAAGTCTTGATCGGGTCGAGCAGGACCGCGCCGCAGTGCAGGCCGAAGTTGCCCTCGCCGCGGTTGAGGACGACGAAGTGCTCCTTGAGGTACATCGAGCAGCTGGTGAGCACGCCGGAGCGCGGCGCGACAGCCAGGATCTCGACGTCGTGCCGCACCTGCACCTTGTCGAGATACGCGCGGCCGGCGTCGCCGTTGACGAGCCGCTCGAACTCCGGGCGCTGGAGCCGCGGATTGAGGGCGTAGCGGACCTTGTGCGGGGTGAGGAAGACGCTGCCGAAGCGGTCGATGGAGATGGTGTTGGGCAGCTTGAGGCGGTTGTCCTTCACCGCCTCCCAGATCTCATTGGTCGAGAGCTTGGCCGCCTCCGGGGCGTAGAACAGGCGGCCGACGGGCGTGCCCGGACGCAGCAGCTTTTTCCAGAAGCCCGCGTGGGGAAAGCTGGTTTCGAAGAGGAAGGCGTCGACGTCGAGCACGAGACGGTTGTGGTCCGCGCGCGGCGGCGCGGCGCTGATCATCTCGATGCCGATGCGGGCGAGGGTGCTGCGCTCGGTGAAGTGGACGTCGCCGGCGTGGGTCAGCACGAAATCGAGCTCGGCGCCGTGGCGCGGCCAGAAGGCGAGGGTGAGGGAAAGGGTCTGGGCGTCCTTCGGCCGGAGACTGAGAATCTGGCCGTCGGTGCTGGCCCAAAAATGGTCGGGTTGCATGGGGCGACTGCGGGGTTGGAAGTGATGGAGGAGAAGAGCTTGCAGGAAACGGCGGGGAAACGAAAGGCCGGAGTTGGGGCGCCCCCCGGGGCGGGTGCGCTCCGGGATTGCATTTCCCGGGACGGACTGTCATTGGCATGCCCTTTTGAAGGCCGAAACCGCCAGCGCGGCCGGCCGTCATCATCCCGAACCAACCTTCCATGAAACGTTCCCGCCTCATTCCGGCGTGCCTGCTCTTGCTGGGCGCGCTTCCGATGTCCGCCCAGGACATGACGGTCAAGGTCCCCGGCCAGCCCGCGCCGGCGACCGCCGCCCCCACCGCCGCCGCCGCCCCGGCCGCGGCCCCCGCGCCCGTGTTCACCGAGCCGCAGGTGCTCGAGGAATTCGGCTGGTTCGTGGGCAAGCAGCTCGGCCTCGCCGAGCTGGGCTTCTCCAAGGAGCAGACGGATTCGATGGTGAAGGGCCTGCTCGCCGCCGCCGGCGGCCGCGAGGCGCCCTACAACATCGAGCAGATCGGCCCGCAGATGGACACGCTGATGCGCTCGAAGCAGGCGGCCTACCTGAGCAAGATCCGCGACCAGAATCTCGGCGAGGCCAAGGCCTTCTTCGAGAAACTCAAGGAGAACAAGAACGTCGTCGAGCTGCCCAGCGGGCTCCGCTACGAGGTCGTCCAGCCCGGCACCGGCGCCTACCCGAAAGCGACCGACAGCGTGAAGGTGAACTACACCGGCCGGCTGATCAACGGCACGGTCTTCGACAGCTCGGTGGACGCCAAGGAGCCGGCCGTGCTCCAGCTCAACAAGGTGATCCCGGGCTGGTC
>DATJUU010000222.1:0-32892 GCA_035502155.1 Opitutaceae bacterium
CGCCTCTGCCTGTCCAGCGAGAACTATCGCGGGACGAGCCTCGCGGCCCTCGGCGTGTCGGCCCACGAGGCGGGGCACGCGCTCCAGCATCGGGCCGGCTACAAGGCGCTGCAGGCCCGCATGGCCCTGGTGCCCGTCACGCAGATCACTTCCAAGATCCTGCCGCTGGTGATCTTTGGCGGCTTCTTCTTCGGCGGGATGGGCGGCATCCTGCTCGACCTCGGCATCATCTGCTACGCGGTGCTGACGCTGTTCAACTTGGTGACGCTGCCGGTGGAGTTCGACGCCAGCCGCCGGGCCAAGGTCGAGCTCGTCGGCCTGGGCATCCTGGATCGCGACGAGATGCCGGGCGTCAACGAGACGCTGGATGCCGCGGCGCTGACCTACGTGGCGGCCTTCATCGGCTCGCTGGTGGAACTGCTCTGGCTGCTTTCGATGCGGCGGAACGACTGAGCGCGGTTCAGCGGAGCGAGCGCGGTTCGGAGTAGGATAAATTGGCTGCCGGCCTTCGTCCCCCCGGTGGGGACTTTGGCGTGGCAGCCATCGCAGATGACGGCTGGCGGAGGAGGAGGGATTCGAACCCCCGGTGGGCCGAAGCCCACGTCTGATTTCAAGTCAGGTGCCTTAAACCGCTCAGCCACTCCTCCGGGGACGGCACCAACTTTGCCTCCGGCGGGGGGTTGTCGAGCTTTCTCCAGTCGGCGGGCGGCCGGCGTCGGCGCGGCGCGCCTATTGCTTGGGCCGGCCCAGCGCCAGCAGCCAGGCCAGGCCGCCGATCACCAGGAGCAGCCACCAGATCAGGCGCAGCTCGCGCAGCGCCACCTCGGCAAAATAGAGGACGCTGGGAACGAAGAGGCAGAGCGCGACGAGCAGCACCAGGACCAGGGTGAACTGCAGTCGGGAACGGGAGGGCATCGCCCCGATCAAGCGGCCGCCGTGGCGGCGGCTCAAGCGCGAAATCGCCGAGGCGAATATTTCCAAATAATGAAAATATTCGTTGCCATGGGACGCACGGGTGTTTTGCTGGCAGGCGAGGAGATCGCACCATGGAGCCGGCCGCAACCGCGAGGGAGCATTGGAGCGTGGCGGAGATCCAGGGGCTGTACGGGCCGTTCATCTTCACCGAGCGCCTGCTGCAGAAGATCTGGCTGCGGAGCGAATTCGATACCTCCCGGGCCGGCGTCGAGGACGGCCGGCCGCTGCGCGTGGTGCATCCGGGCCGGTGGAATCTGCTCGGCGGCCCGGACTTCCGCCATGCCCGGCTGCGCCTCGGCGAGGCGAACCTGAACGGCGACGTTGAACTGCACCTGTATGCCGGCGACTGGGCGGCGCATGCGCATGCGGGGGATCCGGCGTACGACGGGGTGGTCCTGCATGTCGTGCTCTTCCCGCCCGGCCCCGGCGAGCAGGCGCGGCGCGCCGACGGCAGCGCCATTCCGACGCTGGTCCTGCTGCCGCTGCTCCTGCACGACCTGGAGGAATACGCCGCCGAGGACGCCATCGAGACGCTGACCAACCGCGCGGACTGGCGCGCCGCGGAGGAGCTGGCCCAGCTGCCCGCCGCGGAGGCACGGTCGGTGTTGCGGGTGCATGCGGAGGGCCGCTGGCGTCAGAAGGTCCATTTCGCCCGGCGGCGGGTGGAGCGGCTGGGCTGGGCGGAGGCATGCCACCACACCGCCCTGGAGATTCTCGGCTATCGCTTCAACCGGGTCGCGATGCTCAAGGTCGCCGCGCAGCTGCCGCTGGCGGCGTGGGCCGCCGGCCCGGTCGACGTCGAGACGCTGGCCGCCGCCGAAGCCACGGGCTGGAACCGGCAGGGCGTGCGCCCGGCCAACCATCCCCGGGTGCGTCTGCGCCAGTACGCGGCCTGGACGCGCGCGCAACCCGCCTGGCCGGGGCGTCTCGCGGAGGTCGCGGCGGCGTTCCCGTGCGCGCCGATCGAGGAGCGGTCGGCGCCGACTCCCGGCTGGCGCAAGCAGGCGGAGCTGCCGCGCCTGCGCGCCCTCGTCGCGCGCGAGCTCACGGGCGACGCGGTGCGCGGGACCCGGCTCGACAACCTGATCTGCGACGGATTCCTGCCGCTGTGGTCGGCGCACTCCGGGCGCAACGTTTCCGGGGTCTGGTTCCAGTGGTACGCCGGCGATCTGCCGCCCCGCCTGCGCTCGGCGCTCCGCTCCCTCGGGGTCTTCGACCGGCGCACGCAACCGGCCTGCCATGGCTTTGCCCAGGGCCTGCTCGGCTGGATGCTGGCCCGGGAGGCCGCCCCCGCCGATCCCGCCGAATTGCCGGCGCCTGCCGCCGCCGGCGGCTGAGCGCCCGCGATTTCAGGCTGGAGGCGGGGCCGCGGAACGGCGAAATGGAGGCATGGCCAAAAAGCGCGTGGGCATTCTCTTTGGCGGCAAATCGGTCGAGCACGAGGTTTCGCTGCAATCGGCGCGCAACGTCTACGAGGCGATCGACAAGACGAAGTACGAGGTCGCGTTGATCGGCATCGACAAGGCGGGCCTCTGGCACGTCTGCGACCCGGCGCGGTTGGACGCCGCCGCCACGCCCACCGCGGAGCTGCCCGCGGGCACGGGCGGCGACACGGTCGCGCTCGTGCCGGGCGAAACCGCCCGGTCGCTCGTGGTGCGCGGCTCCCGCCGCGGCCTGCCGCAGCTCGACGTCGTGTTTCCGGTCCTGCACGGCACCTACGGGGAAGACGGCACGGTGCAGGGCCTGCTCAAACTGGCCAACGTGCCGTTCGTCGGCGCCGGCGTGCTCGGCTCGGCGCTGGGCATGGACAAGGACATCGCCCGGCGGGTGCTGCGCGACGCGGGCGTGCCGGTCTGCCGGTCGGTCACCCTCACGGCGCGGGAAGCGGGCGCCACCACCTTCGAGACGCTGGCGACCCGCCTTGGCGCACCCTTCTTCGTCAAACCGGCCAATTCGGGCTCGTCGGTCGGAGTGAGCAAGGTCCGCGACGCCGCGGGCTGGGCGGCGGCGCGCACCGACGCGCTGCGCTACGATCACAAGCTGCTCGTGGAGGAGTTCGTCGCGGGCCGCGAGATCGAGGTGGCGGTGCTGGGCAACGACGACCCCCAGGCCTCGGTGGCGGGCGAGATCGTGCCCCAGCACGAGTTCTATTCCTACACCGCGAAGTACCTCGACGAGCACGGCGCACTGCTGCGGATCCCCGCCGAGCTGCCGCCGGCGGTGAGCGACCGGGTGCGCCGGCTGGCGGTCGACACCTTCCGGGCGCTGCAGTGCGCGGGCATGGCCCGGGTGGATTTCTTCGTCCAGGCGGACGGCACCGCCTACGTGAACGAAATCAACACCATCCCCGGCTTCACCAAGATCAGCATGTATCCGAAGCTCTGGGAGGCGACCGGCGTGCCGTACGCCGAGCTGATCGAGCGCCTGCTGGCGCTGGCGATCGAGAAGTTCGAGCGCGACCAGCGGCTGGAGACGTCCTACCAGCCGGGCGCCGACTGAGCGCCGGGCGTGGCGGCGGCGCTATTCGCCGAGGTCCGTGACCAGGTCGGACAGCTCGCGCCGGGTCGTGCGGGGCGGCGTTTCCGCCGGGTAGCCGATCGGCAGGAGCACCGCCGCGCGGTGGCCGGCGCGCAGCCCCAGCGCCTGGCCGGCGAGCGCCTCGTCCACGGCATCGACCCAGCAGGTGCCCAGGCCCAGCTCCACCGCCGCCAGCATCGCGTTGCAGACCGCCGCGCAGGCGTCCTGCATGCAGTAGATCTGCCCGCCCCGCGGCCCGAATTTCGCCGCCGACCGGGCCGGATCGACCGCGAAGACCAGCACCACGGGCGCCGTGGCCAGGAACTGCTGCCCGGCGGCGGCCGCCACGAGCGCCTGCTTCATTGCCGGCCGGCGCACGACGTAGATCTGGTACGCCTGCAGGTTCGCCGCCGAGGCCGCCCGGTTGGCCGCCGCCAGGATGGCCTCGAGTTTGGCCGGCTCGACCGGCCGGGGCTGGTAGGCGCGGATGGACTGGCGCGCGGTGATGGCTTCCAGAACGTTCATGAGGTTTCCTCACCGTGGAGCATGCAGCATCCTCCCGGCGAATCCAAGCGCCGGTTGGGCGCCGGCGGTCAGGCCGGACCGGCTCGCTCCCGGTTCAGGACCGTGAGCCGGGAGGTGATTTCCTGGTCGGAAATCCCGGGCGGCCAGCCGTAGGCCGCGGCGACGGCGGCGTCGAGGCGGGCGTGGAGCTCGTCGAGCCATGGCGGCTCGAGCCGGTACAGGGCGGACAGGGTCGGCGCGGCCACCTCTTCCGCCTCCAACCACGCCCGCCGCTGGACATCGAGCGTGCGCGCCGCGAAGGCGATGGCGGTGCGCTGCTCGTCCTGGACGCGGGTCAGCTTGCTGAGCGGCGTCGTGGGCGGCCAGGGAAAGGGAAAGGTGTCGAAACAGGCCGCCGGCGTGTAGCGCCCGGCGGCTCGCGTCCAGACTCCGTGGGCGCGCGAGTGCAGCACGCCCAGGAACCAGTCGTCGTCGTGCGCAAAAACGACGAGCGAATGGGCGGGCAGCCAGTCGGGGGGCAGCCAGGCGAAAATGCGGGCCCGGCCGGCCGCCGGCGTCGCGATGAACCGGTCGTGCTTGGCGAGGGCAATCCGCATCTCCGGCTGCGGCCGGCCATGGACCCACCACCGCGTGCGGCGGCCGCCCCAGACCGGACGCACGAGCCGGCGCACCCGGGCATACGGCTGCGCATAGAGCGGGGCTTCGCGCTCGTCCATGTCCGGCGGGAAATCGATGATCCACCGGCGGCGGGGCGTGCCCCGGAGATCCGCGGCGCCCGCCCACGGCCGGACGACGTCGCTGTTCGGCTTGCCATGGCGGTTGGGCGCCGCGAGCAGCCGCCGGGCCTCCGCCTCGGAGATCTCGAACCGTCCCCGCGGCTCGTCGCCCGGGAAGGCGACGCCGCGGTTTTCCGCCAGAAGTTGCGGGGAGGCGATCATGCGCGGCGGCGGCGCGGCCGGACGGCCGGCGCCGGGTTCAGGACTGGGGCGCGGCCGGGGCCTGCGGCAGCACGACGACGCGGAAGGCCCGCGCCGGGTCGAGATACCGCGCCGCGAGCGCGTCCACCTCGGCCTTGGTGATGCTCTCGAAATCGCTGAAGCGGGTGCGGCACCAGTCGAGCCGTTGCGGAAACTCCTGGCACGAGCCGACGACGGCATTGATCCAGTAGCCGTTGGTCCGGGCGGAATCCTTCAGCGAGGTGAGCACGGGTGCCTTGGCCCGCTCGAGCTCATCCGGAGTCGCGCCGTTTTTCTGGAGATCGGCCGCGATCGCGAGGACGGTGTCGACGATCTTCGGCGCCTGTGCGGGATCGACGGTGATCTGGGCGAGCAGGAAGCCGTAATCGCGGTAGGTGTCGCTCGGCGCGCTGACGGCCTCCGGGCTGTAGGCGTCGCCCATCTGCTCGCGGATCTTCACCCGCAGGCGGTCGGAGAAAATCTCGCTGAGCAGGATGAGGCGCCGGGTCACCTTCACGTCGCGTGCGTCGGTCGTGGGCCAGTAGATCGTGACCAGGCCCTTGGGAATCTGCGTCGGCACCGTGAAGTCCCTGGCGAACGGCGCCGGGAACGTCACGGCGCGCGCCGCGTCCATCGGGGACTTGGCCGCGCGGGGCGGCAGGGCGCCGAAGGTCTGGGCCACGGCGGCGACGGTCGCGTCGAGGTCGATGTCGCCCGCGATCGCGATTTCGATCGGGCCGTCGGCGAGCTGCGGCTGCAGCCAGGCGCGGACCTCATCGAGCGTGCGGCTGTCGGCGACGTCCGGCGCCGGCAGCCCGAAGCGCGGGTCGCCGCTGGCGAGGAGGCGCGGCACCACGAGCTGCATCGGCCCGTTGACCGTGTGGGCGAACCGGCCGTACATCTGGTTCATGATCTTGCGCGCCTGGCGCAACGCCTCCGGACGGTAGCCGGGGTCGACCACGTACGCCGCCAGCAGCTGCAGCTGCGCCAGCAGATCGTCCCGGTTGGTGGTGCCGCCCAGGATGAAGGCGTCGTCGCCGACGTCGAAGTCGAGTCCGACCGTCTTGCTCGCGAACAGGCGCTGCAGGTCGTCGATCGAGTGCTTGCCGAGGCCGCCGCCGATGAAGCTGAGGTCGGCGAGGAAGGCGAGGCCGGGCTCGGTCGCCGCGGGCTCGCTCAGCCGGCCCGTGCCGAGGCGGAGGTGGATGCGGATCGTGTTTGCCTCGAAGACGGTCTTCTTGAGGTTGAGCCGCACGCCGTTGGCGAACTCGTACTCGTGGACGTCGAGGTCCTTCACGTCCTCCTCGTGCGTCACGGTGCCCGGGGGGCCGAAGCGGGTGTAGGCGAAGGCCGCGGCGGCCTCCTTGGGCGGCGGCTGCAGCGCCTCGGCGTGGCTGGCGTTGTAGACCCCGGCGATCACCTGCTCGGGCGGCGCGGTCTCGTGCGCAAGATCGAGGTTGCCCGCGACAAAGAGGTAGCGCTGGTCGACGTTCCAGGTGTCGCGGAGGGCGCGCAGGCAGTCGTCGGTCGTGACCTTCGCCAGGGCCGGCTGGTAGAGCGCCAGGTCGGCCGCGGGCGCGGTGAACACCTCATCGCGCATCAGGCAGCTGACCAGGTCGTCGGCCAGTTCGGGGGACCGGCGGGTGGCGGCGCTCTTCGCGGCCTGCTCGAGCGAGTTGAGGTAGGTCGCGGTGGCCTCGGTCAGCTCGGCGGGCTGGAACCCGTACTCGAGCGCCCGGCGCAGCTCCTGCTCGGCGACGGTGATGGCGCCGCGCCAGTTCTCCGGCTTGCAAGTCAGCTCGACGGCGGCGTTGCGGAAGAAGTTGTAGCTTTCGTCGACATTGGCGTGGCCGCTGGTGAACGGGGCGTTCTCCCTCTTGGCCAGGATCTCCAGGCGGCGGGTGAGCATCGCGAACGCCAGGTCGCGCGGCAGGTACTTGAGGCGGTTGGCCGCGGTGTCGGGCTCGCCCGCGTACGGCGTGACGGTTTCGAGCGAGACGGTGGCGTGGCCGGCCTCGGGCTCGGCATGGAACCCGACGTGCAGGCCCGGGGCGGCGGGGATGCGGCCGAGGTCGGGCTGCGGCCGCTCCGGCGCGCGCGGCTGCAGCGGGCCGAAATCGGCCTGGATCCGCGCCTCGATCGCCGCCGGGTCAAAGTCGCCCACCGCGATGACGGCGAGATTGTCGGGCCGGTACCAGGCGTTGTAGAGGTCCTCGAAGACGGCGCGCCCGGCGCTCTCGATGATCGAGGTCTGCCCGATCGGCATGCGCCGCGGAAACAGGGATTCGCCGAGCACGAACTGGTACTCGGCGACGTAGGTGCGGTAGTCGACCGAGTCGCGGGTGCGCTTCTCGGCCAGGATGATGCCGCGTTCCTTGTCGATCTGGGGCGTCTCCAGCAGCAGGCCGCCGGCGAAGTCGGCGAACACCTGGAAACCCTCGCCGAGCGTGGCCGGCTGCGTGTCCGGCAGCTCCTGCATGAACACGGTGCGGTCGAAGGCGGTGTAGGCGTTGGTGTCGCCGCCGAAGCTCATCCCCATGCGCTGGAAGAATTCCACCAGCGTTCCGGGCGCGTAGTGGGTGCTGCCGTTGAACGCCATGTGCTCGAGGAAGTGCGCCAGGCCGCGCTGGGCGTCGGTCTCGTAGAGCGAGCCGGAGCCGACGACCAGCCGGAGGCTGGCGCGCGCGCGCGGCTCGTGGTTGGGCAGGATCACGTAGCGGAGGCCGTTGGGCAGGCGGCCCCACACCGCCGCCGGGTCGGGCTTGAGGTCGCTGGTCTCCTGGGCGAAGACCGGCGGGGCGGCGGCCGCCCGGCGCGGGGCGGCGATGCCAAGCACGGCGAGGAGGAGGGCGAGCAGGGGAAGGCGGCGGCGGAGCGAGAGGACCATGTTGCCAGCAAGGTGCGCGCCGGCGGGGCGTTGGCAAGGCTGCAGGGACGGCGCGCGGCGCCAGGGGCGTCCGGGCCGGCTTTTTCCTCGCGTCCGGGGCGCCGAGTGCGGATTTTCGAGGGCGCCGTATGATCTGGCTGTATCGGTTGCTGTACCTGCCGGCGCTGCTGCTGGCGGCGCCCTATTATCTGCATCGGATGCGCAAGCGCGGCGGTTACGGGCCGAACTTCAGCCACCGGTTTGGCGGCACGCCGCCGCTGCCGCCGAAGCGGCCGGGCGTGCGCCGGATCTGGTTGCAGGCCGTGAGCGTGGGCGAGATGCAGGCGGTCGGGCCGCTGCTCGAGGCCTTCAAGGCCGATCCCACGGTGGAGGTCTATCTCACCACCACCACCAGCACCGGCCACCAGGTGGCCCGGGAACGCTACGGGCCGCTCGTCCTCGCGCTGGGGTACTTCCCGCTCGACTGGTGGCCGTTCAGCGTCCGCGCCTGGCGGCGCATCCAGCCCGACCTGGCCATCCTGATGGAGGGCGAACGCTGGCCGGAACACATCCGGCAGGCGGTGCGCCGCGGCGTCCCGATCCTGAGCATCAACGCGCGGCTGTCCGACCGCAGCTTCCGGCGGATGCGGCGCGCCCGGTTCCTCGCCCCGTCGCTGATCGGCGGCATCACCTGCAGCCTGCCGGTGTCCCCGCAGGACGAGCAGCGGCTCCGGGATCTCGGATTTCCGGCGTCCCGGCTCCGCACCCTGGGCAACCTGAAGCTGGACCTCACGATCCCGCCGCTCGACGCCGCGCGCAAGGCCGGCCTGCGGCGGGAGCTCGGCCTCGGCGAGGGCCTGCTGCTGCTCGGCTCGGCCACGTGGGAGGGCGAGGAGCAGGCGCTGGTCCAGGCCCTGAAAGCGGCGCGCGGCGACGGGCGGAGGGTTTCCCTCCTGCTGGTGCCGCGCCACGCCGAACGGCGCGAGGCGGTCGCCGCCGCGCTCGCCCGGACCGGCCTGCGGTACCACCTGCGCTCGCACGGCGCCGCGCCGCGCGAGGTGGACGTCGCGGTCGGCGACACCACCGGCGAATTGCGGGACTTCGCGCAGCTCGCCGACCTGGTGTTCTGCGGCAAGAGCCTGCCGCCGCATGACGGCGGCCAGTCGCCGGTCGAGGCGGCTTCGCTCGGCAAGCCGCTGCTGTTCGGCCCGCATATGACGAACTTCCGCGAGATCGCCCGGCAGCTGCGGGAGTGCGGGGCGGCCCGCGAGGTGCTGAACGAAAGCGAGTTGATCGCCGCCTGCGTGGAACTGCTGGCCGACGAGCCGCAGCGCGCGCGCCTCGGCGCCGCGGCGCTCGCGTGGCACGCCCAGAACCGGGGGGCGGTGGAGCGCACCCTGGCCGTCATCCGCGAGGTGCTGGCGGCGCGCTTCGCCGGGGACGGCGGCTAGACTTCGAGCGGCTCGGCCGCCATCTCGGCGGCCGCGTCGTCGCTCGGCCGCGGAAAGCGCCGCACGAAGTCCACGTAGTTGAGGAGCTCCAGCCGGCCGTCGTAGTGCTCGACGATGGCGGTGAGCGACTCGACCCAGTCGCCCGAATTGAGGTAGTGAATGTTGCCGATCATCTTGTCGGCGGGGGTGTGGATGTGGCCGCACATCACCCCGACGCAGCGGCGCTCCCGCGCCAGCTCGGCGATGTGATCCTCGAATTTTGAGACGTGGCTGACCGCCGATTTGACCCGCGCCTTGATCGCCTTGCTCAGCGACCAGTACTCCTTGCCGCGCCAGGCGCGCCAGGCGTTGTAGAAGCGGTTGATCCGGAGGAGCACGTAATAGCCGCGGTCGCCGAGATGCGACAGGAACACGAGGTTCCTGGTGATGGTGTCGAACACGTCGCCATGAAGCACGAGGTAGCGTCCGTTCATGCCCTCGTGGACGTGGTCCTCGACGATCTGCAGGTTCTCGAACGCGAGGGGCAGGAACGCGCCGAGGATGTCGTCGTGGTTGCCGCGGGTGTAGACGATCTGGGTGTCGCGTTTCTCCAGCATTTTCAGGACGATGCGGATGAAGCGCGTGTGCGCCTTGGTCCAGCTGCCGGCGTGCCGGAGGTGCCAGCCGTCGATGATGTCGCCGTTGAGGATGAGCTTCTCGCACCGGAGGTGGCGGAGAAAGTGGTTCACTTCCTCGATCTTGCAGTGCGGGGTTCCGAGGTGGACGTCGGACAGGACGACGGTGCGGACGTGGAGGTGTTTCTTATCCATGGGCGGCGGGCACGATGAGGCGCAGGCTGCGGGGGCGGACGGTGATCTCCACCGTGGCGGCGGTGTCGTGCGTCTCGCCGTCGGTGTGGATCAATCCGGGGGAGGGGCGCTGGATGACGAAATGGGCGCCGCGTAGCCGCCGCACCCGCGGGCTGCGGTCGAAATTGCCGAGGAACAGGCGCGCCGCCAGGCCCGGCGCGGCGAGCCAGCCGGTCGGCCGCACGGCCACGAGATCGAGCTGGCCGTCGTCCACGCGGGCGCCGGGCGCGAACCGGGCGCGGTTGCCGTACTGGTCGGAGTTGCCGACCGAGACGAGGAAGGTGTCGAGCGTCTCGCGCCGGCCGTTGTCGTCGGACACGGTGACGCTCTGGCCCTGGTGGCGGACAAATGCGGCGAGGCCGGTGCGGAGGTAGGCGGCCAGGCCGCGGTGGGCCAGGCGGTTGACGCGGCGGCTGACCTCGGCGTCGAAGCCGAGCCCCATGACGTTGAAGAACGGGTGGCCGTTGGCCACGCCGGTGTCGATGGCGATGATCCGGGCCCGGGGATCGGCCGCGAGGGCGAGCGCCAGGGCCGGCCGCGTCGGCAGGCCGAGGGCGAGCGCGAGACCGTTGCCGGAGCCGGCCGGGACGATGCCGAGCGCCGCGGAAGTGCCCACGAGCGCCTGGGCGACCTCGTTCACCGTCCCGTCGCCGCCGACGGCGATGACCCGGACGCAGCCGCGTTCAGCCGCGGCCCGGGCGAGCTCGGTGGCGTGTCCGGGCCGGGCGGTGAGGTCGAGGCCGGCGTCGAGCCGCTCGCGGGCAATGAACTCGCGGATGGCGGGCTCCAGCCGGGCGGTGCGGCGGCCGCGGCCGGAGATCGGGTTGACGATGAAGCGGGTTTTCATGCGGCGGTAGCGTCGGCCGCGGCGGCGACGCTGTCGAGCAGGCGGGCGGCGATGGCGCGGCTGGCCTCGGGACGGGCGAGGGGGGCGAGCGCGGCGCGCCATCGGCTCCAGACGGTCCCGCGATCGGCGAATGCCCGCTGCAGCGCGGTGATGGCGGCCTCCGGGGTCTCGACCAGGGCCCCGACGTCGTGGCGGCGCAGCAGCTCGTAGTTGCCCTCCTCCTGGCCCGGCACCACCTGGTTGACCAGCATGGGGCAGCGGGCGGCGATCGCCTCCTGGGTGGTGGCCCCGCCGGCCTTGCTGATGACCACGTGGTGGGTCATGAGCAGGCGGGGCACGTCGTTGGTCCAGCCCAGGACGCGGGCGGGCCGCGGCCGGCCGGCGGCGAGCTGGTCGAGCTGGCGGCGCAGCCGCTCGTCCCGCCCGACGGCGAACGTCAGGTCCCAGTCGGTTTCGGCGAGGAGCCGGCGGGCGGTTTCCCCGGCGTGGCGCACGCCGGAATGGATGATGTAGAGCACCCGCGGCACGGCGCCGGCGGCGAGATCGGGCGGTGCCAGGTCGCGGGCGTGCTCGCCGAAGAACGCCGGCACCGGAAACCCGAGGGCATGGAGCCGGCCGGGCGGCACCGCCATCCCGCGCAACACCTCCGCCGTTTCCTCGTTGGGCACGAACCACCCGGCGCATCCCGGGCAGGTCCACAGCGAATGGATGCTGATGGAATCCGTGACCACGTTGTAATAGGGCGGGAGCGGGACGCCGGCACCCGCGAGCTGGCGGTAGAGAAAGGCGTAGACGGGGAAGGTGCCGCAGACGACCGCCGGACGCTCGCGGGCGAGCAGCGTCCGCAACACCCGCCGCTCGGCGCGCAGCATCCACACCTGGCGCGGCAGGATGCCGCTGCGGTGGCTCCAGGCGTAGAACCCGCTCCACAGCCGCGGGCTGCCGTTGATGGCGGCGAGGTAGGCGCGCCGGGCGAGGCGGTTGAAGCGGGGGGAGGTGAGGGCGAACAGGTCGACCACCGCCGCGGCGTCCGGGCCGGCCAGCTCCGCGGCGGCCGCGGCGAGGTTGCGGGCCGCCGCATTGTGCCCCTCCCCGAACCCGGCCGTGAGGATGAGGAGGCGGCTCATCGGGGGACGGCCGCCGCCGCGGTGAGCTCGGCCTCGAAGCGGCCGACGACCTCGGCCCACGATTGCCGGCCGAGCGACCCGGGGCCGGCCGCGCGCAGCCGCTCCCGCAAGGGGCGGTTGGCCGCGAGCTGGGCGGCCGCCGCCACCAGCGCGTCGGGCTGGTCGCACGGCACCACCAAGCCGTTCGCGCCGTCGCGCACGAACTGGCGGGCGGCGGCGTAGTCGAAACCGGCCACGGCCAGGCCGCTGGCCAGCGCCTCGGTCAGGACGTTGCCGAACGTCTCCGTGAGGCTGGCGTGCACGTAGACGTCCGCCGAGGCGTAGTGACGGGCGAGGTCGTCGCGCGGGATGAAGCCGGTGAACCGACACTCGGGATGCGCGGCCTGCAACGCCGGGCGCAGCGGGCCGTCGCCGACGAGCACGCAGCGGAGGCGGGGGTTCGCCTCCCGCATCGCGGCGTAGGCGCGGAACAGCAGCGGGTAGTTCTTCTCGGCGGCAAACCGGCCGACGTGCAGGACCACGACCTCGCCGTCGGGCGCCTGCCAGGCCGCGCGGAGCTCGGGCGCACGGCGGGCGGGGGAGAACTGGCGCAGGTCGACCCCGCGCGAGAGCACACCCAGGCCGGTGAAGCCGTGGCCCGCCAGCTCGCAGCGGAGCTCCTCGGTCGGGGCGAACGTGCGGCGGGTGTGGTTGTGGACGTAGCGCAGCCAGGCGAGGGCGACGCGGCGCAGCAGGCCGATGCGATAATGGGGCGCGTAGGCGTGGAAGTTGGTGTGGAAGCTGGAGGTCACCGGCAGCGCCAGCGTCCGGGCCGCGGTCACGGCGGAGGCGCCGAGCGGGCCCTCGGTGACGACGTGCACCAAGTCCGGGCGCTGGGCGCGCCACTGGCGGGTCAGCCGGCGCCACGCCGGGAGGCCGAGCCGGAGCAGGGAGTAGCCGGGGATGGGCAACCCGGGCAGGGACACTTCGCGGTATTCCGGATGGCTCGCGGCGGGGGCGAGGTCGGGGCGCCACGGGCGGTAAACGGTCACCGCGTGGCCCCGCCGGCCGAACTCCCGGGCAATCACGTCGAACGTCATGGCGACGCCGTTGATTTCAGGCGGGAAGGTCTCGGTGACGATGGCGAGATTCACTCGGGCGCGATGGCGTTCTTCTGGATTTTCCGGCGGTTTCCTGTTTGGAGCCGAGTGTGCCGGAGGTGTGTGACAACCCGGTGCCGGCGGGGTGACAATTGTGGTAAATTCATGATCAGCCGCGGGCTGGAAAATCCGGAATTCGGAGTTGCGCTGCATCGGGCGAGACCTACGCTCGACCTTTTAGCCTCATGCAAAGGCACGGCCCGAAGCGTGTATATACTCCGCAGTCGCTCGAGTCCTGGTTTGGCAAGCTGGAGCACGAATGGACGGCGAATTTCTCCGGCTCCCAGCTCGAGGAGGGCCGCCGGATGTACCGCGACAGCGAGATCCGGGAGATCGAGCTCACGGCCACGGACGCGATCGTCCACCGCAAGGTCGAGAAGAAGGAGGAATACGCCGTGATCGAGTGGAGCGCGGAGGGATTCTCGGTGCGCTCCTCGTCCACCGACGCCGAACTGGCGCGAGCCATCGCGGTGGCCGGGTTGCACGAGATCGAGGAGCTGGTGGCGGACGAGCTCACGGCCGTGCCCACCAATCTGCCGGCGGTGGCGCCGGCGGCGGGGACGGCCGCCGCGGCCGGCGCGGCCGGCAACGGCAAGACCAACGGCGCGTCGCGGGCGCTGGTGCTCGAGTTTCAGACCCGCCCGGAGGGGCTGGCCTTCGAGGCCTTCTGGATGAATCCGGACAAGAGCCGCGTCTCGGCGCTGGGCCAGGCGAACGGGAACGGCCACGGCGCCGCGAACGGCAATGGCAGCGGGCACACCAACGGCAACGGCAATGGCAACGGCGAGGCGCACGGGAACGGCGCCGCCGCGGCCCATGTCACCTCCGGCGAGCGCGGCAAGCTGATCTGCCTCACGGCCTATGCCCGCAAGGCGCATTTCCACTACCACCAGGAGTCGCACGCCTACCTCCTCGACCTGCTCAAGGAGATCCCGGAGTTCCTGCGCACCACGCTGCCGGTCTGGCGGCGCTATTTCACAGTGCAGCTGGACGAGCACGCCGCCCACCTCGCCAAAGGCGAGCAGGCGGTGGAGATCGAGGCCCATGCGGACCAGAACGGCGGCCCCGGCTTGGAGCTGCGCTGGATCTTCCGCGCCGGCGAGCGCCTGTTGACCGAGGACCAGGTGGCGGCCGTGCTCCGCGGCGGCGGCGGCTCCGCCGTGATCCTGCCCAGCATCGGCATCGTGTCCCTCGCGCCCGACAAATGGGAATCCCTGTCCCAGTGGCGGCGCACGGTCGAGGAGACGGCGCCGGCCGACGGCAAGCTCCCGCCCTACCTGATCTTCTCGCTGTTCACCGACACCCGCCTCAAGGTCACGGTCTCCCCCGCGGTCGAGGCCTGGCGGCAGAGCGTGCTGGCGCCGCCGGTGGCGCCGCCCGCGGTGCCGGACTTCCTGCGGCCCTACCAGCGGCGCGGCGTGGAGTGGCTGCACCATCTCTGCACGGTCGGCTGCCACGGGCTGCTGGCCGACGAGATGGGGCTGGGCAAGACCCTGCAGGTGCTGACCCTCCTGGCCACCCGGCCGCTGCCGGGCCTGGCCCACCTCGTGGTCTGCCCGGCGAGCGTCGTGCCGGTGTGGCGCGAGGAGATGGCCCGGTTCTTCCCGCAGCTCGAGTGCGACGTGCTCAAGACGGGGCACGATTTCACCACCCGCCGCGACCCGGTCGTGTGGCTCGCCAGCTACACGCAGCTGCGCAAACACAAGCACCTGCTCGACCAGGTCGAGTTCGGCTACGCGATCCTCGACGAGGGCCAGTTCATCAAGAATCCCGACGCCAAGGTCTCGCACGCGTCGTGCTCGATCCGCGCGCGGCACCGCCTGGTGCTCACCGGCACGCCGCTGGAGAACCGCCAGCTCGACCTGTGGTCGATCTTCCGCTACCTGCTCCCCGGGCTGCTGGGCACGCGGCAGGGTTTCGAGGCGGTGCTCGGGGCCGACCGGATGGGGACGCTGACGCGGCTGCGCCACCAGCTCGCGCCCTTCAGCCTGCGCCGGACCAAGGACGAGGTGGCCCAGGAACTGCCGCCCAAGGTCGAGATGGACCTGCTCTGCCCGCTCACCGATCTCCAGCGGACGGAGTACGCCCGCATCTGCAACGAGGGCCTGGTGCGGCTGGGCGACGACATCGGCACGGCGATGCGCGAACGGTCCTTCGGTTTCCTCGCCCTGCTGACCCGGCTGCGGCAGGCCTGCTGCGATCCCGACCTGCTGCCCTGGCTGAAGGCGCCGGTGACGGAGAGCGGCAAGCTCAACCTGCTCGCGGACAAGCTGGCCGAGATCGTCGGCAGCGGCCACAAGGTCGTGGTCTTCTCGCAGTTCGTCATGCTCCTGAACCGCGTCCGCGCGGTGCTGGCGGCGAATTTCCCCGATCTGCCGCGCTTCGAGCTGACCGGGATGACGCTGGACCGGCAGAAGCCCGTGCAGGCGTTCCAGGGCACCGCCGGGCCCGCGGTCATGCTCGTGAGCCTGAAGGCGGCCGGCACCGGCATCACCCTGCACGCCGCGGACTACGTCTTTCTGCTCGACCCCTGGTGGAATCCGGCGGTGGAGGCGCAGGCGGTCGACCGCGTGCACCGGCTGGGGCAGACGAACACGGTGTTCGTCTACCGGATGGTCACCGGCGGCACGATCGAGGAGCGCATCCAGGCGCTGAAGTCCGACAAGAAGCTGCTTTTCGACCGCGTGGTGGGCGACATGAGCGGGGACTTCGATCTCAGCCGGCACTTCGCGTCGCTGCACACCCTCATTGAGCTGGCGGCGCCCGAGGCCGAGCAGTGAGCGCGGGCGACATTTCTTTCCCATGAACCTGCCCCGCCGCCCCTGGTTGCTCCTCCCGCTGCTGCTGGCGGTCGCCCTCCGCGCGAACACGGCCACCGAGCCGGCGCCAAAGGATGCGCGCTGGATGCAGCGCCACGCGGCGTTCGTGGCCGAGGCGAAGCAGGGGGGCATCGACGTGCTGTTCCTCGGCGACTCGATCACCGATTTCTGGCGCGACACCAATCCGCAGCGCGGCGGCCAGGCCGTGTGGGACCGTGATTTCGCGCCGCTGCACGCCGCCAACTTCGGAATCAGCGCGGACCGCACGCAGAACGTGCTCTGGCGGCTCGAGCACGGCGAGGCGGACGGCTACCAGCCGAAGGTCGTGGTGCTGATGATCGGCACCAACAACACGGGGCTGGAGCGGGACGGCGTGACGCCGCGCAACACGACGCCCGAAGTGATCGAGGGCGTCACCGCCGTGGTGCACGAGCTGCGGGTCCGGTTCCCGGAGGCGAAGATCCTGTTCCTGGCGATCTTCCCCCGCGGGGAGAAGAACGATCCGCAGCGGGCGCAGATCGCCGCCGTGAACCGCGAACTGGCGAAATTGCACGACGGGAAGCACGTGTTCTGGCTCGACATTGGCGCGCGGTTTCTGGACGCCGGGGGCAACCTTCCGCGCGACATCATGCCGGACCTGCTGCATCCGAGCCTGAAGGGCTACGAGATCTGGGCGGACGCCATCCGGGAGCCGCTCCGCCAGCTGCTGCAGTAGGCGCCAGGGCGCCCCGCGACCTCAGCGGGAACGCCGGGCCAGCCGCCCCGGGCGGCGGTGCCGGCACCGGCGTGCATTGGGCCCGGCGCCCGACCGCCGATGCTGGTGGTCAAAGATTTGTTTTAATCACCGGCTCGTCACACGGCCGCCATTTGTTCGTAACAGAACCTTGAGAGTTTGGGCGGGACAAAGCGCGCAAGCTGCGCGTTCGCACCCAATCCCACAACCCGACACCCAATGGCTAAGTTACCACTAAAATGGCTCGCGCTGGTCGGCAGCGCGGCCCTCACGGCGAGCGGATTGTTCGCCCAGGACAACAGCAAGGCGTTGCTCGACCTCTTGGTTCAGAAGGGAATTCTGAGTCCAGACGACATCAAGCAGGTCCAGGCCGAGGCCAAGAAATCGGCAGCGACGAGCAGCACGACAGTCAGCGGCAAGCTGTATGTCGATGTCACCAACCTGGACGCCGAGACCGCCGCCGGGACCAAGCTCGCCTCGAGCGGCACCGGCCTCGACGTGAAGCGCTTCTATTTCGGGGTGACCCATGTTTTCGACAGCATGTGGTCGGCGAACATCAACACCGACTCGGCGTACTCCAGCACCACCGGGGTAACGAACCTCTTCATCAAGACGGCCTACGTGCAGGCGAAGTTCTCGCCCGAGGCCATCGTCCAGCTGGGCTCGGCCAACGAGCCGTGGATCCCGTTCGACGAGGACAACTACACCTACCGCTACGTGGAGAACACGCTCATCGACCGCCTGCACTTCGGCAACTCGGCCGACTGGGGCGTGCACTTCCTCGGCAGCAGCGGGATGGTGAGCTACAACTTCGCGGCCGTGAACGGCGGCGGCTACAAGAATCCCACCCGCAGCAAGGGGATGGATTACGAGGGCCGCGTGTCGATCGAGCCGACCAAGGGACTGACCTTCGCGGTCGGCGGCTACACCGGGAAGCTGGGCAAGGACATCGAGGGCGCGCCGGCCAACCGCACGGCCAGCCGCTACGACGCCCTGGTCAATTATGCGACCAAGGAATATGAGTTCGGCGCCGAGTGGTTCAGCGAGAGCGACTGGGGCTTCACCAACAGCGCCTCGAGCGACTCCGGCGACGGCTACGCCCTGTTCGGCAAGGTGGCGCTCGGCGACTCCTCCAACTGGCTCTTCGGGCGCTGGGACAACGACAAGACCTCCAAGAAACTGCACCCCCTGATGAAGGAGAATTATTTCAACCTCGGGTGGGAGTACGTCGCGATCAAGGGCGTGAATCTCGCCCTGGTCTACAAGTACGACCACATCGAAAACCCGGCGTCCGCCAGCGCCATGCAGAAGTCGAATGAGATCGGCCTGTGGGCGCAGGTCGCCTTCTGAGCCCGGCTTCAACCCCTCCTCACCCATGAAAAAAATACTCGCACTCCTCCTCACGATCGGCGGCCTGCTCACCACCACGGCCTTTGCGCAGCTCATCAACGGCGCCGGTTCCAGCTTCGACTATCCGGCATTCACGCTCTGGTTCAACGCCTACAGCAAGGTGGATGCCTCGGTGCAGTTCAATTATCAGTCCATCGGCTCGGGCGGCGGGCAGAAGCAGCTCCTCGCCCAGACGGTCGACTTCGGCGCCTCCGACGCCCCGATGACCGACGAGGCGATGGCGCCGGCCGCCTACAAGATTCTGCACTTCCCGGTGGTGGCGGGCGCCGTCGCCATCACCTACAACCTGCCGGGCAGCCCGAAGCTCAAGTTCGATGCGGATACGCTGGCGGGAATCTACCTGGCCAAGATCACGAAGTGGAATGACCCGGCGATCGCCGCCCTCAATCCCGACGCCATGCTGCCGGATCTGCCGATCGTGGTGGTGCATCGCTCGGATGGCAGCGGCACGACGTTCATCTTCACCGACTACCTCTCGAGCGTCAGCCCGGACTGGAAGATCCAGGTGGGGAAGAGCATCTCGGTAAAATGGCCCACGGGCCTGGGTGGCAAGGGCAGCGAGGGCGTCTCCGGTCAGGTCAAGCAGCTGCCGGGGGCGATCGGTTACGTCGAGCAGGCCTACGCGGAGCAGAACCACCTGCCGGTGGCGGACATGAAGAACTCCTCGGGCAACTACATCGCGCCCACGGCGGATGCGGTCTCGCAGGCCATGGCCACCGCGACGATTCCGGACGACTTCCGCTTCTCGATGGTCAATGCGCCGGGCGCGCAGGCCTATCCCATCGCCGGCGCCAGCTGGATCCTGATCTATCAGCATCAGGCCAACGCCGACCACGGGCACAAGCTGGTCGCCTTCCTCAAATGGGCCGTCACCGAGGGGCAGAAGCTCTCGCCTTCGCTGCATTACGCGCCGCTGCCGGAAAACGTCCAGCAGCGGGAGCTGGCGCTGCTCGATACGGTGACCTTCTGAGGCGTCCGCCCCGCCTGTTTGGTTGCACCACCGAGTCTTGGCTTACGGGGCGGAGTTGCCAAACTCCGCCCCTTCCTTTCTTGTTCCCGCGCATCTGGCGCCCGTGTCCTCCGATCGCATGACTCCCCGCCCTGACCCGACCGCCGCCCTCCACCGGAATTCCCGGTGGGGTGATCGTTCGTTCCGCCTGCTGTGCCTGGCGGGGGCGTCGACCATTTTCGTGCTGCTGCTGCTCGTGGCCTACCAACTCTACCACGGGTCGCAGCTGGCCCGGGCGCAGTTTGGGTGGAAGTTCCTGGTCGGTTCGACCTGGGATCCGGTGGATGAAGTCTATGGCGCACTGCCCTTCATCTACGGCACCTTCGTCTCGTCGGCCATCGCCCTGCTGATCGCGGTGCCGCTGAGCGTCGGCACCGCCATCTACCTCACGGAGCTCGCGCCGGTGCGGCTGCGCCAGCCGCTGGTGTCGGTCATCGAGATGCTGGCGGCCGTGCCCAGCGTGATCTGGGGCTTGTGGGGCATCTTCGTGCTGGTGCCCTTCCTGCGCACCACGGCCTATCCGCCGCTGCAACACGCGCTGGGATTTCTGCCGCTGTTCCAGGGGCCGATCTATGGCATCGGCATGCTGACGGGCGGCATCATCGTCGCCATCATGATCCTGCCGATTGTCACCTCGGTGTCGCGCGAGGTCCTGCGCTCGGTGCCCAACCTGCAGCGGGAGGCGGCGTACGGGCTGGGCGCGACGCGCTGGGAGGTGACGCGCATTGCCGTGCTGAGCTACGCGCGCCGCGGGATCTTCGGGGCGGCGGTGCTCGGCCTGGGCCGCGCGCTGGGGGAGACGATGGCGGTCACCATGGTGATCGGCAACAGCTCGGACATTTCCCGGTCGCTGTTTGCTCCCGGCTACACGTTGGCGAGCGTCATCGCCAACGAGTTCACGGAGGCCACCACGGACCGGTACCTCAGCGCCCTGTTTGAACTGGGCCTCGTGCTGCTGGGCCTGACCGTGGTTATCAACGCGCTCGCCCAGGTCATGATCCGGGCGATCGCCAGCAAAGAGACCCGCCGGGTCGCCTGATGGCGATGAGCTCCACCGCCAACCATCGCTACCGCCGGCTGAAGAACGCGCTGATGAACGCGGTGTCGATCCTCTGCGCCGTGCTGGTGATTTCCCCGCTCGGTCTGATCTTGTTCTACCTCATCCGCCAGGGCGTCGCGGCGCTGAACTGGGAGTTTTTTACGCACGTGCCGGGACCGGTGGGCCAGCCGGGCAGTGGCATGGGCAACGCGATCATTGGCACTGTCGAACTGCTGGTGCTGGCTTCGCTGGCTGGCGTACCGATCGGCGTGCTCGGCGGTGTCTACCTGTCGGAGTATGGCGGGGACCGCGTCAACGACTGGATCCGGTTCTGGGCCGACGTGCTCAACGGCGTGCCCTCCATCGTCTGGGGCATGGTGGCGTACGCGATCGCCGTCGTGCCGTTCAAGACCTTTTCGGCCTATTCCGGCGGACTGGCCCTCGGATTCATCATGATTCCGCTCGTGTTGCGCACGACCGAAGAGGTCCTGGTCCTCGTCCCGCGCAGCTACCGCGAGGCCGGCCTGGCGCTGGGTCTGCCGCAGTGGAAAATGATCTCGCGCATCGTCCTGCCCACCGCGCTCAAGGGCATCGTCACGGGCGTGCTGCTGGCGATGGGACGAGTGGCGGGCGAGACCGCCCCGCTGCTCTTCACCGCGTTTGGCAACCGGTACTGGAGTCACCACCTGTCCGAGCCGATCGCGGCGCTGCCGCTGCAGATTTTTGCCTATGCCATTTCGCCCTACGACGACTGGCATCGCCAGGCTTGGGCGGGCGCGCTCGTGCTCATCTTCCTCGTGTTTGCCCTCAGCGCGGGCGTGCGCTTGCTTTCGAGCGAGCGGAAGAAATCCTGACCTCCCTCTTCGCATGAGCGCCCAAGAACCGATCACCACTTCCCGCCCGCCGGTGCCGCCGGCGGCCAAGAGCCCGCCGGCGGCCGGTGTCTCGTCCGCCCAGGCGGAGGGCGCGGTGCCCGAGATCACCTTCGACATCCGCGACCTGTGCGTGTTTTACGGCGCCAGCCGGGCCCTGCAGAACGTCACCCTGCAGATCGACAGTCACCAGGTGACGGCCATCATCGGCCCCAGCGGCTGCGGCAAGTCCACTTTCATCCGCACCCTCAACCGCATGCACGAGCTCACCCCGGGGGCGCGCCACACCGGAAGCATCCGGCTGCGCGGCCGGGATCTCTACGGGCCCGACATTGATCCCACGATCGTACGGCGGGAGGTTGGCATGGTGTTTCAGAAGTCAAACCCCTTTCCCACCATGTCCATCGCCGAGAATGTGCTGGTGGGCCTGCGGCTCAACGGTGTGCGCGACAAGGGGGTGCTGCGCGAGCGGCTGGAGGAGTCCCTGCGCATGGCCGCGCTGTGGGACGAGGTGAAGGACATTCTCGGCCGCCCCGGCATCGGCCTGTCCGGCGGCCAGCAGCAGCGCCTGTGCATCGCCCGCGCCCTGGCCGTGCGGCCGGAGGTGCTGCTGATGGACGAGCCGTGCTCCGCCCTCGATCCGCTCGCCACGGCCAAGATCGAGGAGTTGATCAACACCCTGCGGGCCAGTTATACTGTCGTCATCGTCACCCACAACATGCAGCAGGCCGCCCGGGTGTCCGATCGCACCGCGTTCTTCTACCTCGGCAAGCTGGTTGAATACGACGAAACGCGCACCATCTTCATGAATCCCGCCAATCCCCAGACCGAAGCCTACGTCTCCGGCCGCTTCGGCTGACCGCCCTTATGCAGCCCCCCCCCGACCATCCTCCGGAATTCCCCGTCATGCGGCGCTTTTTCGACGCCGAACTTGAGACGCTCCGTTCCCACCTGATCCTGATGGGGGAGACAGCCATCCAGCAGGTGCGTGATGCCCTCAAGGCGCTGGTCGAGGCCAACATCGGCCTGGCGGATCGCGTGATCGCCAACGACGACAAGCTCGACGAGCTCGAGATCAAGATCGACAACGAGGGCGTGCGGTTCATGAACCTGCGGGCGCCGATCGCGAGCGACCTGCGCCTGGTCATCGTGGGCATGAAGGCCGGCCACGACCTCGAGCGGGTGGGGGACGAGGCCACGAGCATCGCCAAGCGGGCGATCAAGCTCTGCGCCGAGCCACCGCTCAAGCCCTACATCGACATCCCGCACATGGCCAGCATCGCGCTGGAGATGCTGCGCGACGCCCTCGACTGCATGCTTCATGGCGACGAGGCCAAGGCGATCGCCGTCTGCAAGCGCGACCTCGAGGTCGACAACCTCAACCGCCAGCTCTACCGCGAGCTCACCAGCTTCATGGTGGAAAAGCCGGAGACGATCTCCCGGGCGATCGAGCTGATGTTCATCTCCAAGTCGCTCGAGCGCATCGCCGACCACGCCACCAACATCGCGGAGGAGACCATCTACCTCGTGAAGGGCAAGGACGTCCGCCACAGCGACGAGGTGAAGAAGACGCCGCCCCCGGCCTGACGGGCGGGACGCCTCAGCCGCCGCGCAGCAGGTGGGCGAGGCCGACGAGCAGGTAGCCGAGCAGGCCGGTGACGGGCAGGGTCAGCACCCACGCCCAGACGATCCGCTCGACCACGCCCCATTTCACCGCACTGAGGCGCTTGGTGGCGCCGACGCCCATGATCGCGGCGGAGATGTTGTGGGTGGTCGAGAGCGGGATGCCGAAGTGGGAGGCGCCGATGATCACGAGGCCGGCGGTGGTCTCGGCGGCGAAGCCGTTCACCGGCTGGAGTCGGACCATCTTGTGGCCCATCGTGCGGATGATCCGCCAGCCGCCCGCGGCCGTGCCGGCCGCCATGGTCAGCGCGCAGGCGATGATCACCCAGTCGGGAATCTCGGCGAACGCCGGCGTGCGCAGGAAGCCCAGCCAGGCGGGGAGGTGGTCGAACGCGTGCGTCTGGGTGGCGGTGAACAGCGCCAGCGTGATCACCCCCATGGTCTTCTGGGCGTCGTTGGAGCCGTGGGAGAAGCCCATCCCGGCGGCACTGAGCAACTGCAGCTTGCCGAAGGTCGTGTTGACCAGGTGCGGTGTGGCGCGGCGGAATGTGACGTAGAGCAGCAGCATCAGCACCATGCCGAGCACGAAGCCCAGCAGTGGCGAGGTGACCATGGGCAGCACCACCTTGGGCCAGATGCCGTCAACCGCGCCGTTGGCCTCGGTGATCGACCACTTGAGCACGCTCCACTGCCCGTGGGCGGTGGCCAGCGCGGCGCCGCAGAGGCCCCCGACGAGGGCGTGGCTGGAGCTGGAGGGCAGGCCCAGCCACCAGGTGAGCAGGTTCCAGGCGATCGCGGCCAGCAGGGCGGCCAGGACCGTCGTCATGGTGACGGTGTTGGTGTCAATCAGCCCCTTGCCCACGGTCTTGGCGACCTGCGTGCCGAAAAAGGCGCCGGCCAGATTGCAGACGGCGGCAAGCACAATGGCCTGCCGCGGCGTGAGCACCTTGGTGGACACCACCGTGGCGATGGCGTTGGCCGCGTCGTGAAAGCCGTTGCTGTACTCGAAGAGCAGCGCGACCAGCAGGACGACCAGGAAGAACGTCATACGCGGCGGCTCAGGAGTATTTCAGGACGATCTGAAACGCCACGTTGCCGGCGTCGCGGCACCGGTCGACGGCCTTCTCCACCATCTCGAAAAGCTGCATCAGGAGCACCATGTCCTTGGCCTCGTAGGCCCCGTGGAACAGCTCCTTCTCCACCGCGAGCATCATCTTGTCGGCCTCGCCCTCCGCGTACTGCAATTTGTCGTTGGCCTCGCGGATCTGGTCGATCTTGGTGCCTTTGCGCAGCTGGTTGACCATGAAGGCCACGTTGTCGGCCGCCAACTGCAGCAGCTCGCCCTGGCGCGCCAGGCTCTCGTGCGGCAGCGGGCCGGGGTACAGGGCCATGCGCTCGACGATCTTCTCGATCATCTTCGGGATGCGGTAGAGGGCGTAGGCCAGCCCCTCGATGTCCTCCCGTTCCAGCGGGGTGACGAAGGTGCGGCAGAGCTCCTCCGTGATCTGCTGGGTGAGGCGCTTGTCCTTGCGGCGGCTCTGGATGAAGTCGTCGAGGTTGGGGGGCTGGTTGGAGGCCGCCCGGGCCTGCAGGAACCGCCCGAGCAGGACGGCGCTGGTCTTGGCCTCCTCGGCGCTGGCCTCCAGCAGGTCGAAGAACCGCTCCTCCTTGCCAAACAATTTTCTCAGGGAGAACATGGGTGGGCATGGCTTAGCGGGAATTGGGGCCGGCGTTAAACAAAAATCGGCGCGCGCCCGCCGCCGGCCCGCCGCACCCGGTGGGAAAGTGGGGCGACCGACGGGGATCGAACCCGCGACACCCAGATCCACAATCTGGTGCTCTAACCAACTGAGCTACGGTCGCCGTGAAGAGCCGGGGAAATTCTGTCCGGCGCCCGGTGCTGTCAATCCCGGATTCCCGGGGCTGCACTGCAGGGTGAATTCCCCGGGGCGCGCGGACTTGCCCCGCGGCGCGGCCGGGACAGAATAGCCGCGCTGATGCAGCGGTTCCGCATTGTCACGTTCAACATCGCCCACGCCCGGGGGCTGTCGCCGTTCCCCGGCCTCAACGGACGGCGCCGGTTCGAGCGCAACCTGCGCAAGATCGCCCGGCTGTTCGACGAGCTGCGGCCCGACGTCGTGGCCCTGCAGGAGATCGACCAGAATTCGCGCTGGAGCGGCAGCTTCGACCACCTCGACTACCTGCGGTTCTTCGCCGATTTCCCGCACGCCGTGTTCGGCGTGAACAACCGCCGCGCCGGCGGATATCACCTGAATTACGGCAACGCCATCCTCTCCCGCCACCCGATCAAGGCGTGGGACAACATCACCTTCGGTACCCGGAAGGTGGGCGAGAAGGGATTCCTGTTCGCCGAGATCGACTTCGGCGGCCGCCTGTTGCCGATCGTCAACCTTCATCTCCACTACCGCTCGCGCGTCCACCGCTTCCGGCAGGTGGAAAAGCTCATGGAGTACCTCAACGCCAAGCGGGAGCACCGGCACGCGCACTGGGCCACGCCGCCGATCCTCTGCGGCGACCTCAACAACCCCTCGCACCGGCTCGACGCCACGGCGTCGCTCTTCCAGTATTTTTCCCTCCACGGGCACTACACCCTGCATCCGACCCGCGGCGTGCGCACCTACCCGTCGCCGTGGCCCTCGAGGTCCCTGGATTTTGTCTTTCTGCCGCCGGCCTGCCGCACGCCGAGCTGCGAGGTGGTGCGCTGCTACCTCTCGGACCACCGGCCGGTGATGGTCGACTTCAGCCTGCGCTGAACTGTCGCGCCGCGGGGCGGACGCCTCCTTGACACCCGCGCGGCGAATTTCGACCTTCGGCACTGCTGATGGATCGCATCGCCCAGGCTTTTGCCCGCGCCCGCGCCCGCCACCGGGCGGCGTTCGTGGCCTATCTGTGCGCCGGCGATCCCGATTTTGACACCTCGCTGGCCGCCTGCCGGGCCGTGCTCGACGGCGGAGTCGATTTGCTGGAGCTGGGGGTGCCGTTCTCCGATCCGCTCGCCGACGGTCTGACCAACCAGCTGGCGGCACAGCGGGCGCTGGAGGCCGGGATGACCTCCGGGCGCGTGTTCGAGCTGGTGCGCGCCCTGCGCGCCGGATATCCCGACACGCCGATCGTCTTCTACGCCTACTACAACGTGGTGTTCGCCCGGGGGGTGGACGCCTTCGTCCGTGCCGCCAAGGCCGCCGGGGCCGACGGGATGCTCACCCTCGACCTTCCGCCCGAGGAGGCGGGCGACGTTCTGGCCGCCGGGCGCGCGCACGATTTCCGGACGATCTTCATCGTGGCGCCGACCACACCGGACCGGCGGTTGCCCAAGATCGCCGCCGCGGCCAGCGGTTTCATCTACTACGTCTCGCGGGAGGGCGTCACGGGGGTGCGCGACCGCGTCGCCGCCGGCATTCCCGAGGCGGTGGCGCGCATCAAGGCGCACACCGCCCTGCCGGTGGTCGTGGGCTTCGGCATCTCGCAGCGCGACCAGGTGCGGGCGGTGGCGCGCTGCGCCGACGGCGTCGTGGTGGGCAGCGCGCTGGTCAACTGCATCCAGGAAAACCTGGGCGACTCCGGGCGCATTGTGGCGCGGCTGGGCGCGGTGGCGGCCGATCTGGCCGCCGGCACGGTCCGCGCCTGAGCGTCACACCACCCGGGGTGGCGGCGGGTTGAGGGCGGCGATCGCCGCCATGATCCGCTCCGAGGCGCGGCCGTAGCGGTCCTTGCCGGCGGCGGGGTCATCGTAGTCCGCCGGTCCCAGGGGGCGGCCGAACACCACCGACACCGGCGTGCCGAGGCGCAGCGGGCCCTTGCGCCCGAAGGCGGTGAACGTGCCGAAGACGTGGGCCGGCACCACCGGCACCCCGGTCCGGCAGGCCAGCAGGCCGACCCCGGGCTTGGGGCGCTGCAGTTCGCCGGTGCGGGTGCGGGTGCCCTCGGGGAAGACGATCATCGCCCGGCCGCTTTTCAGCACCTGGAACACCCGCTTCATCGCCACCACGTCGGCGCCGGCATCGCGATCGACCGCGATGGTGCCCACCGTGTCGAGCCACCAGCTGATGAGGCCGCCCTTCCAGAGGGTCTTGCGGGCGAAAAAGGCCAGCTGGCGCGGCACGTGGCAACCGACCAGCGGCGGGTCCAGCACGCTCGCGTGATTGGCCGCGATGATGCAGCCGCCCTCCAGCGGAATGTGCTCCACGCCCGCGACCACGCCGGGGAAGAAGATGTCGTGGCACACCTTCACCGCGAGGTGGCAGACGCCGTAGACGACGTCCATGCGGGCCGGCGCGAACAGGCGGCTCATGGCGCGGCGAGGCGGGCGGCGATCGGCTCGGCCATGCGGGCCACCACCTCCGCCAGGGTCAGACGCGTGCTGTCGATCGCCGTCGCGCCCGGCGGGCACGCAAGGGGCGAGGTGGTGCGCGAGGAGTCGAGCCGGTCGCGCTCGTGGATCGCGTCCTGCTGGCCCTGGGCCACGCGGCGGCGGGAGCGCTCCGCCGGATCGGCCTGCAGGAAGAAACGGAAATCGGCGCGGGGGAAGATGACCGTGCCGATGTCACGGCCCTCCATCACCAGCCCGCGGAAGTCGTGGCTCCGGGCGACCTCGACCTGGCCGCGCTGGTAGGGCAGGAGGGCGCGCCGCAACTCGGGCACGGCCGAGTAGAGCGAGACGTTCTCGTTCACCTCCCGGCTGCGAATCTCCCGGCCGACCGGCCGTCCGTCGATCTCCATGTCGACGCGCCGGTCCCTGACCCGGGTGGTGAATTTCATTGCCGCGAGCGCCGCCTGCAGGGCGGGCAGGTCGGCCGGGCTCACCCCGCGGCGCATCAGCTCGGCCGTCAGTCCCCGGTAGAACGAGCCGGTATCGACGTGCAGCAGGCCGAAACGGGCGCTGAGGGCCTCGGCGGTGGACGACTTGCCCGAGGCGGCGCCGCCGTCGATGGCCACGATGATGAAGTCCGAGGAAGCCGGAGGGGACATGGGTCGGGTCAGGCGTAATTGAAATCCCCGGCCGCGGCCAGTTCAAGTCGCGGTTCCGGCGGACTCGCGGCGCAGGGTGTCAAGCACGTCGAAGAAGTCGGGAAACGTCTTGGCGCAGCAGGCCGGATTCCGGATCGCGAGCCAGGGCCGGCCGTCGCCGTGCCGGTCGTGGCAGCCGAGGATGGCGAAGCTCATGGCGAAACGGTGGTCGCCGTAAGTCTCGATCGTGACCTCGGGCGGCAGCGGGTGCGGGTTGATCGTCAGCGCATCTTCCTCCTCGACGACCTCCTGGCCGAGCCGGCGCAGTTCGCGGGCCATGCCGGCCACCCGGTCGGTCTCCTGTTTGCGGGTGTGGGCGATGCCGGTGATCCGGGTGGGCCCGTGCAAGAGGGGGGCGATCGCGGCGAGAGTGAGGAAGGTGTCGGAGAACTCGCGGAAATCCTGCGTGACTCCGGGGCGGCGCGCGCCGGCCACGGCGGATGCCTCCAACCCCGAGCCATCGGCGCGCGGCGAGACGGTGAGTCCAAGTGCCTCGAGGACGGGCTGAAAGGCGGTGTCTCCCTGGAGCCCCTGGCCCGGGTGGCGCAGGCCCGGCAGGGCCAGCCGGCCGCCGGTGACGAGCGGCAGCGCCAGGAAATAGCTGGCCGCGGTGGCGTCCGGCTCGATGTCGTAGCGCCCGGAGGGCCGGCGGTAGGGCGTGAAGGCGGCGGCCCGCAGGCGGTGCGGCCCGATCGTCTCCACGGGCGGCTGGTCGAATTCCTCCATCAGCCGCGCCGTCATCTGGACGAATGGCCAGCGCACGCCACCGGTCAGGCCGACCTCGATCGGCTGCCGGGCGAGCGGGGCCACCATCAACAGGGCGGAGAGCATCTGGCTGCTCTCGCTGGCATCCAGCGTCACCGCGCCGCCGGGCAGGCCGCGGGCGTTGATCTCCAGCGGCAGGTGTCCCTCCTCGCGGAGGCAGCGGAGGTCGACGCCCAGCGTGCGCAGGGCGGCGATGAGACCCTGCATCGGCCGGCGCCGCATCTGCGCCACGCCGTCGAGCCGGTAGGTGCCGTGCGGCGCCGCGGCGACGAACGCGGTGAGGAACCGGGCGGCGGTGCCGGCATTGCCCACCCACAGATCGGCGTTGGGCGCCGGCACCTCGCCGCCCCGGCCGGCGACCTGGATTGTCCGGGCGGCCGGGTCGGCGTGCACCTCGATGCCGAGCGCCGCCAGCGCGGCGGCCATCAACGTCGTGTCCTCGCTGAACAGCGCGTTGGCGATGGTCACCGGCCCGTCGCACAGCGCGGCCAGGAGCAGGGCGCGGTTGGTGAGGCTCTTCGAGCCCGGCAGCGCCACGGTACCCCGGGCCGGCTGGCGGAACGGGGTGACGGGCAGGGGATCGGGCCGCGGGCTCATCGCTCACACCTCCCGGGCGCGCGGCTCACGGCCGGAAACCGTCGCGGAAGGCCTTGCCGCGTTCGAGCCGGGTGCGCAGCTCGGTGAAGTCCCGGTTTGCCAGCGCCGTTTGAAAGGCGTGCAGCTCGTCCTGGAACTGCCGCAGCGCCCGGAGGATCTCCTCCCGGTTGTGCTGCAGGATCTCCGTCCACAGGGCCGGGTCGCTGGCGGCGATGCGGGTGGTGTCGCGCAGCCCGCCGCCGGCGTAGTTGCGCCACGCGGGGCTGTGGTGCGCGAGATGGTCGCACAGCGTGGTGGCCAGGATCTGCGGCAGGTGGCTGATGTGGGCGACGATCTCGTCATGGGCGTCGGGATCGACCGTGATGACCTCGGCACCGAGCTCGTGCCAGAAGCGCGCGACGGCGTCGACGGCGCGGGCGTCGGTGTCGCCGAGGGGCGTGACGAAGCAAATGCGGCGCGTGAAGAGCTCGGCCGAGGCGTTCTCCCAGCCGTTTTTCTCCGAGCCCGCCATGGGGTGCGAGCCGACGAAGCTCGCGCCCGCGGGCATGGCCGCGTGGCCGAGGCGGGTGATCTCGCCCTTGACGCTGCCGACGTCCGTCACGATCGCGCCGGCCGCCAGGTGGGGGGCGATCGTCCGCGCCAGGCCGGCGATCCGGTCGACCGGCGGGGCGAGCACCACGAGCTGGGCGCCGCGGACCGCCTCCTCCGGCGTGTCGCGCACCTCGTCACACCAGGGCTGGCTGCGCAGCCGCAGGCGGCTCTCGGGCCGGCGCGCCCAGAGCACGATGCGGCGGGCGGCTCCGCACCGCCGGGCGGCCTGGGCCACGGAACCGCCGAGCAGACCGGGGGCGAGGACGGTGAGTTGCTCGAACACAGCTCCAGAAAAGCCCCGCGGCGGGCGTTGTCGAGTCCGTCCCGGCCGGGCGCGCCGACGGCCGTGCAGCCACAATCGCATTGTCACGGCGCGCGCGACGTGGTGGAATCCAAGCATGAGCAGCAAGACTGAGGAAGAAGCGAGCGCCCGGCGGGCGGTGGTCGTCCTCTGCATTGTCATGGCGGTCGGCATCCTGCTCCCGTTCGTGCTCCTGTGGTTGCGCCGGTGAGACACCGCCGCTCGTCGTCCTCATGAACCGCACCCTCCTGCCCATCCGCCTGATCTTTGTCCTGGTTTGCGTCACCAGCGGCTGGCTCGTGTGCTACTCGATCTCGGACTGGGACGCCTACCGCCTCCGCGCCGCGCTGATCGGCCTGCTGATCGGCGTCCTGGTGGTGCTGGTGGACATGCTGCTGAAGGGCTTCTCGCTGCGCGGGCTGTCGGCGATCACCTTCGGCCTGGCGGTGGGCCTGTTGATCGCGTTCTTCCTCTCGGTCTCGCCGCTGTTCAAGAACGGCGACCCGCAGGTGGTCTATCTCTTCCAGCTGGCGCTGTTCATCGTGTGCTCGTACCTCGGGGCGGTCATCGCGCTGCGGGGCAAAGACGAGTTCAACCTCGTGATCCCGTATGTCCGCTTCGTGCCGCACGAGGTGGACGTGCCGCTGGTCGTGGTGGACACCAGCGCCCTGATCGACGGCCGGGTGGCCAAGGTGTGCGAGGCCGGCTTCATCAACGCGGCGCTGATCATCCCGCGGTTCGTGCTCGAGGAGCTGCAGCACGTGGCCGACTCGGCGGAGCCGCTGCGCCAGGCGCGCGGGCGCCGGGGGCTCGAGGTGCTCAACGACCTGAGGCGCATCAAGAACCTCGACCTGCGCATCCATGAGAGCGAGGTGAGCAAGCGTCAGGACGTCGACGCGAAGCTCGTCTTCCTCGCGCAGTCGATGCGCGCCAAGCTGCTGACGACCGACTACAACCTGGCGAAGATGGCCGAATTCCACGGCGTGCCGTGGCTCAACCTCAACAACCTCGCCCGCTCGCTGCGGCAGGAGTTCCTGGTCGGCGACACCGTGGAGATCGACCTCGTGAAGCTGGGCAAGGAGGAGGGGCAGGCGGTGGGCTTCCTCGACGACGGTTCGATGGTGGTGGTCAACGCCGCGCGCGCCTACGTGGGCCGGCGGGTGAACGCCGAGATCACGAGCGTGTTGCCCTCCGGCGGCGGGAAGATGCTGTTCGCCCGCTTCGTCGGCGAGATTCCCTGAGCGCGGCGCCGGGCGGCGGGCAAAAAAAAAGACCGCGCGTCGAAACGCGCGGTCGGGCGGATCAGCGTGCCGCGGGCGCGGAAGCGGTCCCCGTGGCGGCCGGAATCGCGGGGCCTATTTGGCGCGGGTCGCGCTCCAGTCCCGGGTCTGGGCCTCGCCGTCGCGGTTGGTGAAGCTGATCGAGCCCTTGATCGTGTCGCCGTCGAGCTTGCCGGTGTATTTCTGCTCGAACTTGGTGCCGTTGTACTCGCGCACCACCGAGAACGCGACCTGATCGTCCTTGAACGAGCCGCTGCTGATCGGCGTGTCGCCGCGGAAGCCGCTGATGCTGCCGGTGAGCTGGCCGTCCTTGAGGTCGAGCTTGAGCGTGATGTCGCGGTTCTGGCCGTCGCGGCCGGGGATGGACCATTTCCAAGACCCGGTCGGATCGCCGGCGAAGGCGAGGGCGGTGGTGAGGCAGACGGCGGCGAGCGCCGTGCCGAGGAGGCGGAGTGATTTCATGAGGGGTTGGTTTGTGGGTTGACCACGGAAGACGCGGAAACCCCCGGGGCGGTTTCCCCTCGCGCCTGGATGGCGGCCGACGCGCGGCGCGGCAAACGGATTGCATCGGCCTCCGGGTGGCCGTCGCTAAGCCGCGTCCCGGCAGGGAGATCGGACGCCCGGGACCCGGCAAATTGGTGGAGCAGACCGGATTCAAACCGGCGACCTCCTCGTTGCGAACGAGGCGCTCTATCAACTGAGCTACTGCCCCGACCGGAAAGGGTCGCATTTAGGGTGAGCCGCAGGGGTGAGTAAATCTCTTTTTTCGCCCGGCAGGCCTTCGGTTTGTCACCGCGTTATTTCCCGGCTGTAAACTTGGTCCCCAATTTGCTATTGCTCCGGGTTGCCACGATTCGACCATCGCAACAGGCGGTCGACCGGGGCCTGACACGAAATAGAAAATCAAGGTGGAGCCATGAAAAAGATCACAATCAAGAGCACCAAATCCGCGAAAGCGGCGGCCGCGCCGCCCGGCGGCGCGGCCCGTCCGGCGCCGGCCAAAAAGCCCGCGGCCAGGACCACAACCACGAAAATCACGGCGAAGTTCGACGTCGGTTTCGGCAACACGCTCTACGTCCGCGGCGAGGGTCCGGGCTTGAGCTGGGATCGCGGGCTGCCGATGGATTGCGTGGCCGATGACGTGTGGACGATCACGTTGAGCGACGCGACCGTGCCGGTCGTCTTCAAGTTCCTGCTGAACGACATCACGTGGTGCGTCGGCAACGACTTCACGGTCGAGCCCGGCGGCACCGCCGAGGTCGTGCCCACATTCTGAGGGGCGCGCCGCGACTGACGCCGGAGGTCAGTCCGGATTGATGGCCATCAGGCGATCCCGCAACGCGGCCAGCGTCATTTCCGGCGCATGCAGTTCGGCGGCCGAGACCAGCCGGCAGCTGATCTGCACCCGGGAAAAGGGCCGGGGCAGGTAGAATCCGTCCCAGCTCTTGAGCCGCCGGGCCGCGGTGAACCGTCCGCCGAGCAGCAACGCCGGCGTGCCGGCCCGGCGCGTCACGATGTAGGCGCCGCCCTTGAAGTCGTACATCGGGCCGCGCGGCCCGTCGGGCGTGACGCCG
>DATJUU010000223.1:0-18968 GCA_035502155.1 Opitutaceae bacterium
GAAGGAGGCGCGGATCGAGACGATCTTCCGCTACGCGCACGTCTTCCCGCGCGCCCTCGCCCTCATGGACAGCCGCCGGATCGACGTCCGCCCGCTCATCACCGACCACTTCGCGTTCGCGGATTCCGTCGCGGCGTTCGACTACGCCAGCCACCCGAAGCCGGAAAGCGTGAAGGTGCAGATCGAACTGGCGTAAGGGGGGGCCGCGGGCGGGCGCGGAGGGGGAGGGGGAGCCGGGTCAGGGAACTGGATCGGCCGTTCCGGCACCCGGTCGCCCGCGGCGCGTCCGGGTACATCCGCGACCGCGGTTTCCCTCTGGTCTATAAATAGACTAATCGTTCTCTGTGAAAAAGCCCCCACGGCCCCAGAGTGGAATCCTGCGGCTCTCCGCCGGACGCTTTCTCGAGATGCCCCCCTTCCCCGTTTTGCCCCCCGGGATTCACGGCGCCACCGCGATCCCCCAGCCCCCGCCGGTCCCCGCGCCCTGACGTCCGGGCGCCCGTGAGCCGGCGGCCGCTCCGGCGGGAACCAGACCTTCAACCCTAACCACCATGTCGAAAGAACGAGACAGTTTTGTCGAAGCGAAGCTGGCGAAAATGACCCTGGCGGAGAAGTGCGGCCAGGTTCTCACCTTCACCTGGCGGGGCGCCTACCTGACGCCCTCCGGGATCGAACAGGTCACCAAACTGCACGCGGGCGGCCTGTGCCTCGAACCCTACGCGCTGGAAACCTGCAAGAATCTGTACTGGGGGCGTTCGCAGGTTGATCCCAATTTCAAGAAGCCGAAGGACTGGTTCGACATCGCGCACACCTACTTCGACGACCGCAGCTTCGGCGTGAGCGTGACGCCGGAAGAGCTCACCGCCGCGCTCAACCGGCTGCAGGAAATCGCGCTGCAGCGGCCGGCGGGCATCCCCCTGCACGTCACCATCGACATGGAGGGCGACTTCAAGAACGACTACACCGCCGGTCACGTCGTGCAGTTCCCGCCGCCGATGGGCATGACCGCCATCGGGGACCTCGATCTGGCCTACAAGGTGGCGAACACGCTCGGCCAGCAGATGGCCCTCATCGGCATCACGCAGTTCTACCACCCGGTGTGCGACGTGAACATCAACCCGCTGAACCCCGAGATCGGCGTGCGGTCCTTCGGCGACGATCCGAAGGTGTGCGCCCAGTTCGTCGCGGCCACGGTGCGCGGCTACCAGGACGCGGGCATCGTCGCCACGGTCAAGCATTTCGCCGGCCGCGGCGACTCGGCGACGGACGCGCACGACGTGCTGGATGTCTGCCGCGCGGACCTCAAGCGCATGCGCGCAGTCGAGCTGGCCACGTTCCAGGCCGGCATCGACGCCGGCGCCAAGGCCCTGATGACGGCGCACACGATCTTCCCGGCCTTCGACAAGGAGTACCCCGCCACGCTGTCCCACAAGATCCTCACCGACCTGCTGCGCGGCGAGATGGGCTTCAAGGGCGTCGTCGTTTCGGACGCCATCGGCATGGCCGCCATCCTGAAGAAATGGCCGCTCCCGCAGGCGTGCGCCATGGCGATCAAGGCCGGCGTGGACACCATCCTCCTCAAGGCCGACGACGAGTCCCGCTCGCAGTGCTTCTTCGGCATCAAGGGGGCGGTGGAGCGCGGCGAACTGTCCGAGGAGCGCCTCACCGACGCGTGCCGGCGGCTGCTGCGCATGAAGTATGACCAGGGCCTGTTCACCAAGGCCGGGAAGATGGATCCGGCGAAGACCCGGGCCCACGTCCTGAGCCCGGAGGTGCAGGGCTTCTCCCGCGCCGTGGCGGAAAGGGCGCTGCTGGTGGTGCGCGACGATAAGAAGCTGCTGCCCCTGCGCAAGGACCGGCGGATCCTGGTGGTCGAGCAGGCGATCCCCTACTCCTTCCTCGGCAAGGACCTCTACAGCCACCCGCACATGTTCTGCGAGCAGATGGCCAAGCACTCGACCAACCTCATCCTGGACGACACGGGCTTCCACGCCGCCGACGAGGAAGTGGAGGAGGCGTTGAAGCTGGCCAAGGACGCGGATCTGGTCGTGATGACCAACTATTACGCCCGCATCGAAAAACGGGGCAACAACCAGCACCTGGTGAAGGCCCTGAAGGCCGCGGGGCACACCGTGGTGGTCGTGACCAATTTCCCCTATCGCAAGGGCACGACCAAGGAGGCTGATGCGGTGGTCTGCAATTTCTCCGGTTCGCCGGACTCGATCCGCTGCGCCGCCGACCTCTTGTTCGGAACGATCAAGGCGTGTCCGACGACGAAGATGCCGATCGACCTGCGCGCCGAGCAAAACCTGCCCGAGGAGGTCCCCGCGCCCGTGGCCAAGAAACCCGCCAAGAAGGCCGCGGGAAAAGCGGGCAATCCGTGGGGAGGCAAATGCTAGGCGGGGCGCCCTCCCCGCCGCGCGCCGGGTTGGCGACCAGGATTTTTCCGGAAGACCCGGAGTCTGAGGGCCAGAATCGCGGACCAACGGAATAAGCCATCGATGGTTGCAGTCGGGTCCGCCCCAGGGCGGAACCCAGCCGGCGACGAACCCCCAACGAGTCATGAGCGAAAGTGACAAGCCGAAAGCCCCGGCCCTTTCCCCGCGGGATATCCATACCATCGCGGGGACCCGGATCACCGACATCTACGAGCGGAACCGGATGGCGGTCCACTTCCAGGGGATGTCCAAGACCCTGCAGTTTCCCCAGACCGTGGCCCTGCAGGGCGCGCCCACCTGCTCGATCGGCATCTCGCCGTACGGCCTCTACAACCGCTTCAACGACGCCGGCCGCCTCATCCTCCTCAACCAGCATGCCGTCCAGTTCGGCTCCGCCCCGTTCGTCCGCATCGACGGCGAGTGCACGATGCTGACCCAGAAGCAGCCGGGCGCCCCGGAGCTGCCCGACGACATCCCGGCGGTCAAGAACTACTACCCGCCCGCGATCGCGGAGAAAAACGTCACCCTCACCATCGCCACGCCGTCGCTGGAGCTCGCCTACCAGCTGGGGAAGATCCGGATCGTCCGCCGGCTGATCTCGCCGCTGCTCGCGGGCAACGACCACACCCTGACGCCCCTGGGTGTGGAGGAGTTCGAGGTGCAGAACCGCGGGGATGACCCCCGGGAAATCACGCTCGTCGTGCCGCGGCCGTCGCTGGTCAACCTGCAGGAGAAGGAGCTCAAGCCGACGGACCAAGACAGCGTCTATGTCTCCTCCGCGGCGGTCCACGGCCAGCAGCATGAGGCGTTTCAGGACGCCGGCATCCGGGGAATCGTCATGGGCAGCGTGGAAACCCCCAACCGCATGGCGCTCGCCGTTCCCGACCTGCCCGGGGTGGCCGTCGACACCCAGCCCTATTTCTGCCTGAACCGCTACACGGGCGACCTGCTCCTGAACGCGGACGGGAGCTTCTACGAAAAACGGCCGCCCGTGCTGCGCAGCGATTACGGCGCGGCGATCAGCCTGACCTTCACCGTCGAACCGAAGGCGACCCTCAAGGTTCCTGTCGCCGTGGTGCTGGATTTCCCGGAGCAGGCCTACATCGATGGGCAGACCTTCGAACGCAAATACGTGAAACAGTTCGCGGATCCGGCGGGGCGCACGGTCGCGATGGCCCGGCTCGCCCTCGCCAGCCATCCGCAGTGGTGGGACCGGACCGTGGCGATCCAGCAGCGGATCTACGATTCGATCCGGTCCAGCCCGTCCTACCGGAACGACAAGCCCGGGGCCCTGCGCCTGACCCGGCTGATCCTGAACGAGCTCCATTTCCCGCTCTCCAACGCCATCGTCTGGGTGGAGGACGGGCAGGGCAACGAGCGCGCCCGCTTCCTCGAGTGTTTCGACTACGCCTACATCGATCCCTCGGACGTCGACTGGTATTCGATGGTGTTGCTGATGCTGTTCCCGCGCGTCGAGAAGGACCTGTGCCAGGGGTTCATCGACTCGATCCTGGCCGAGGATCCGACCCCGCGCTTCTACCACTATCACGCCTCGTTCGTCGAGGCGCGGAAGCATTTCCAGGAGTTCCCGGAGGAATACGAGGGCAAGCCGCTGACGCAGGTCCGCGACGCGTTCAAGACCAAGGGCAGCGTGGCGCACGACCTGGGCGCGATGCCCAAGGGCCATCCGCTGCGCAACGTCAGCGACTACGCCTGGTACAACAACAACTACTGGGTGGACCTGTTCCCGAAGCTGATGATGCGCGTGCTGCGCAACGTGAAGTTCACCGGCGACCTCGATTTCCTGAAGCGGAACTGGGACACGCTCAAGTTCGGCCTCGAGGCGCTGCTCAAGCTCGATTTCGACGGCGACGGCATCCCCGAGGGCTACCCCGAGGACGTCAAGAACACCTTCGACAACCTGGTCCTCTTCGGCGCCGACGCGTACGACGCCACCCAGTTCCTCGGCGGCTGCCAGGCGATGATCAAGATGGCCCAACTGCTGGGCGACAAGGCCGGCGGGGCGCGCCTCAAGCAGGTGTTCGACCGGGGCTGGAACAGCCTTGAGCAGCTCTGGCGCGAGGAGAAGAACCGGAAGGGCGAGAAGCTCGAGTACTACGTCACCTGCTTCGACCCGAAGACCGGCAACACCAACACCGATGTCTGGACCAACCAGCTCGACGCCCTGTGGTATCTGCTCGCCATCGGCGAGGAGCCGCTCATCCCCGAGGACCGCGCCCGGAAGATCCTGCAGACGATCTACCGGAACAACCGCTCGCACATGGGCTGGGCCATGTGCAAGACGAAGGAGGGGAAGCCGGTGAAATCCGACCAGGGCAAGGACGTCTACACGACCTCCAACTACGTCTTCGCGCAGCTGCTGGATTACTACGGCATGGTCCGGGAGAGCAAAGAGGTCTACAAGCACATGGACCGCGTCGTCTTCGATCACGCCAATTCGATGATCACGCCGGACAACCTCCGGGCCGAGCTGGAGCAGGAGGCGGGCGAGTCCGCCCCGGGGCCGCATTACATCGTCGCCGCCTACCCCCGGCCGGGCGCGGTCTGGACCCATCTGGTGTTGAACTACATCAAGGAACGGCGGGCCCAGACCCAGGCCAGGACCGTGCCGTCGAAGGACCTGATCCCCTTCTTTTCCGGGCTGCTGAACGGCCCGCAGAGCCGCCCCTAGGCCGGGGCCCGGCGTCGAATACCGAAGCCTCGATATCCGGCCGACCCGTCATCCCGCCCCGAGGCATCCAGCGCGCCGCCCCACGAGCCACCCGGAACCGATCCCCATGTCCGCGCAGTACGACATCACGTTTGTGGGCCACATGTGCTACGACGAGATCATCCCCTTCGGGGGCAAGCCCCACATCGCCCCGGGCAGCGCCGTCCTGTGCGGCGCCATGGTCGCCCCCCGGGTCGGCCGGAAGGTCGCCGCCGTGGTCAAGATGGCCCGGAAGGACGAGTCCATCCTGCAGCCGATGCAGGACGCGGGCGTCGACACCTACCTCATCCCGAGCGAGGAGACCACCTTCTCGCGGGTGCTGCACTACTCGGCCAACGTCGACGAACGCAAGCTGACGCTCGTCAAATCCGCCGGCCTGATTTCAATCCAGGATGTCCCACCCCTGCGCTCGACCTGCGTGCATCTGGCCGGGATTTCGGACACCGAATTCGACATGGCGCTCATGCAAGGCCTGAAGTCCCGCGGCTACAGCCTCTCGGCCGACATGCAGAGCTTCGTCCGCCACGTGACCCCCGTGACCCACGAGATCGAGTACCGCGACGTCGCGAATAAACGGGAGATCGCGGCGATGATGGACAAGCTCAAGCTCGACATTGTCGAAGCCAAGATCCTGACCGGCACCGACGATCTCGAAAAAGCCGGCACAATCGTCGAATCGTGGGGTTGCCCGGAGACCCTGATCACCCACTCCGAGGGCGTGCTGGCGCGGGTGAAGGGCCGGACGTACTACGAGAAGTTCTCCAACCGCAACAGCTCGGGCCGGACCGGCCGCGGCGACACGACGTTCTCGGCCTACCTGTCCTGGCGGCTGGAGCACGACGTGGCGACCTCGCTCAAATTTGCCGCCGCGCTGGTTTCGATCAAGATGGAGACGCCCGGCCCGTTCCAGGGCACCCTCGAAGATGTCGTCCTGCGATTGAAGGAAAAACACTCCGCGGCCTAGCCGCCGGTTCCTTTCATCCCCCTAAAAACCCCGCCCCATGACCAACTCCACCCAGAGACTCTCCTTCCGGGAGAAAGCCGGTTACGCCCTCGGCGACGCCGCGACGAACTTCTTCTTCCAGGCCATGATCTGGTACCAGGGAAAGTTCTACACGGATGTGATGGGCTTGTCCTCCGCGGCCGTCGCCTGGCTGTTCCTCGTCGTCCGCGGCTGGGACGCGATCTTCGACCCCATCGTCGGCACCCTGGCCGACCGGACCAACACCCGCTGGGGCAAGTTCCGTCCCTGGGTGCTGTGGACGGCGGTCCCGTACGGTCTCGTGCTCTGGTCGGCGTACACGGTGCCGGGCTTCGCCGGCACCCCCAAGATGATCTACGCCTTCGTCACCTACGTGGCGTTGATGATGGTCTACTCCGCCAACAACACGCCCTACTCCGCGCTCAACGGGGTGATGACGGGCGATGTCAACGAGCGCACCAGCCTCTCGCAGTTCCGCTTCGTCGCCGCGATGTCGGCGCAGCTGATCGTGCAGGGCTTCACGCTCCCGCTGGTGGGCAAGCTGGGCGGGGGCAACGTCGCCAAGGGCTGGTCGTTGACGTTCGCGATCTTCGGCGCGCTCGTGATTGTGTTCTCCTTCATCGCGTTCCTCAGCGCGAAGGAGCGCGTCCGGCCCGACCCGAAGCAGAGGAGCTCCCTCCGCGAGGACGTCGGCGCCGTGTTCAAATGCCGGCCCTGGGTCGCCATGTTTCTGCTCACGCTGTTCGTCTTCACCACCCTGGCGCTCCGCGGCAGCGCGATGTACTACTACTTCAGCTATTATGTGAACCCGGGGGCGCTGCTCGACTTCGTGCGGAGCTTCGGCCTGGGCAACGTGGCCGGCGGCCAGCCCGCGTGGTGGAAGACGGTGCTGGGCTGGTTCGGGTTCATCCTGACGCCGGACGGCTCGAACGCCTCGGCCGTGGGCTTCAGCCTCGTCAACATCGCCGGCACCGTGGTCACCATCCTCGGGGTGCTGAGCTCCAAGTGGCTGTCGGAGCGCTTCGGCAAGAAGGCGGTGTTCGGGGTCGGCCTGGCCCTGACCACCGTCATCACGGTGGCGATCGTGGTCGTGCCGCCCACCGGCATCTGGACGCTGTTCGCCTTCAGCCTGATCTGGCCCGCGGCCTACGGCCCCACCATCCCGCTCCTCTGGGCGATGATCGCCGACGTCGCGGACTATTCCGAATGGCAGACCGGACGGCGCGCCACGGGCTTCATCTACGCGGGCATCGTGTTCGCGCTCAAGGCGGGGCTGGGCGTCGGCGGCGCCCTGGCCAACGGCATCCTCGCCGCCTACGGCTACGTGGCCAACGTCCCCCAGTCCGCGCAATCGCTGCACGGCATCCGGCTTGCCGCGACCGTCTATTCCGGCATTCCCTTCGCCCTCGGTGTCCTCTGCATGTTCTTCTATCCGATCAGCAAGGAGCTGAACCTGCGGATCGGCGATGAACTGGCCGAGCGGCGGAAACAGTTCGCCGCGCCCTGAGTCCGCGCCGCGCAAGCCGTCCCGCCATGCCCGGATTGCGCCTGCCGGTCCTCCTGCTCGTCCTCGCCGCCGCCCCGGCGGCCGGGGCTGCCGGCGCCTTCGACACCGGGCGTTATCCCAACCTCTTCCACGAGCTCCTCGGCAAGACCGAGGCGGAGACCGACGCCAAGATCGACGCCGCATGGCGGCAGCTCTTCTACGGCGACGACGCCACGCAGCGCGTCTACTACCCGGTCGGCGCGGACCTGGGGTACGTCACCGACGTCGCCAACCACGACGTCCGCACCGAGGGCATGTCCTACGGCCTGATGATCGCGGTGCAGCTGGACCATCAGGCCGAGTTCAACCGCCTCTGGAAATGGGCGAAGACGTACATGTCCCACGCCAGCGGACCCCGGCGGGGCTACTTCGCCTGGCAGTGCGCGACCGACGGCCGGCAGCTGGATCCCGGCTCGGCGAGCGACGGCGAGGAATGGTTCGCCATGGCGCTGCTCTTTGCCGCGCATCGGTGGGGCAACGGCCCGGGTATTTTCAACTACGAGGCCGAGGCCCAGGCGCTGCTGAACGAGATGCTGCACCACGGCGACGCCGGCGGGGCGATCACGAGCCTGTTTGACCGCGCGCACCGGCAGGTGGTCTTCGCGCCCACCGCGGGGGCGAGCACGTTCACCGACCCGTCCTACCAGCTGCCGGCGTTTTATGAGCTGTGGGCGCGCTGGGCGGAGGCGGACCGCCCCTTCTGGTCCGCGGCGGCCGGGGCGAGCCGGGACCTCTTCCGCCGGGCCGCGAATCCGCGGACCGGGTTGATGCCCGACCTCTGCGGCTTCGACGGCGCGCCGCATCCCTGGCATGGGCGCGAGGATTTCCGGTTCGATGCGTGGCGCACGCTGGCCAATGTCGGCCTGGATCACGCCTGGTTCGCGGCGGACCCCTGGGAGGTGCAGCAGAGCAACCGGGTTCTCGCCTTTCTGCATTCCCAGGGCGCGAACTGTCCCAACCAGTTCACGCTGGAGGGCCGGCCGCTGTCCGCCGACAGCTCGCCCGGCCTGTTCGCCATGGCCGCCGTCGCCGGCCTCGCCGCCGATCGCGCCACCGCCCGTCCGTTCGTCCAGCGCCTCTGGGACCAGCCGATCCCGTCCGGGCAGTGGCGCTACTACGACGGCCTGCTCTATTTTCTCGGGCTGCTCGAGGCCGGCGGGCGGTTCCGAATCTGGCATCCGGTGACACCGTCATGAACCGTTTGGCGCATGCTCCGCGATGGAAGGCGGGGCCCCGGTTTGCCCTCGCCGCTGCCGGGATCCTGGCGGCCACTTCTGCCCTCGCGGGCACGCCGCCGCCCGGAGCCTTCGCCACCGGCCGGTATCGCGACCTGTTCGCGGAGGACCTGGGCCGCTCGGATGCCGAGGTCGACGCGAAAATCCAGGCCGCCTGGCAGCAGCTGTTCTACGGCAACGACGACACCCAGCGCGTGTATTACCCGGTGGCCGGCGACATGGCCTACGTGGCCGACATCCTGCACAACGACGTCCGCACGGAGGGCCTGTCGTACGGGATGATGATCGCCGTGCAGCTCAACCGGCAGGCCGATTTCAACCGGATCTGGAAATGGGCCAACGTCCACCTGTACCACGCGTCCGGCCCGTTCGCCGGCTACTTCGCGTGGCACGCCCGGTACGACGGCACGCCCATCCACGCCGGCCCGGCGCCCGACGGCGAGGAGTGGTTCGTGATGTCCCTGTTCTTCGCGGCGCATCGCTGGGGCAACGGCGAGGGAATCTTCAATTACGAACACGAGGCGCAGACGATCCTGCACACCATGATCCACAAGGGTGACGGGGGCGACGGCTTGGTCACCAGCATGTTCGACCGCGCCGCGCGTCAGGTCGTGTTCGTCCCCCAGGCGCGCGGCAGCCAGTTCACCGATCCGTCGTACCATCTGCCCGCCTTCTACGAGCTCTGGGCCCGCTGGGCCGCCGATCCGGCGGACCGCGCCTTCCTCGCCGGGCTGGCGCCGGTGAGCCGGGAACTGTTCCGGCACGCGGCCAATCCCCGCACCGGCCTCATGCCGGACTACGCGAATTTCGACGGCACCCCCCACCGCGCGTGGGGCCACGAGGACTTCCGCTTCGACGCCTACCGCACCCTGTCCAACGTGGCGCTCGACTACGCCTGGTTCGCGCAGGATCCCTGGGCGGTGGAGCAGAGCAACCGCGTGCTCGCTTTCCTGCGGTCGCAGGGTCCGCACTGCGCCAACCAGTTCGCGCTCGACGGCCATCCCCTCTCCGACCGGTCCTCGCCCGGCCTCCCGGCGATGGCCGCGGTGGCCGCGCTCGCGGCCGACTCCGCGGACGGACCCTACTTCGTGCGGAACCTCTGGGCGATGGACATCCCGTCGGGGTCCGAGCGCTATTACGACGGCCTGCTCTATTTCCTCGCCCTGCTCGAAGTCAGCGGCCACTTCCGCATCCACGGGCCCTAGCGCGCCGCACCGCCCAAACCCCTGAAGCCGCGACTCACCGGCTCCCCCTCGCCAGCCTCCTCCCCCGCCACTTATGAATCGAAACCCGATCCTCACCCTGGTGCGCCTCCTCGCGCTGGCGATCCCGGCCCTGTCCCTGGCCCGAGCCGAGGACGGCTACCGCCTCTGGCTGCGCTACGACCGCCTGACCGACGCCGCGCAGCGCACCGCCGACAGCGCCGCGCTCGGCCGGGTGGTGCTCGCGACCCCCGCCGGCACCGACTCGCCCACGATCGCCGCGGCGCGCGATGAACTCGCCGCCGGGCTCGGCGGCCTGCTCGGGTCGACGACGCCCGTCACGCTCGAGCCGACCGCCGCGGACGCCGCGCTGGGTGACGAGGGCTACCGCCTCACCGCCGCCACGCGCGGCGGGCAACCGGCGGTGGTGATCGCCGCGAACCATGATGTCGGCGTCCTCTACGGCGCCTTCGCGCTGCTGCGCCGGATCCAGACGGGCGGCAGCCTGGACGGGCTGAATCTGGCCAGCGTGCCCCGGATCCAGCGCCGCCTGCTCAACCACTGGGACAACCTCGACCGCACGATCGAGCGCGGCTACGCCGGCTTCTCCCTCTGGGAGTGGTTCGTGCTGCCGGACTACCTCGATCCGCGGTACCGCGACTATGCCCGGGCCTGCGCCTCGCTCGGCCTCAACGGCACGGTGCTCACCAACGTGAACGCCGACGCCCTCGTGCTCACCGCGCCCTGGCTGCGCAAGGTCGCGGCGCTGGCGGACGTCTTCCGCCCCTACGGCATCCGCGTTTATCTCTCCGCGCGGTTCAGCGCGCCCATCGAGGTCGGCGGCCTGAAGACCGCCGACCCGCTCGATCCGGCGGTGGCCCGGTGGTGGAAGGACAAGGCCGACGAGATCTACGCGCTCATCCCCGACTTCGGCGGGTTCCTGGTGAAGGCCAACTCCGAGGGCCAGCCGGGGCCGCAGGACTACGGCCGCAGCCACGCCGACGGCGCCAACGTCCTGGCCGACGCGGTCGCGCCGCATGGCGGCATCGTGATGTGGCGCGCCTTCGTCTACGACCAGCACATCCCCAGCGACCGGGCGAAGCAGGCCTATGACGAGTTCAAGCCGCTGGACGGCAAGTTCCGGCCCAACGTCATGGTCCAGATCAAGAACGGGCCGATCGACTTCCAGCCGCGCGAGCCGGTGCATCCGCTCTTCGGCGCCCTGCCGCACACGCCGGAGGTGCTCGAGCTGCAGATCACCCAGGAATACCTCGGCCAGGGCACCGACCTCGCGTTTCTCGCCCCGCTCTACAAGGAGTGCCTCGACACCGACACGTTCGCCGCCGGCCCCGCCCGCGGTGAGCTTGTCGAATCCGGCTCGACCGTGGCCCGCATCGTCGACGGCAGCCTCCAACACCAGGGGCTGACCGCCATCGCGGGAGTCGCGAACACCGGCGACGACCGCGACTGGTGCGGGCACCCGCTCGCCGCCGCCAACTGGTACGCCTTCGGCCGGCTGGCGTGGGACCACGACCTGACCTCCGAGCAGATCGCCGACGAGTGGACCCGGATGACCTTCGGCAACGATCCGCGCGTCGTGGCGCCGGTCACGGCCATGCTGCTGGCCTCGCGCGAGGCCGTGGTCGACTACATGACCCCGCTCGGGCTGCACCACCTGATGGCGACCGGCCATCATTACGGGCCCGGCGCGTGGGTGGATAATCTCCGGCCCGATTGGAATCCGGTCTATTACCACCGCGCCGATGCCGCCGGCCTGGGATTCGACCGCACCGCGACCGGCTCCAACGCCGTCGCGCAGTACGCCGCGCCGCTCGCGGCCCGGTACGCCGACCTCTCCACCTGTCCGGAGAATCTGCTCCTCTGGTTTCATCACGTGCCGTGGGACTACCGGATGCATTCCGGCCGCACGCTCTGGGACGAGCTCTGTCTGCATTACCAGCACGGCGTCGACGCGGTGCGCGGCTGGGAGACAACCTGGGTAACGCTGAAGGGCCGGATCGATGACGAGCGCTGGTCCCACGTCGCCGCGCTGCTGCGGATCCAGGAGCGGGATGCCCGGCACTGGCGCGACGCCTGCCTGCTGTATTTCCAGACCTTCTCCCACCGCCCGCTTCCCGCGGGCGTCGAGCCGCCCGCCCATTCGCTGGAGTACTACGAACAGGTTCACCTGGTGCGCATGCCCGGCAATCCAGGGAAGGACTGAATTCCCGTCCGCCGGCCGCCCCGGCATCGCGGGCCCCGGCGCTTGACCCAACGCCGGACCGCGCCTGCGCTTTTCCCATGCACCCGCTCCTCCGTTCCACCCTACTGCTGTCGCTGTTGGCCGCCGCCGGCCTTTATGCCGCGGACGAATACCCGCCGAATCCCGACTCCCTGGTCCAGCCCGGCGTGCCCCGCGGCGACCTGCTCACCTTCGAGTTCACGGGCTCCAAGATCTTCCCCGGCACGGTGCACAAGGTCACGCTCTACGTGCCCCGGCAGTACGACCCCGCGACGCCGGCCTGCGTCTTCGTCTGCCAGGACGGCGTGAAGTGGAACGCGCCGACGGTCCTCGACAACCTCATCGCGCGCCACGAGCTGCCCGTGATCGTCGGCGTGTTCGTCACCCCCGGCGTCGTTCCCGCCGCCGCGCCCGCAACCGCCCTCGACCGGTTCAACCGCAGCTACGAGTACGACGGTCTCGGCGACGCCTACGCGCGCTTCCTGCTCGAGGAACTGCTGCCGTTCGTCGAGACGAAGGCCGCGCCCGACGGCCGGCCGATCCGCCTCTCGCACGCCGGCAACGACCGGGCGATCGGCGGGGAGAGCAGCGGCGCCATCGCCGCCTTCACCGCGGCATGGGAGCGGCCGGACGCGTTCACCCGCGTCCTCTCGACCGTCGGCACCTACGTCGGCCTGCGCGGGGGCGACCGCTACCCCACGCTCATCCGCAAGACCGAGCCGAAGCGGCTGCGCATTTTCCTCCAGGACGGCAGCAGCGATCTCAACATCTACGGCGGCGACTGGTGGATGGCGAACCAGACCATGGAGCGCGCGCTCACCTACGCCGGCTATGACGTCCGCCACGCCTGGGGCGAGGGCGGCCACAACGGCAAGCACGGGACCGCAGTCTTTCCCGACGCCATCCGCTGGCTCTGGCACGACTGGCCCAAGCCCGTCACGCCGGCCGGCCCGACCCAGAACGACACGCTGGCCGCCCTGCTCATCCCCGGCGAGGACTGGCAGTTGGTGGGCGAGGGCTATCGCCTCGCCGAGGGCCCGGCGGTCAACGCCCGCGGGGAGGTGTTCTTCACCGACATTCCGGCGAGCAAGGCCTACGCCATCGATGCCGGCGGCCGCGCGCATGAGTTCATGGCCGACACCAAGCGGGCCAACGGCCAGATCTTCGGGCCCGACGGCCGGCTCTACGCCGCCGCCACCGCCACCCAGCAGATCCTCGCCTACGACGCCGCCGGGCACGCGACGGTGATTGCCGATGGGATCGCGGGCAACGATCTCGTCGTCGCGCACAACGGCAACGTCTACGTGACCAATCCGCCCGGCTCGAAGACCAACGACCCGAGCCGGGTCTGGCTCATCCGGCCCGACGGGACGAAGGAAGTCGTCGACACCGGCCTGCGCTTCGCGAACGGCATCGCCCTCTCGCCGGACCAGACGTTGCTCTACGTGGCCGACTACTGGTCGCACTGGGTCTACAGCTACGTCATCCGGCCCGACGGGACGCTGGCGGACAAGCAGCGCTACTACTGGCTGCACGAGCCGGACGCCGAGGACCAGAGCTTCGCCGACGGCATGCGGGTGGACCGCGACGGCCGCCTCTACGTCGCGACCCGCCTCGGCATCCAAGTGTGCGACCAGGCCGGGCGCGTGAACGCCATCATCCCGACGCCCAACGGGCGCATCACCAACCTCTGCTTCGGCGGGCCGGACTTCGACATCCTCTACGCGACCTGCAACGACAGGGTCTACCGGCGCAAGCTCCACACCACCGGCGTCAACGCCTGGGCGCCGCCGTTCAAGCCGGCGCCGCCGCGGCTCTAGAGCGGTTGCGGGTTCCACTGGCCCATCGTTGCAGCCGGGGTCGCCGACCCCGGCGGAAGTCCGGCCTCAGCGAGGCCGGCTACAACATTCGGCGTCAGTTCCCCCCGCTGAACCGGTCGACCATCTCGCGGATCGCCCGGGTGTGCTCCGGCGCGCTGCCGCAGCAGGAGCCGACGATGTTGACGCCGGCCAGCAGCGCCTCCGGCACGGCGCGCGCCATGTCCGCCGGGGTCTGCTTGTAGACCGCCTTCAGGTTCTCCAGCACCGGCAGCCCCGCGTTCGGCTGCACCATGATCGGCAGCGCGCAGTGCGCGCGGTAGATCCGCGCCACCTTCGCGGCCCCGGCCATGTCCATGCCGGTCCCGCAGTTCAGGGCCACGACGTGCGCGCCGCGTTCGGCGACGAATTCCGCCGCCTGCTCGGGCGCCACGCCCATCATCGTTTTGTAGAAGGTCTTGTCCAGCGACAGGTCGTAGGCCAGCGAGGCGATGATGCACGCCGCGCCCGCCGCCCGGGCGGCGTCGATCGCCACGCCCAGCTCCTCGAGCGAGGTCTGGGTCTCGATGATGATCGCATCGACGCCGGCGCCGACCAGCGCCGCCGCCTGCTCCTCCAGCGCGGACTGCGCGTCCGCCACCGGCAGCTCGCCGTAGGGCTCGAGGATGGCGCCGAGCGGACCGATGTCGCCGAGGACATAGCCGGGCCGGGCCCCGAACGCCCGCCGGGCGATCTGCGCACCCGCCTGGTTGATCGCCGCCACGTCCCGGTCGTGGCCGTGCCGCCCGAGCATCAGCCGGCTGCCGCCAAAGGTGTTTGTGATCAGGCAATCCGCGCCCGCCTCGGCGTAACGGCGCTGGATGCCGAGCACGCGCTCCGGATGCGTCAGGTTCCAGGCCTCGCCGCAGGAGCCCTGCTCCAGGCCGGCGAGCATGAGCTGCGTGCCCATCGCCCCGTCGCAGACGAGGCGCCGGTCGCGCAGGATTTCAAGCAGGGCGGGATTCATGGGCCGGACGGCCGCTGGCGGCCGGAACGATAACCAAATCCACCCGGCGCCGGCCTACAACCCTTTTGCGTCGACCGCGCCGCCCCCGGGCATGACCGCCCCGTCGAAAACCACCACCCGCGGCCGGCGGAGATTCGTCACCGTCTCGTGCGGCGGATGGCGGGTGACGATGAACCGGCTCCGGCAGCCCGGGGCGATCCGCCCAAGCGGTTCGCGATAGCCAAACCGGCCCGCGCTCACGCCGGTGGCCGCATTGATCACCGCAATCGCCGGCAGGCCCGCGCGCTCCATCAGCTCGAGCTCGTCGAGCAGGCCCAGACCGTGCGCGACGCCGAACGACCCCGCGTCGCTGCCGGCCGCGATCGGCACGCCCATCGCGTGGGCGCGGACCAGGGCCGCGGCGTGTTGGTCGAGGATGCGACGCAGGTGGCCGACGACCTCCGCGTTCCATCCGAGGGTCGCGGCCAGGTCGACCTGCCGCTGCACCGGGACGAAGGTCGGCACCCACGCGATCCGGCGGTCGCGCATCCGCGCCAGCTGGTCGTCGCGCAGGAAGAAGCCGTGCTCGACCGAGTCCACCCCGCCCTCGATCACGGCCTCGACGCCCGCGTCGCCCGAGGCGTGGGCAAACGTCTGGCGGTCCAGGCGCCGCGCCGCCGCGACATAGGCGACGATCTCGACCGCGCTCATCTGGGGCGGGGCTGTCATCCGCCCCAGCTTGAAATCGATGATCCCGGTCGCGATCAGCTTGATCCGGTCGGCGCCGGCGCGGACCCGCGCCTCGACGCAGGCCTCCGGGCTCGGGAACTCCTCGGTCGCCTCCGCCATGAAACCGCCGTACCGGCCCTTGTGGTGGATCGCCGCACCGGGGCTGTCGAGGTAGGGCATGAGCGGCCGGTCGGCGTCCCGACACCGCCGGCTCAGCGCCAGGCCGACCCCGTGCCGGTCCCCGGCGTCGCGGACGCCGGCCACGCCGAGGCCCACCAGTCGCGGCAGGCGCTCCGTCGCGGCCGCGAGCAGCCCGGCGGGCGACGCCTTGAGCTGGGCGGCCCGTTTTTCGGGATCCAGTTCGCCCCCCTCGAGGAACAGATGGGCGTGGGCGTCGATCAAGCCGGGCAGCAGGGTGCAGTCAGGCGCATCCAGATCGGGTTGGCGCTGCCCGGGCCGCAGCATCCCGGCCGGAGGCGTCCGGCCGTTCCGGCCGACAAAGCGGATCTCGTCGTTGTACACGACATGCACGTCGTAAGCCGGGGCGGTGGACGTGCCGTCCAGCAGGGTGCCGACGCGCAGCCACACGTTCCGGTCGGGCGCGGCCGCGGGAATCACGAGCGGGCCGGTGTTCACGAATCGTCCCCCGCCCCCTCCTGACAGATGGCCATGATCGCCTCGGCCTGGCGGAAGCCGGCCGTCTCCTGGCTCTCCTCCGGTCCGGCGCGGCCGGCGGCGAGCGCGGCGCGCAGGCGGCCGACCATCGGATGATCGGGCGGCAGCGCGCCGGGCGCCTTCTCCGGGTTGGCGAGGGCGAAGTCCAGGCCGGCCTCGACGGCCAGCGTCAGGTAGGCGTTCTCCAGCTGCTCACGCACGCCCCGGGGCGTGCCCCAGGCGAAGTTCGACAGCCCCACCATCAGGTGCACGCCGGCCAGGTCCGGGTCCGCCCGGATCCGCCGCATCGCGTCAAGGCTGACGTTGACCAGCCCGTAGGTGTCGGCGCCCACCGGCGCCAGCCCGGGATCGATGAGGATCTGGTCCGGTCGGCGGCCCGCGCGGGTGACGAGCAGTTCCACGAATTGCTTGGCCGCGGCGTGCGCCTCGGCCGGTCGCAGGCACTGGGCCGTGCCGCCCGCCACGAACTGCTCCGAGGCCATCACGACCGCGTGGGTGTCGTAGGCCGCGATCAATTCCAGCAGTTCGTCGAGCCGCTCGCGTGACGCGGCGACGGAATTGACCACCGGCGCACCGCCCTTGCGGCGGTCGTAGTGCCGGAGCGCGACCCGGTGGTACTCGACCGAGGGATTGTCGAAACTCAACGGCACCGGCGTGGCCTCCTGGACCGCCGCGATCACCTCGGGCAGGAACGCGAGCATCTCCTCGCGCCGCACCTGCAGGCGCTGGGTGCCGTCGAGGTTCAGGGTCAGGAACCGGACCCCGAGGCCCGCCTGCAGCCGCGCGAGGTGCTGGTAGTCGCGGACGTTGCGGTCGGTGAACGCCCGGCGGGCGCGGGCGTAGGAGTTGTTCATCAACTCGCCGATGATCTGGAGGCGGGCGGGGCTCATGGCGCCGGGGCCGGCGGCGCGGCCGGCCCGCCCGGTCGGGCGGTGTGATCGCGGCCCAGCCAGAAATTGGCCCACGACGACGTGCCGCGCAGCGCCTGGTTCTGCACCACCGGCGCATGGGCGAGCAGCTCCCGTTCGCGCCCGTCGTGCCGCAGGCGCTCATAGGCGCGCAGCCAGATGCAGTCCCCGAAGCCGTCGACCTCGCACCGGCCGTCGCGGGTCCCGCCGCACGGCCCGTTGCGCTGGTTCTTGGCACACTGCGACTCCGGGCAGAGGAAGGCGATCTCGGGCAGCGAGCAGTCGCCGCAGTCCTGGCAGCGGAACAGCGCCGCCTTGCTCAGGTGCTCGACGAGGCGCAGGAGCTTCGGCCCCTGCGCCGGATCGGCGGCGGCGGCGCAGGCCCGCGCGCCCCACGGCGCCAGGCCGCGGCCCGGCGTGAACATTGCCGCGTGGGCCCATTTCGCGGCGGCATAGCCGACCCCGGCATGCCGGCCGCCGGCCGCCGGGGCCTGAGCCCGCCGGGCCGGATCCGCCAGCCCGGTGGCCGGGTCGGCCGCGTAGAAGTAGAATTCGCCCGGCCGCGCGAACGCGATCTCCCGGGCGAACTGCTTCCAGTCGTCCGGCGCGAAGCTGCGCGCGAGCGCGAGGATCCGCTCGATGGCCGCGAAATGGTAGACGCCGCCGAGATACGCGCCCCGGCAGCCCAGGCCGCGGTAGATCGCGATCTGCTTGGCGGCGAACTCGAGGAAGAACTCCCGGCCGCCGTCCGGCCCGCCGCCGCGTTCCTGGCAAAGGCGGAGCAGCGCCGGCGGGACCACGACCCCGGGGATCCGGCCGTCGTGGAAAAGCTGCGCCACGCGCGGGTTGAGGACGTAGACGTTGCCGATCAACGGCACCCCCGCCATGCCGTGGGCGTCCATGTAGGCGCGGAGCTCGGAGACCTTGCGCGCGTCGTACCCGACCTGGTTGATGATGAACCGGGCGCCGGCGGCGACCTTGCGCTCGAGCTTCAGGTACTGCGGCATCACCTCGCCCTCGAGCAGCTTGTAGTTGGTGGTCACCGCCCCGACCAGGAATTGGGTCTGTGCGAGGCGCGCGGCATCCCCCGCGGCCTTCGGCGCGAGGCCCTGGTTCATCTGCTCGAGCAGCGCGATCAGCCCGACCGAATCGAGGTCGAACACCGGCTTGGCCTGGCCGCCGTTGCCCGCGGCGGGATAGTCCCCGGTCATGGCGAGGATGTTGTGGAAACCCTCGCTGTGCAGCGCCCACGCCTCGCTCTCGAGCCCGTTGCGGTTGAGATCCTTGCAGGTGAGGTGGATCACCACCTCCTTGCCGGCGTAGAGGAGCGGCTTGCCCAGGGTCTGCGGCGCGAGCTGCGGGTTGCCCCCGGCGTTGTCGGTGATCGAGACCCAGTCGATGTCCGGGCACTCGACGAGCCGGTTGGCGAAGTCGCGCGCCCGCACCGCGCTGCGCTCGGCCATCGAGCCGCGCACGGA
>DATJUU010000224.1:0-5215 GCA_035502155.1 Opitutaceae bacterium
TCAACGTAACCCCAGTCCAGGTGTTGGGCGCACGCGAGGCCGTACATTTCGTCGCGGAAGATCCCGTAGCGGTTCGCCGTGGCGAGGTGGAGCAGCAGTTTGACCGCGACGCAGGCGAGGACGATGGGCGGCCCCGCCACGAGGAGCCATCGCGCCGTTTGCCTTTGCCCAGAGGCTGTCCGTTGCGGACCCATGCGGAAATGCAGGAAGCACGAAGTACCGGTCCGTTGCCACACAATATCTCCGGCAATGGATGCGGTCGCCTTCCGCCGCGCCGGCCCGGCTCAGTCGATCCCGTCGCTCACACGTTCTCCAGCAGTTTGTAGATCCGCGCGACCATCTTTTGCGGGTCGTCCAAAAGCCCGGCGGCGATGAGCGCGTTGTCGAGCACCTGCTCGGCGACGAGCTTGGCCACCTCCGGCTTCGCCTCGCGCGCCGCGGCCAGGTGCTTGATCACGGGATGTCGCGGGTTGAACTGCAGCTCGACCCGCGGCGGCGAGTCGTCTTCGCCCTCGGCCTTCATCGCCCGCATCATCCGCCGCATGTGCGGCGTCATGAACTTGTCGGCGTTGAGCGCCAGCGCGGGCGAGTCGACCAGCCGGTCGCCGGCCTTCACCTCCGCCACGCGGTCGCCGAGCGTCTCCTTGAGCCACGCGGCCAGGGACTTCTGCTGCTCCTCGCTGAGCGCGTCCTCGCCCGGCGGCTTGGGCAGCTCCTCGAGCTTGAGGTCGGCCTGGTCGGCGGACACCAGCCGCTTGCCGTCGAACTCGTGGGCGTGGCCCATCACGTACTCGTCGACGCTCTCGTAGCAGAACAGCACCTCGAGGTTGCGGGCGCGGAAGCCCTCGAGGTACGGCCCGGCCTCGATCGCGGCGCGGTTCGGGCCGGCGAGGTAATAGATCTCCTTTTGCGCCTCCTTCATCCGCGAGACGTAGTCGGCGAGGCTGGTGGTCGCGTCCTTCTCGGTCAGCGACGACTCGTAGCGCAGCAGCTTGAGCAGGTCCTTCTGGTGCGACTCGTCGAGCGCCGCGCCCTCCTTGAGGTAGACGCCGAAGCGGCGGTGGAATTCCTTGTAGGCGTCGGGCCGGTCCTTGGCCTCCTCCTCCAGGAACTTGAGGAAGCGCCGCGTGATCACCCGGCGGAGCTTGGCGATGAGCGCGCGGTCCTGCGGCAGCTCGCGCGAGATGTTCAGCGGCAGGTCCTCGCTGTCGACCACGCCCTTGAGGAAGCGCAGCCACTCCGGCAGCAGGTCCTTCGGGTGCGCGTCGATCAGGACCTTGCGGCAGTAGAGCGCCACCGCCGGCTCGGCGCGCACGAAGCCGAAGCGCTCCGGGTTCTCCTCCGGCACGAAAAGCAGGGCGTTGATCGCCAGCGGGGCGTCGGCGCTGAAATGCAGCCGCAGCCGCGGCGCCTCGAAGGCGTTGGCCTGGAACTTGTAGAACTCGACGTACTCCTCCTCCTTGATCTCGTTCTTGCCGCGCAGCCACAGCGCCTGGACCGTGTTGACCCGCTTGCCGTTGAGATTGATCGGGAAGGGCACGAACGACGAGTAGCGCTTGAGCACGGCCTCGATCCGCGAGGCCTGCGCGAACTCGGCGCACTCGTCCTTCAGCTCGACCACGATCTTGCAGCCGCGGCGCTGGCCCTCGGCCTCCTCGATCGCGTAGCGGCCGGCGCCGTCGGACTCCCACGCCTGCCCGGCCTCGGCCGGCCGCCAGGAGTGGGAAAAGACCCGCACGCGCTTCGCCACCATAAACGCGCTGTAGAAGCCGACGCCGAACTGGCCGATCAGGCTGGTGGCCTTGGCCTCGGTCTCGCTCAGCGCCTTGAGGAACGCCTTCGAGCCGGAGTGGGCGATGGTGCCGAGGTTCTCCACCAGCTCGGCGCGCGTCATGCCGACGCCGAAATCCTGGATCGTGAAGGTCTTCGCGGCGTCGTCGGTGGTGAGGTTGATCTCCAGCGGCAGGCGGTCGTCGAAAACCTCCTTCTCCGTGATCTGCAGGTGGCGCAGCTTCTCCAGCGCGTCGGCGGCGTTGGACACCAGCTCGCGCACGAAGATCTCCTTCTCCGTGTAGAGCGAGTGGATGACGATATCGAGCAGCTGCCGGACCTCGGCTTGGAACTCGTATTGTTGCGGTTCGGGCATGGGGAAGTGAGGGTGAAAGTGAGGGTGAGGGCGGGAAAGGGAAGAAATTAGCAGATTGCCGCGGGAGAAATCAAGGGCCGGACTTTTGGGCGTGCCTGCGGCGCGCGACCGGCATAAGCCTCGATGCACGATTGCCGGCTGGTCCGATCACCCGCCGAGGCGGCGATCGAACGCACCCTCCGCCCTCAAAGAATCATTCCCATGAACATCGCCATGCCCCGGGAGGTCATTCGCGTCGGCCAGATTGAAATCCGCTACCTGCTTGAGGGCGCGGACACGGGTGGCGCGCTCGCGCTGTTCGAAGCCACCGTCCCGCCGAACGTCCGCGTGCCGGCCCCGCACCGGCACGTGGCCTACGATGAAACCATCTGGGAGATCGCCGGCACGTGCACGTTCCTCGTGGAGGGCCGTGAACTCGCGCTGACCCCCGGCCAGGCGCTTTTCATCCCCCGCGGCGCGGCCCACCAGTTCGCCAACCGCGGCGCCGAAACCGTGCGCTTCCTCGCCACCGTCACGCCCGGCGTCCTCCGCCCGGATTTCTTCCGCGAGGTCGGAGCCCTGGTGAATGCCGGCGGCCCGCCCGACCTTCAAGCCATCGGCGCCATCATGGCTCGTCACGGCCTGCAACCCGTCTAAGCTTCCGCGGGCGCGGTGGTGCCGCCGGCATCGCCCCGAAAAACGGAATCTCGGCCGAGATGCGCCAGCCAACATTGTTTTATGCGACTCGTGATTGTCGAAAGCCCGTACGCCGGCGACATCGAGGCCAATGTGGCCTACGCCCGCGCCTGCCTGGCCGACTGCCTCGCCCGCGGCGAAGCGCCGTTCGCCTGCCACCTGCTCTACACGCAGGCCGGCGTGCTGCGCGACGAGGTCCCGGCCGAACGCCAGCTGGGCATGGATGCCGGCTGGGCGTGGTACCGCGCGGCCGACGCCTGCGTGGTCTATACCGACCGCGGCGTCTCGCCCGGGATGGAGTCCGGCATCGCGGTCGCCCGCGCCGCCGGCAAGCCGGTCGAGTACCGCACGCTCCAGGGCGCCGCCCGGCCACCGGCCTGAGGCGGCCGCCGCTTGCCGGGAAGGCGTGATTCTGCCTAGAATCGACCCCCGAGCGTCCGCAGCCCCAGCGGAGCGCTCATGGCAGCAGATCCTTGGCCAGCCCCGCCCCACCATGAATGCTGACGCCCAGTCCATCCTCGCCGACCTCCAGGCCAAACGCGAAATTCACAGTCCCGCCCTGCACGTCAAAGACTACTGGCACACCTATGCCCTCAGGGCGGTCTACGGCGCCGCGTTGGTGGCGATGGATTTCGCAGTCACGCCGCGCGCCGGCCCGGACTTCAAGACCGTGATGCTGTACCTGTTTCTGGTGCTGATCGTGGCGACCGCCATCCAGGACAGCCAACGAGCCGTCAACCGGCGGTTCGACCGCCTGGTCGGGTTGCTGGAGAAGAAGGGCATGCTGTAGGGGCGCGGTGGCGCGCCATCCGGTTTCCCGGCCGAAATGCTGCCCCTGCGTGCGCTCGCGGCGTTGCTCGTGCTGCCCGGCGTCGTCGCCGGGCTGATTCCGGCCTGCATTGCGGCGCGAAGTCAGATCCATCGGAGCCTCTGGCCGTACGGCGCCGGCCTGCTGCTCGTCGGCGCTGCGCTGCTGCTCTGGTGCGTGCGCGATTTCTGCGTGTCGGGTCGCGGCACGCTCGCGCCGTGGGACCCGCCGCGGCGCCTCGTCGTCGTCGGATTGTACCGTTGGGTGCGCAACCCGATGTATCTCGCCGTGCTGGTCGTGGTGGCGGGGTGGGCGGCTCTGTTCGGTTCGGTCGCGCTCCTGCTCTATTTGCTGGTGCTCTGTGCCGGCTTCCATCTGCGCGTCGTTTTCTACGAGGAGCCATGGCTGCGCCGCCAGTTTGGCGCCGATTGGGACGCCTACGCCGCAGGCGTGCCAAGATGGTTGCCCCGCGGGCGCAGGCGTGACATAGCGGGCGGTGCTTGAATGCCGATGGCGCCGAGTTGGCCGGTAGTATCGCCTCCAGCCCCGGGACCATGAGGATGCGAGGCCAGATTTGCCGGATCCTCCTGCTGGTTTACCTCGGCATTTCGATCGCATACGCGGTGGTCGGATTTGCGAGAGCCTACGGCGTGCGCGATGTGCCCCACACCACCGCCTTTATCCTGATCCTGGCGCTGCGCAGCTGGATCGTGGTGCAGGTCTTCCGGCGGTCGAAGGGGTGGATTGCGGCTTTCGGGGTCTTCCTATCGGTGGGCGTGGTGTTGATGCTGGTCGCCATTCTCGTGGGCCCACCCGTGTGGTCGGGCTACATGGGCCGCCACGGCTGGATGCATCCCATTTCGGCGACCAACCTCTGGCTGAACGAAGCGATCACGGTAGTCGCCGCAACTTGCTGCTGGATTCTTTATGCCGAACTGCGGCGCGCGACGTCCCGGACGGTTGCGGTCGCATCCGCCCCGTGATTGTTTGCCTGGAGGCATGAAGACCATCGCCGCGTTCACCACGATTGAGGAGGCCTACCTCCTGAAATCCCGGCTCGAGGGCAGTGGCGTCGCCGCGTCCGTGCGCGACGAGTTCACCGTCGCCGCCAATCCGCTTTATGCGAACGCGATCGGCGGCGTGAAGGTCGAGGTGGCCGACGACGACTACGAGCGCGCGCTCGAGGTGCTGGGCGCCGATGCCCCGCCCGCCGCGCCGGTGCCGGCGGAGAGCCAATCCCTGCGGCCGGTGATCACCACCTACCTCAAGCTGGTGGCCGTGGTGCTGGTCTTAGTCTGGATCTTCCTGACGCTGGCCTGAGGGCGGGCTCAGTGGTGGCGGTGCAGCGCGGAGAGGATGATCAGCGCCACGACCAGCAGGTGCAGCGCCACCGAGCACGAGCCGCAGACGATGCCGATCCAGGCGTGGACGGTGCCGTGGATGGCCGGCTTGCGGGTGTGCGCCTTGAGGCCGGACACCCCGAGCGCGATGGCCGCGATGCCCAGGAAGAAGCCCAGCACCGGGAAACAGCTGAAGATGCCCAGGTAGTAGGACGTCAGGGCGTGGGGATTCTTGTAGGGAATGAT
>DATJUU010000225.1:0-5407 GCA_035502155.1 Opitutaceae bacterium
ACTGTTCCCACCACGGATGACACGGATGTACACGGATGTTTGGGGAAGGGTTCATGGGGAATTGGACCGAACCCTCAGGGGTTGGGCTACACGGCCTGCATCCGTGCCCATCCGTGTAACCCGTGGTAAGAAGAGAATCCGGCGTTGGCGGCGGCACTTGCCGCCGCCGCCCTCCGGCGCCAACCTCCGATCCATGCGCTACGATGTCATCACCAGCAAGCCGGCGGCGAAGGCCGCCGCGGACCTGCAGGCGGTCGCCAAACAACACGGGTTCGGCACGCTGCACGTCTACAACCTGAAGGAAACGCTGACGGCGAAGGGATTCCCGCAGGCCAGGGAGTGCTTCATCCTCGAGGTCTGCAATCCCGCGCAGGCCAACCGCGTGCTCGGCCACGACTTCTCGATGAACGTGGCGCTGCCGTGCCGCATCTCGGTCTACGAGGACGGCGGCCAGACCAGGATCGGCATGATCCGGCCCCAGGCCATGCTCGACCTGTTGTCGGATGCGCCCGGGTTGCACGCCATCGCCGCCGAGGTGGAGGCGGAGATGGTCCGGATCATCGACGAGACGAAATAGCCCCGGCTCAGTGACCGGAGGGCGGTCCCGGGCGGTCGCCCCGGTCGCGCGGCGGATTCTGGGCCGGCGGGGGTTGGTTCTTCGACCGATTGCGGTATTCGGCGCTGCGACGCAGGTCATTCTCCACATCGCGCTCCGACCAGTGCTGGTCCACGATCTTCTTGCGGTAGCTCTGCATCCCGCTCGGATCCGGATCGCGTCCGAGGACGGCCCGGTAGGCGCGCGTCGTCTTCGAGTCCGGTAGGGTCACCCGGTACTCCTCGCTCTCGCGGATGCGGTCGCGCATTTGTTCCTCCGTCAAACCGTGCCGGAGCAGATCCTCGTAATGGGCGCGGCCCTCGGGGTCCGGGGCGCGTTCGAGCAGCTCGCGGAAGGCGCGGTCGATGGCGGCGTCAATCCCGCGCCCCGCCCGGTCGTCCTGGCCGCGCAAGTCCCGGCGGTCATCGTCGTGCCGGCCGGCCGGCGGCGGCGCGTGGACGATCGGTGGCGGCTGTTCGTAGACCACCGGTGGCGGGGGTGGCGCGGGGGGTCCGGGGCGCTCAACGATGATGGGCGTGCATGCGGAGCATGCGAATACCGCCAGGAGCGGAAGGAAGCGGCGCATGGGAAGTGGGGGTTGAAGACGGCAGCAGCGAAACGCGGAGGCATGACACCTGTACCGACGCGTCTCCGCCAGCTTGGAATTACCGGCGGCGGACCGCTGCCTCGGGCTCAAACCCAAAACCCAAAACCCAAAACCCAAAACCAACCCCCTCCGCCGCCTTACGCCGCGTGGGTCGGCAGGTCGACGTGACACGTCGTGCCCTTGCCGGCCGCGCTTTCGATCCGGAGGTCGCCGCCCAGATGCCGCGCAAGTTTGCGCACCAACGCCACACCCAGTCCCAAGCCCTGCTGGCCGGGCGCCTTGCGCTCGGTCTGCCGGAATGCACCGAGCTGGTTCAGCTGCTCCGGCGTCATGCCGCGCCCGGCGTCCGTCACCGAGAAGTGCAACCGGCCCGCTTCCGGCCACGCCCGCACCTTGACCGCCGTGTCCTTGCGCGAAAAGGCGAGGGCATTGTCGACGAGTTCCTCGGCCAGGATGGTGAGATCCATCGGGTCGGCCTTGAGGCCGGCGCCGGTGAGCTCGATCACGAGGTCGGTGCTGCGCAGGCGCCGTTCGCCGGCGGCCCTGATGCCGGCCACGAGCGCCGCCACCACGGCATCGGCGTCCAGCACGGCGCGCGGCCGGGCGGCCTCGGGCGTCTCGAGCTCGAGGATCAGGAGATAGTTGCGCAGGGCCCGGTGCAGCCGGCGGCCGGCCCGCCGGATGTCGCCCAAGTCCTGGAGAATCTCGTCCCTGGTCAGGTTGATGAGTTGGGTCTCCAGCATCTCCGCCAGGCCGAGAATGCTCGCCAGCGGCGCGAAGAACTCCTGCGGCAGGTTGGAGTGCAGGCTCTCCCGCAGTTGCTCCACGACGCGGAGATCGACCCGCCGGCTGAGGGCGGCCCGCTGGAGCCGGGCAGCGACGCACCGCAGGAGCTCCGCCAGACCGAACGGCTTCAGCAGCAGGTCGTCGGCCCCGAGATCCATCGCGGAGCGCGGGCTGGCCAACGCCGACTTGCCGGTCATGAGGACGAACTGGCGGTCCGCCAGCTCCGGATCGGCGCGCATTTCCTGCAGCAGGCGGCGCCCATCCATCGCCGGCATGTCGATGTCGCACAGGATGAGATCGGGCAGGTGCTCGTGGGCGAGCTTCCAGCCGAACGTGGCGTCCGGCGCGCAGAGCGTGCGGTAACCGTGGCTTTCCAAACCGAGGGTCAGCGTGGCCGTGAAGTGTACATCGTCATCGATGATCAGCACGGTCTTCAGGCCGGGCCCGGGGCTGCTGGACGAGGAGGAAGGCGGCATGGGAGACAGGGAGCGTGGTGAAGCCGGAGGGCGGGCGGGACAGTCGGTCGGGATGAAAGCCGCGGGCGGATCGCTTTGGTGCCCAGGCACCCGATGGCGCCGCCGGACTTCTGCAGTTTATTGGCGCCGTCGCCAGTGACTTCAAGAAGCGATCCGCGTCTAGGGATTGTCTGGTGTCGCCCTAGGGTGCTTACCTCGGTTTTTTGGGAAAAGCGCGGACTCGGCAGCCGACGCTTCAGCGCAGCGCCCAGGTGACGGTGAGCGTCACAGTCCGCCCGGGTCCGGGAATGCGCGCGCCGGGCGCCAGGCTGCCGCCGGCGGGCGTGGCGCCGGCCGGCGGGGCGAGGTAGTCGAAGTACTGGCGGTTGAAGACGTTTTCCAGCCCGAGCGAGACGCGCACGTTGCGCCACGACAGGCCGGCCCGCACGCGGCCGAGCGCGAAGGCGCCCGTGTCGGCGAACACCGGCATGTCGTCCGGGGCCGGGTTGCGCTGCGCGGCGACGAGCCGCCCGCCGGCCTCGACCCAGGGCTTGAGCGCCGCGCCGGACCAGCGATGGCCGAGCGCGAAGGTGAGCGACGCGGGCGGGATCTCCGGCAGCTCGCGGCCGGCGTCGACGTCGACGCCCCCGACGGCGGCCGCCGCGAGCCGGGCCCAGCTGCCCTCGACCGGCTGCCACAACGCCTCGATCTCGGCGCCGTGGAATCGGGCTGCGATGGCGCGATAGCCGTAGACGATGGAGTTCGGCGGCGGTGGCGGGGGCGGAGTCGTGAGCCCGACGCGGGTGCGATGCAGGTAGTTCGGGAGGTAGCTGGCAAAGGTGTCGACGCTGAGCGTGAGTTGCTTCCGCCGCCATTGCACCCCCCAGTCGGCCTCGTACTTGTCCTCGGCGTTCGCGGCGGGATTGCCGATTTCATAGCCGCCGCCCAAGGCGTCGGAAAACGCGCGATACCGCTCGCTCGCCCCGGGCGGCTGGCGGGTGAAACCGGCGCCGAACGTGGTGGTGAGGTCGGGCGCGAGCCGGCCGGTGAGCAGCGCATTGGCGGCGCCGGTGGTCTCGCGCCGGTTCGTCTGGCTGGCGGCGGGTCCGTCGTAGGCGAGGTAAAGCGAACGGATGGCGCGGCCGAAGGCGAGACCGTCGGCGGCCCGGGCTTCGCTGGCAGCGGCGTCGAGCCGCGCCCCCAGCCGGAGATTCCAGCCCGGGGCGAGCGGATGCGTCAGCTCGGCGAAGGCCCCGAGATCCTGCTGGTGCAGATCCGGCCACAGCAGGTCGACCGCGCCGGGGCGCTTGCGTTGAAGGTCGCGGTCCTCCTGCGTCGCGTCCACGCCGGTGGCGAAATCGTCACCGTTGTCGGTCTTGTGGCGCATGGTTAGGCCGGCGGCGAGGGTGCCGGTGCGGCCGTCGGCATAGACCAGGGAAGGGGCCGGGCGCAGGAAATTGTCGAGGTGAGGGCGGATGACCCCGGCGCCGAACCGGGCGGCGATCCGGGTGCGATCGGACGGCGTCCAGTCGTAGCCGCCGGTGAACGCCGCGGTGTTGGTGTCGCGCGTGTCGAGCGGCAGCGCCGAGTTCACGGCGAGCTGCTGGCGGGAAAACAGGGCGCCGAGGTGCAGGGCGTGCCGGGCATCCGGCTGCCAGTCGAGGCGGAGGGCCGCGCCGGTGTTGCGGTCGGCCGCGGGGACGACAGTTCCGTTGCCGGACGTGTAATCGCCGAACCGATGGGCAGCCGCCGCGAGGCGGGCCGTCCAGGCGCCCCGCGTCGCGGTCTGGACCGCGAGCGCGTCGGCGCCGTCGCGATCGGGCAGCCAGGACGCCCCGACATAAGTCCGATAGGTCCCATGGGCCTTGTCCGGCTCCGTTGACAATTCGAGGTATCCCGCCGTGGCCGGCGGCCCGAGCGTGACGGAGGGCAGGGCCTTGACCGCCTCGAAGCCGGCCGGCAGGCCGGCGGCGATCAGCGCGAGCGCGGAGTCGGTGCGGGTGGGCGAGGCGTTGGGCAGCGGCAGCCCGTCCAGGACCGTGACGACGTGGTCCGAGCCGAGGCCGCGCAGCAGCGGCTCGGCGGCGGCGGCGCCCATGCGGTGCATCACGAGGCCCGGAACCGATTCGGCGCCGGCCGCGAGGCTGGGTGGCAGGTTCCATTCGAGGCGGTCCGGAGTCGCGTCCAGCCATTCCGGCACGGTCGAGCCCTGCACCGTCATGGGTTCGAGCCGGACGGTCTCGTCGCCGGCGGACGGCGGCGGGTTCTGGGCCCGCCCGACGGAGGCGGCGAGCAGCGCGAGGACGATGGGGACGCGGATCCTCATGGCACGATTGCCAGCCCGGCGGCGCCGGCCACGGCGAGCAGCGCGCCGAGCCAAAAGCGAGGCGTGGGCCGGCTGTGCTCAAGCGCCCGGGCGATCGGCACCGTGAGCAGGGGCGCGGTGGCCACGATGGGGAGGACGATGCCGGCCGGCGTCGAGCGCAGCGCCCATTGGTAGCAGGTCACGCCCAGCACGGGCCCCAGCAGGGTGTTGAACACGACCCACGTCCACGGCGGCAGGTGGGCGGCCGGCACGGTCTCGGCCTCCGGCGCGGGCCGGTCCCCGGCCCGGGGCCACCAGCGCACGACCAGCAGAGCAAGCGTGCCGACGGCCAGGCCGCCGAGCACACGCTGGTAAGCGGAACTGGCGCCGTCCATGAGGAAGCCGTGGGCGTGCAGCACGCCGAACGCCTTGCGGCTGAGCACGGCGCCGGCACCCTGCGCGACGGCCGAGAGCACGGCGAGGACGATGCCGGAAGTCCGGCGGCCCGGCGCCGGTCCCATCGGCCCCATGAGTCCCATGCTCACCCCGGCCAGCGTCAGCGCTGCGAGCGCGGCCTGGGCGGCGGAGAGCCGCGTGCCCAGCCAGAGCCACTCGATCAGCGCCGCCGCCACCGCCGAGCCGCACTGCACGATGAGCAT
>DATJUU010000226.1:0-12877 GCA_035502155.1 Opitutaceae bacterium
GGTGCGGGTGGTCCGCCGCCGTGGGCTTGTGGCCGGTCGAGAGCATCATCATCTCGCCCGTGTGCCGGTCGATCAGGTAGATGCTGCGTGAGAAATCGTCGTTCATTGTTTAGTGCCCGTCGGCCGAGCCGTTGACGTGCCAGAGTCCGCTGCCGGACGGCGTCTGCGCGATGATGCGCATCTCGCGCGTGCGCAGGTTCACGACCGCCAGGCCGGTGGGATGCTCCCGCGTGCCGGAGATGCCCCATTCGTCGTCGGTGCCGACCTTGCGGTGCCCCATGATGGCGAGGGCCACCTCGTCATGCGTGATCACCGCCTCGTGGGTGATCCACTCGTAGGGGGCCTCGGGATAGAGCGGCCGCAGGCCCGTGCCGTCGGCCATGACGGTCCACGTGCGCTGGGGCGCCTTGCCGCCGGTCTCCCAGCAGAACACGATCTCGCCCGGGACCCACGGGTTGGTCTGCACGTGGCCGATCTGGAAGGGCACGGTCACGATCAGTTTCACCTCGCCGGTCTTCAGGTTCATGCTGGCCAGGCCGGTGGGGCCGGCGCCCATGTGCCGCGGCCCGAAACTCTCGGCCGGCTTCTCCCCGGCGGGCAGGTGCGCGGACACGTCGGGACCGCTGACGCGGAAATACATGAAGTCCTCGTTGGCATCGAGGCCCATGTTGCCGTCGGCCATCATGTCCGGCGGCGTCTGTCCGCACACCCGCTCGTACTCCGCGTCGGGTTTCATCGTCCCCGCGGCGCTGTCGGCGAATAATTTGGCGAGGTCGACCTCGACGATCTGGAACGGACCGCGCGGGCGGCGGAAGCCGCCGGCCGGCGCGCCCGCCGCCGGCTCCTCCAGTCCGCCCGCGTTGCGCATGAGGTAGAGCTTCATCGAGAGGCGGGCGGCGCAGAGCATGCCCATGTAGCCGTGCTCGGTGAGTTGCACGATGGCGCCGGACTCCTCGTTGACGGCGAAAGCTTGGCCGCGCACCCGGTTGGAGCGGAAAATCACCCACTTGCCGTCGGCGGTCCACTGGCGGTGCGTCTGGTAGATCTTGGAGTCGCCCGCCGGCGTGCTCGTCAGGAACGTCAGCGGAATTCCCGTCACGGGATCGATGACGACCTTCTTCTCAGAAGGGAAGCGGCGGCCCACCTGGGCCTGGGCCGGCGATGCCAACAGGGCCGCGGCGCCTAACGCGACGGCGGGAAACCAGCGGTTCTTGATGTTCATGAAATGGAGCGCCGTGGGGTGCCAGACGGCGGCGGTCTTGGGGTCAGGTCGTTGGTTTGCCGGACGCGGGCTGCAAGGGGGCGGGCTTTGTCGCCCGCCGCCCGGGTCGCGATGCGCCCGCGCGGCAAGTTGGGAAGCCACAGGAATGACGCATCCTCTCCCGCCGGGTTTCGCCGGCGCAAGATTCTACTGTCCCACCGTCCGCGACGATCGCTTGTCCGCCTCGCGGCGTCCGCGGCCGGCGCCGCGATGACGCGGTCTTCAGCACCCGCAGCACCGGCTTTTGGCGGTGGCGGGTCGCGGGTCCCAATCGCGGGAAACATCCGTCCCGTGGCTGGATTGACTGGGAGACCCGCGAGGCGGGTGTGGCGAGCACGGTTTATTTTAGTGCAAGGGAACCAGCGACTTACAGCGACAACCATAACTTGGCACGGCGCCTGCAAAGGTATCGTTCAATCCAAACAAGGAATCCAAAACATGAAAGCCACTCTTCAAATCCTCCTGCTTCTCCTCGGTGCGTGCGCGGCGTTTGCCGCTTTTGTCGGCCTGATCGGTGTTCAGTCATCCCTGGCGTTCCTCACCAGCGAAACCGCCATGTGGATTTATCCGGTGGCCGGGCTGATGCTGATCGGCTTCACCGACTACAGCCGCCGGCCGGCGCTCACCGTGGCCCCCGCCCGGGCGTGCCCGACCTCGAATTCTCCCCGCGGCCGGCGCGCCAACGTCTACGGCCTCCGCCGCCGGACCTGCGTCACCGCTTGAGTCCCGACTCGGCCACGGCGCACCTGTGGCCCCCGCACACCAAGTCCTCCTTCAATGATGCCCGTGCTCCTCGTGCTTTCCGCCCTCGTGATCGTCGTGAGCTACGACTCCGCGGAAACCTGACTCCGCCGCCTCAGGCCCCCACGGGCTCTTCCGCAAACGGCGCGCTGGTCGCGACCGATTTCAGGTCCTCGATGATGATCAGGACGGCGTCGGCCACCTTCTGGGTGGAGATGGAATAACGCACCGGTGCGATGCCGTCGGCGCCGCGCACGAGCTGCTCCGCCTCCACACTGCAACGCGCCTGACCGTCCTGAAACGTCGCCGTGGCCATGCGCCGGATGGTGCAGCCGGAGCAGTGGACGGTCCGGCCGCAGCCTTCGGGCCTGGAGGCGTGGGCGCATTCGATGATATCGCCGATCAGCTTTCCCTGGATCAAGTGGCCCCCGGCGCCGAAAGTTTTCTGCGCGGCTTGGTTCATGCACATCGCGCTGATCTTGGCGTCGACGGCGATCGCCGGCTGCCGCATGTGGTCCAGCAACTGTTGAAGGGTGCCACGCCTGGTCGGAGCCAGCTTCGCGGCGCAGTCGGGGCAGACGCCGTGCGACACCGGGTCGTCCGGGAGGCCGGACGAGAGGGTCTTGTTGCACCAGGCGCAGACGACTTTCACGGGGAAAGGCGGGAGAGAACCAGTCCCTCCCGGGCCTGACAAGGGGATTGCGCTGGGGTGTATTCCCGACCCGCGGGCGCGCCAATGGACTGTGGCCCGGCCTCCTCCGCGACGGTTGGATTCCCTTGCGCACGGCCCCCGGCGGGATAGAATGGCTCCGGACCTGAAACCCCCGATTTGCGTGGGCGTCAAGGAGCTGCGACGCGAAAAAAGACGGCACATCGGAATGCCACCCGCGGTCTTACTCAATAGACATTGAGGAAACCATGAACACCAACTCAATCATCGCCACCGTTGCTTTCACGACCACCCTCCTCGCCGGGGGCGCGTTCGCCCAGTCGACCGAACAAACCACCGCGCCGGCGGCCAGCCCGGCGGCGCCGGCCGTGGCCGCCGTTGCTCCGGCCAGCCCGATGCCGGCCCCGAATTCGATCATCTACATTCCTCGCCTGCCCACGCCGGCGGAGCTGTCCAGCGCAGCCGCGGCGCAGGGGTTGGCCATCGCCAAGATGGAGGTGACGGGCGACCACATCACGGTCGTCTACCAATACGGCAATGGCCAGACCAACACGGTGTCCTACCAGCTGCTGTCCTCGGCCGGCGCGCCCGCTGCGACCGCCGCGGTCCCCACTGCCGTCGTCCCGGCGACGACGACCGTGGTCTACCAGCAGCCTGGGTATTACTATGACCCCTTCTATTATGGCTGGGGCTGGCCGTGGTACGGGCCAGTCGCCATCGGCCTCGGTTTCAGCTACCACTACGGCCATTTCTACGGCGGCCATGGGGGCGGCCATTTTGGCGGCCCTGGCTTCCATCACCGTTGATCGGACGTCCCGAATTCGGCAACCTAACCCGAACCATGCGTCCTCCTAACAAGCTTCTCCTGGCTGTCGCCGTGTGCGCCTTGTGCGCCGGTTGCGTCGGCACCGGTCCGAACACCCAGCAGGGTGCCGTGGCCGGCGGCGCCCTCGGCGCCCTGGCCGGCGCCATTCTCGGCAATAACAGCGGCAGTCACAACGCCCTCGCCGGCGCGGCCATCGGCGCCGCCGCGGGTGCCATCGCCGGCGGCACGCTCGGCAACGCCGCCGACAACCAGCAGGGCACGCTCTACGGCCCCCCGCAGGGCGTTGCCTACCGCCCGCAACGCGAGATGACCGTGGCGCCGCCGCAGCCGCCCTCGTCCTCGCCGACCGATATTGTCACGCCGTCGCCGTCGCCTTCCGCCGTCTGGATCCCGGGTTACTGGGCCTACAACGGCAACGGCTACGTCTGGACCTCCGGTCATTGGGAGATACCACCGGCGAACTGCCATGCCTACGTTGCGCCGCACTGGGAGCTTCAGGGCAGCTCCTACGTCTACTACCAGGGGTACTGGCGCTAAGCCCTCGGGCCGACCGCCGGAGGCGGCGGTCCGGTCCGGTTGACGGGCCGCGGACGGGATTCCTGGGTTGGCACGCGGGAACGGCCTGCGCTACGTTACGCCCGCCATGAGGGTTCACGCGATCGTCCTGCTGCTGCCGTTGGGAGCGCTTTCCGCCGGAGCCGCGCTGGAATGGAAGACCAGGGACGTGCGGCTCAGGACCGAGATCGGCCAGGAGCAGGCCATGGCAGTCTATCCCTTTCGCAACGCTGGTGCCCGCCCGGTGCGCATCGTCGCGCTCGACCCGAGCTGCAGCTGCGTGGAGGCGGAACCCGACCGGGAGGTCTATGCCCCCGGCGCCACGGGCGAGATCCGGGTCGACGTCGCCCTGGCCGGCTACGTCGGGCACCTCCGGCGCAGCGTGGCGGTGGAGACCGATGATCCGGACGAAAAGTTCACCGAGCTGACGCTGACGCTGGACATTCCCGAACCGGTGGCGATCACGCCGCGGTTCCTGTTCTGGTCCGTCGGCGAGCCGGCGGCCGAAAAGAGTCTCGCCATCGCGACCGCCGATCCCGCCAAGACCGCGATCGGCACCGTGGAGTGCGACAACCCGCGCTTCGCCGTGCGGCTGGTGCCCGGGTCGCCCGGCCAGTACCGCCTCCTCGTCACGCCGCCGGACACCGGCAAGCCCGTCGACGGCACCGTGCGCCTCCACGCCGTGGTGGGCGGACGCGAGCAGATCTACCTCATCTATCTGGCGGTCAAGGCGCCGGCGGCCTCATGAACGCCGGGGAACCGATCTTCGGCCGGGCGCTGCGCCAGACCTCAGTCCTGTTGGTCGTCGCACTCGTGCCGGCGTTGCTTGCCGCCGCGCTGCATCCGAGGCGTCCGGCGTGGTCGCGGGCGGAGAGCGGGGTGCCGGAGGTGACCTGGGCCGAGGCGTCGGGCTGGCCGGGGCCGGTGCTGTGGGTCGACGCGCGCGCGCCGGAGGCCTATGCGCAGCGGCATGTCCCCGGCGCGCTGCCGCTCAGCGAGGCGCATTGGGAGGAGCAGCTTCCGGGCTTCCTCCGGGCGTGGCAACCCGGCGCGCGCGTCGTCGTGTATTGCGACGACCGGGCCTGTGATGCCAGCCAGTCGGCCGCGCGTCGGCTGCGCCGGGAACTTGGCATCGACCAGGTGTTCGTGCTCGCGGGGGGGTGGAGCGCATGGCTCGCCGCACAACCCAGATAGCGTTTGGGGTGGCCCGTCTCGCGATCGCGGCGGTGTTTCTGACCGCGGGCGGCCTGAAGGCGCGCGATCCTGCCGCATTCGCCGTGGCGGTCGACCATTACCGCCTGCTGCCCTATCCCGCGGCGGCGGCGCTGGCTCTCTACCTGCCCTGGCTGGAAATCGTGTGCGGCGCCGCGGTGCTCTGGCCGCGGTTTCGTTTCGGCGCCCTGAACCTGCTTCTGGCGCTGTGCGCGGTGTTCTCCGCGGCGCTGGCCTCGGCCTGGTGGCGCCACCTCGACATCGCCTGCGGGTGTTTCGGGGCCGGCCCGGCCGGCCGCGCGGCGCTGCTGCTCGATCTGGTTCGCAGCGTCGGGCTCGGGCTCGTCTGTGCGGCGCTGCTGGCGTATGAACTGCGGCCCGCCCGGCCGGGGGCGCCGCCGGCCTGAGACGCGGTCGCTTTGCGCTTGGCCTCGGCGCGCTCCCGGCGTTTTAACTGACCTGCGTTGAATCTCCTCGACCGCCACATCCTGCGGGAATGGCTGAAGATTCTGGGACTGGTCCTGGCGGCCGGCCTCGGCCTGCTGGTCATGCAGCAGATGTACGAGGACTTCGGCGACCTGCTCGCGGCCGGGGCGAACACCTCCGACGTCCTGATGTACTTCGCCGTCCTGCTGCCGAGCTTCGTCACCCGGGTCCTGCCGCTCGCGGTGCTCGTCTCGCTGCTCTACAGCCTCGGGCAGCTGCACCGGAACAACGAATTCACCGTCATGCGCGCGGCCGGCCTGAGCATGTTCCACCTCACGCGCGGCATCTGGGCGGTCGGCATCCTGGCCAGCGGACTGATCTGGCTGTTCAACGCCCACATCGTCCCGTGGTCGGTCGAGGCCGGCCGCCAGATCAAGGAGCGGGTCGAGTTCCGCCACGAGGCCCGCACCGGCGGGGTCGAGCAGATCGGGCTGGTCACCAGCGTCGCCTTTGACAACCGGGCCGACGGGCGCCTGTGGTACATCAGCCGCTACAGCCGGTTCGCCGGGCGCGGCTACGGCGTGACGATCTCGGAGCTCGACGGTCAGCGCCGCGAGACCGTGCGTTATCGGGCGCGGCAGGCGCGCTACAATCCGGCCGGGCGCTCCTGGACCCTGTTTGACGGGCAGGAGATCCGGTTCGACCCGGTCAGCGGCGAAATGTCGCGCCCGGTCCCCTTCGCGGAGCGCACCTTTGCCAATTTCCACGAGGATCCGCAGCTGATGCTGATCATCGACCGCGACCCGCTGGACCTGTCGTTCTTCGAACTGCGGCGCCTGATCGCCTATCTGACCGTCGAGGGAAGCCCCAAGGTGACCCGCTACGCGATCCGCTACTACCAGATCCTCGCGGACACGTTCGGATGCCTGATCGTGATCGGCATCGCGATTCCGTTCTCGGTCTCGGGGGTGCGGGTCAGCCCTGCCGTGGGGGTGTCCAAGTCACTGGGGCTTTTCTTCGCCTATTACCTGCTCGTCAGCTTCGCCAGCATGCTCGGCGGCCGGGAGATTCTCACGCCGGAGGCGGCGGCGTGGATGCCCAACCTGGTCATGGCCGGACTGGCGACGTGGCTGTTCGGCCGCCTGCGCTGACCGCCCGCCGCCGCGGGGGGCGGCTGCTCACGTGCGCAGGTAGGAGGCGCCGTTCAGGTCGATGATGCAGCCGGTCATCGACGCCGGGGCGTCGAGGGCAAGCCAGGCGGCGGCTTGCGCGACCTCGGTGGCGGTGGCGACGCGCCCCAGCGGGATGTCGCGCAGGATCTCGGGGCCCCGCGGGCCGTGCAGGTGGGCGGCGGCCATGTCGGTGTCGGTCCAGCCGGGCGCGAGCGTGAACACGAGGATGCGCCGCGCGGCCAGGGCCTTGGCCAGCGACTGGCCGAAGGCGTTGAGACCGGCCTTCGCCGCCCCGTAGGCGGGGGCGCGCGGCTCGCCGCGGAAGGCGCCGCGCGACGAGATGTTGACGATCCGGCCGCCGCGGGCGCGCGGCATGGCGCGGGCGACGAGGAACGAGAGGTGCGCCGGCGCGGTGAGGTTCGCGGCCACGGTGCGGTCCCAGCGCCGCCGCCAGGCGGCGAAGCCGGTCGCCTCCGGCGGGTGCAGTTCGTAGATGCCGGCGTTGTTCACCAGGATGTCGATTCGCCCGAAGGTCCGCAGGACCGCGGCGACGAGGCGCTCCGCCGCGGGCGGGGCGATGAGGTCCGCGGCGAACAGGGCGTGGCCGGCGCCGGGCAGGGAGTCAAGGGTGGCCCGGGCGGCGGCGCGATTCCGGTGAAAATGCAGCGCGACGCGCACGCCGCGGGCGGCGAGCTGCCGCGCGATCGCGCGGCCGATGCCGCGGGAGGCGCCGGTGACCAGCGCTACGGGAGCAGCGACGGCGGCCATTGGAGGAACTCGAGGCGGGAAATGCGGTGCCAGTTGGCGGCGATGATCACGCCCCACACGACGATGCAGTTCACGTAGCTGAGAAAGACGGCCGCGCTGGCGATGTCCTTGGCGCGCTTCGCCAGCGGATGCCGCTCGGTCGAGATGTAGTCGATGGTCCATTCGATCGCGGAGTTGAGCAGTTCCACGATGATGATCAGGAACAGCGCCAGGATCATCACGGCCGTGGACACGGCGTTGACCGGCAGGATGACCGCGAAGGGCACCAGAATCACGACGAAGACAAGGTCCTCGCGAAAGGACGGCTCCAGCCAGAGCGCGGCCCAGAATCCCTCGAGGGAGTAGCGCAGCGAGGCGAAGAAGCTGCGGATGCTGCGGCGCTTGAGCGGCGACAATTCCGGCGGCGCGTTCACAGCCGGGACGTTACGCATGCCCCGGCGGATGTCGATGCCGCAACCCGCGACAGGGGCGGGGAGGCGGCGGCGGCCGGCGGTCAGGCCGGAGCGCCCCGCGTCGCGCGCGCCAGCGGCCCGCGCGTGCCGATGGCCCCGCACGCCAGCTCAATGACCTCGTCCCGACAGCCGACAAACTCGAGCACCCGCGCGAGAAAGCGGCGCTTGGTGGCGGTGTCGATGTTCATGATCGCCCAAAAGTGGGAGTCGGGGATCTGCCGCGCCTGGTTGTGGCGGCACTGGCGGACAATCTCTTCGCGCGACCACCCGAGGTAGCGCCGTCCGCTGGCCTGCGATACGATGAACTCGTTGAAATCCGACGCGTGCTTCGTCGCGACCCAGCCGAGGATGGCGAGATAGCGGTCGGCGTCGGTGAACTTGGCGCGAAACTCCGGGCTGACCATGAAGGTGACCAGGGGTTCGTCGGCGAGGGCCGGCGGCAGGCGCAGGTTGAGCATCTTGGCCAGAACGTCATCCGGACTCTGGTGGAAATCCGTGGTCAGTTTTTTGAGCGCCTCGTAGACTTCCTCGCTGACCTCAATTGATTTCATAGAGACAGGTTAAACCGGTTTAATAGGTTGTTCAAGTATTTTAGGTATCTGTCTTAAATATGATATCAATAGATACTTAACTAATATTCGACCCAAAAATCAAGCTGTCCTCGGGGTCGATCCGTTGGCGTTATCGGTGAGTGCGAAGTCCGTGAAATCATTAAGCACGTCGCGATGCCGCCGGTCCTGTTTGTAGATCTGGAGGATGCGGGCGTGCTCCTGATCCGAGGTCGGGAAAATCCGCGCGGGCTCACCCGGCAGAAAAAGCGCCGTGAATCCGCCGCGGCGACTGACCATGCGCCGGATGACAAGCATGCGGCCACGTTGACCCCGGCGGCGGTTTTTGCCAATCCCGGTTGCCCGGCGGCATGGCGCGCGCATAGTGACGGCGCTGTGATCACCGGCAATTTTCGATGAGCATGGAAACAACGGACCATCCCAAACGCCCCTGGCCGCTGATCTGGGCGGGCGTCGTCGTCGGCGTGCTGGTGGCGGTCACCGTGGCCGGCTTGGTGGCGATGTACATCGCCAATTTCAATCCCCTCGATTGGCTCGAGTAGGGCGGGGCGCCCGCCGCGGCGCTGCCGTCAGGCCCAGTTGTAGTTGAAGCTGACGCTGATCCGCTCGCCGCGCTTGGTGTTGGCGGCGACCTCGTGGCGCAGCCAGCTCTCGAAGAGAATCAGCCGGCCGGCCACCGCCGGGTAGGTGATGTGGCTCCGGTGGCGCGGGCCGGCGCCGGTCCGCCGCGGCGGCGCGGCCATGAAACGGTCGAGCCGCGGATCCTCGAACTTCAGCCCGGGGCACCCGCGGGGGGTGCGCACGTAGTAGGTGCCGCTGAGGCAGGCGAGGGGATGGAGATGCAGGCCGTGCGCCGCGTGCTCGGGCATGAGGTTCACCCAGCAGTCGGTCATGAACAGCCGGCGTCCCCGCAGGTCGAATTCGAGCTGCCGGGCGAAGCGCCGGACATGGAGCGCGATCTTGCGCTCGAGGGCGGCGAACGTGGACGACGTCCGGTGCAGTTGCGGCAGCGAGGCGTAGCTGGTGTAGCCGCCGGGGTAGTGTTGTGCGCACCAGCGGCGGCCCGCGGCATCGTGATCGCGCAGGCGGCGGGTCTCGTCGGCCAGCTGGTCGTTGAGCTTCCGGCAATCCGCCGCCTGCAGGGGGGCGGAATAGATGTAGGTGGGGAACCAGGCGCGCGCGGACATGGCCACAAGGCATAGTCGAGGAACTCCCTCCCGCGAAAGCCGAAAAATCCTCCGGCCGGCCGGATCTGCCCGGCGATCGTCCGCCCGGGGTCGGTCTATTTGCTGAAAGTCATTTCGGCGCGCAGAATGTCGTGCAGGGTGACGATGCCGATGATCTGCTGGTTCTCGCCGCCGGTCACGACCACGAGATGTGCGGGAGATTCGATGAGCTTCGCCTGGACCTCCCGGATGGACGTGTCCCGCCGACAGGTTGACGCGTTCTCGATCACGGGCGTTCGGCCTTCCCGCAGCGCGGCCTGGGCCTCCGCCCGCGCGAGAATGCCGGCGAGACGTCCGTCCTTGACCACGGGGAAGCGTTCCTGCGGGTGGGCGTCAAGCAGGCGTTGCAGTCCGTTCGCGTCCAGCTCCTCCGCGACGACGGGGCGAAAATTGGCGATGCGTGAAACCGGCGACTCCTGCCAGGAGCGCAGATCGCGCGGCGGCATGATGCGTTCGATGTTCTGCTGATCCTGCTCCAGCAGCGCATCGTAGAAATTGTGGCGGGTGAACTTGCGGGCGATGGCCTGGCTGACCAAGGCGCCCACCATGAGCACCGGCACCATCGAGAACTCGTGGGTCATCTCGAATACGATCAGAATGCCAGTCACCGGTGCCCGCACCACCGCTCCCAGGCAGGCACACATGCCCACGACGGCCAGCGTCACATGATCGGCGGTGGACAGGGGTTCAATCAGGTCGATCAGACCGGCGAGGCCGGCGCCACACATGCCGCCGAAGAAGAGCGTCGGTGCGAAGATGCCGCCGCAGCCCCCGAGGCCATAGCACACGGAGGTGGCAAGGAGCTTGGCGCCCAGCAGAATCAGCGCGATTTTCCACGCCATGTGCGCGTCCAGCGCCAATGACAGGTCGTCGTACCCGAGGCTGAAAACACCCGCATGGCCGGTGGTGATGAACACGGTGGCGCCCAGCGCCCAGACGGCGATGCCGCCGAGCGTCACGAGCATCCACGCCGGGATGCGGGAACGCTTGTAGTAGGTGCGCACCCCCAGGGACCATTTCTGAAACAATACCCCGGCCAGCGCGCTGATGGCCGCCACGAGCGGCGTGGCGGCAAACGCGACCCAGCTCAAGGCGCCGGCGCGGTGCAGCGTGAAGGACGGTTGCGGGCCCAGCAGGCCATGGACCACCAGCGCGCCCAGCACCGAGGCGAGCAGCACGCCGCCGAGCAGACGGCTGTTCAGGTCACCAATGATCTCCTCGAGCACAAAGGTGGCTCCGGCAATCGGAGTGTTAAACGCTGCCGCCAGCCCCGCGGCGGCGCCGGCGGCGGCCGCCAGCCGCCGGTTGTGTTTGGGTTCGCCGAGCAGCCCGGCCGTGTTGGCGGTGAGTCCCCCCGCGAGCTGCACCGACGGGCCCTCCCGCCCCAGGCTGGCGCCACCGCCGACACTGAGGACCCCGCCCACTAATTTCACCCAGACAATCCGCCACGGGATGAATCCCATGTCCTTCCAGAAGGCCAGCTTGACCTGGGGAATGCCGCTGCCCGCCGCCGCCGGGCAGTAGGCGTTCAGCAGCCAGCCGGAGATGGCGGAGGTCGCCGCCACGAGCAGCAAGCTGCCGACCAGAAACCTGCCGGTCCCGGCCCGGGTGAGGGCGCCCAATCCGTGGTCGTAGAAGATCCGAATCGAAACCTGGAAGGCCACGGCCGCCGCGCCCGCCACCAAACCGTAGATCACGGTCTTGGTGATTCCCCGCGTTTGGGCCGGGAGGCGTTCAAGGCTGCGGGCGAGAAGGTCGGTCATCCTCATACCATATCACTTCACGGCAGGACTTCCGTTCAATCACCATTTTGCCGCGGGGCCTCCCGCCACGCGCGCAACGGGAACGTCCGCCACGGCGTGTGCACCGCGCCCGACGGCCGCAGCTCACTGGCATAGAGGACGAAGGCCGTGGCTCGAAAAGGCGCCGCCTCGTACTCCTGATGCCGCTTGAGGAACTGCGCCCCCGCCCCCGGCGGCGCCTCGTCCTTCACGCGTCCGAGCGTCACGTGCGGCTGGAAATGGCGCACGTCCAGGTCGAGCCCGCATCCCAGCAGCGCGTCGTCGATCTGCTGGCGCAGCTGGTGCAGCCGCGTGTGGCCCCGGCCCACGCCGACCCAGAGCACGCGGGCCGGCCCGCGCGGCGGGAAGGAGCCGAGGCCGGCGACCGGCAGCACGAACTCCTCCACCGCGACCCGGGCGAGCGCCGCCTCCAGCGATTCGCGCAGCGCGCGCTCGACGTCACCGAGGAAGCGCAGGGTCAGGTGCAGCTGTTCCGGCCGGGTCCAGGCGATGCCCCGCACCGGTTCGTACAGCGCGCTCAACTGCGCGCGCACCGCGGCCGGCGGATCGATGGCGATGAACAGGCGTTCAGTGGACACGGTGGGCGGGTGGGAACCTGCCAGACTTGTCGGGTCGCGGCCGGGCGCAAGATCGCGCTGTCCACGCTTTCGTGCGGGAGCGCATGATCAGTGCGCCGCTTTGACGCAACCGGACGGATCGTCGCACCAGCGGGTGACTTCTGGTCGTCGGCGCAGAGGTGCTGCCGGCGTGATGCCGCAAACCGCCGGAGGCGAAAAAGTTCGCTCGACGGACAATGATTGTTGGCGGCGCACTTGGGATTCGGCGCCGCAATAACCGGTATCAGCGCCGCGATTAGCCGCCCCGGAGGAGCGATGCAGCATTCACTCCGGGCCGCCGACGCATACATACCGTCCGCTTCATGAAAATCGAGGAGCTCCGGCCCGAACAGCTGGACGAGGCGCGCCGGGTGATTGCGGAACTGTTCCCTTGGGAGGACGAGCATCAGACGGCGCTGGCGGCCGCCCTGCAACCGGAGGAGCACGGCGTGTTTCTGGTGGACCGACGCCTGGAGCGGGTCCGGTTCTGGGTCGCGCGCTTCGACGACCGCCTGGTCGGGGTGGCCGGGCTCTATGACTACCGCGGCATGCCGACGGAATCCTGGCTCTCGTGGTTCGGCTTGCTCCCGGTCATGCGCGG
>DATJUU010000227.1:0-2918 GCA_035502155.1 Opitutaceae bacterium
CTGGGCAAGCACCGCGAGGATCACGGTGTCGAGCGCCGCGGTCCAGTCCTGGGGGTGCTGCTCCATGTGGCCGACGGGCAGGCCGCCGATCAGCTGGTGCGGGGCGCGGGCCTCGGCGACCACCTTCTTTTGTTCGAGGTCGAGCACGACCGCCTTGGTGCTCTGCGTGCCGGAATCGATGCCGATGAAGAGGGACATGAGGGGGTGGGTTCAGGGTTCTGCGTTCAGGGTTCAGGGTTCTGCGTTCAGGGTTCTGGGCGGGGCGGACGGGGCGATCGGGGGCGGTGCGGCAGTCCCGCCGATCCTACGGTCGGGCCCGCCCCGGGCAAGTGTTCGCTGGCGCCGTGGCCGGGGCGCGCCGAATGCTCCCTGATCGTAACTTGCCGCCGGCCCGGCACAGCACTAACATCGAGACCTGCGGTCAATCCCGGCCGCACAGCCCTGATTTTCCATGAGCATGATCGCCACCCAGGTGCGCCAGAAGGACGCCATCTTCTATTTCGCCTCCTACCCGTCGGAGAAGCTGCTCGGCAAGGTGCGGTTCATCAGCCGCTACTACGAGGAGGGCGGCGCGGGCATCCCCGCGGAGGAGATCCCGGCGGACGACGACGTCGCCCAGTTCATCGCCCGGATCGAGCGCAGCGACAAGGCGTTCCAGCGGCAGCTCTCGCGCGACAAGGTGCGCGCGATCCGGAACTTCTACGAGACGGCGGTCACGCAGCCGCCGATCCCCGGCACGGTCCTGCTCTTCACCCCGCAGAAGCTGCACTTCGAGGCGTGGTCCGACGGCAGCGGCGTGGGCAAGCTGCAGGAGCCGGAGGAGAAGTTCTTCATCATCGACGGGCAGCACCGCCTCGCCGCGCTGCAGTTCTACGAGCACACGCACCCGGACGACGCCAAGAACATCGCCGTGCCCTGCGTGATCTTCGACGGCCGCAGCGAGGACTTCGCCACCGAGATGTTCGTCATCATCAACTCGACGCCGACCCGGATCAACAAGAGCCACCTCGTGGACCTCTACGAGCGCGTGTCGTGGGCCGAGCCCGACCGGCGGTTCGCCGCCCACGTGGTCGAGATGCTCTACAGCGAGGGCGACAGCCCGCTGCGCTACCGCATCAACCGCCTCGGCGGCCGCAGCCGCCAGGAGAAGTGGATCCTGCAGGCGGAGCTGTTCAACGAGATCCACCGCTGGGTGAAGAAGGACTGGGGCCGGATCGAGGCCGCCGGCGCCGACAAGCGCCATGCCGCGAATTACTACGGCGTGGCGCGCGACTTCCTCAAGGCCGCCGCCGCCGTCTGGCCCGACGCCTGGGGCAACGCGAACTACATGGTGACCAAGCCGGTGACCCTCAAGGCCCTGATCCGCGTCTGCGCCGACCTCGCGCCGGACGACGCCGTGCCGGCTGAGGACCGCGTCGCGCGCTGGACGGCGCGGCTCGGGCCCTGGACGGAGCAGGTCGCCGAATTCCGCAACGAGGGCTTCTACGAGCGATTCGCGGCCAAGGGCCAGGTCGAGCGCGTGGCCAAGGTGCACCGCGAGCTGGCCAAACTGGCCAACATCGCCGTGCGCGGACGGAACTGAGGGCATTCCGGAAGCCGGAAAACCACGACGAGCCGGACACGCCGCTCCCCGGCGCGGGCTGCAGGCGCCAATTGTCAACTATTAGTTGACACGGGCCCGGGGGTTGGCGGCCGAGAGGGCGGTCCGGGCTCGGGCCGGAGAGGAACGGCGGGCGGGTTCGTTTCCCGGGGCGTTTGCGAGCGCCGACTTTCCAAAGCGCCGCTTTCCGTTACCGTGGGGGCTCCAACCACCCTACCCGCATGAACCTTCCCCGCCTATTTTTGTTGATGGCCACCGCCCTGCTGGGCGCCAGTCTCGCCACCATGGCCTCCGCCCAAACCGCCCCCAAGACGCCCGTCGCCTCCGCCGTCTTCTCCTGGGATGCCCTCGCCGTGAAGCCGACCAAGATCGGCGAGCGGCGCGAAGTCTTCGACGGCCCGACCCGGACGCTGGGCAACCTCGAATGCCACGTCACGACGGTGAACCCTGGCGAGTCGCCCCACGCCGCGCACCGGCATCCGGACGAGGAGTTGCTCTTCGTCAAGGAGGGCACGATCGAGGTGACAATCAACGGCGCGGTCCAGCAGGCCGGCCCGGGCTCGATCGTCTTCTTTGCCTCGGGCGACCTCCACGGCATCCGCAACACCGGCGCCGTGCCGGCCACCTACTACGTGCTCCGGATCGTCCCGCACGACCTGCCGAAGGCGGCGACGCCGTAGAACGTGGTTTGGCCGCAGGAAAGCGCAGAGAGCGCAAGGTGTCCCCGCGGCAGGCCGGTAGCTCACGCTTGGCGCAGCAATGCTTTCAAGCGCTTGGTCGTCGCCTCCCGGTCCAGCCGCGAGGCTGCGACGTCGAGCACGAGCGCCTCCCAGTCATCGACCGGCAGCTTCCTTGAGGGCAGCAGCCCGTTGGCGTCAAGGAACACCAGGCAGGCCGCGAGCGCCGTGCGCTTGTTGCCGTCGACGAATGGATGGTTGCGACAGAGGTAAAACAGATAGGCCGCCGCGATTTCGGCCGCACCGGCCATGAGCGGCTCGCCCCCGAAGGTCGCCTGTGGAGCGGCCACCGCGGACTCGAGCAGCCCTTCGTCGCGGATGCCCTCGGCCCCGCCGTGCGCCGCCAAGACCTCGGCGTGGATTGCCATCACCGCCGCCGGGGTCAAGTGCTTCCACTCCTCGCTCACGACAGCCGGCGGAACAGTTCGCGATTCCTGACGATGATCGCCTTGGCCGCGGCCCCCGCCTCGGCGGGAGTCACCACCGGTTTGACCGGCGTCAAGTAGATGGCGCCGCTCTCGTGGACGGTGAGGTTGACCTGGTCGCCGACCTTGAGCCGGGCGAGGTCCATGATCGCGGCA
>DATJUU010000228.1:0-31864 GCA_035502155.1 Opitutaceae bacterium
CAATGGTCGGCACGTAGAGGGGCGAGGTCGTGTTCGTCAGGGCGGTCGTGCCCGTCGGCATGCCCTTCACGTAGCGCGGGTCGTGCGTGTCGAAGACATAGGGTCCCATCACCTTGCCGGTGTCCAGGATCGTGATCATCGAGGTGTAGGGATTGAACGCCGGCCGGCCGGCCTGCTTCCACGGGGTCACATAGTCGAGCGGCGCCACGTAGTTGGGCAGGCAGGCCTGGTTGTCGTAGTGCTCGTAGTCGGCCGTGATCTGGGTGGAGGCGTACGGCTGGAAATTGAAGGCGAGGTACTCGCGGCGGGTGGTGTTGAAGGACGGCTTGCGCTCGAACCCCTGCTTGTCGTAGAGGGCCGCGGCGAAGACGGCGGCCTTGTCCCCCAGCGGCTGGTTGGTGTTCAGGCTGCCGCGGTAGGCGCCGAAGCTGCCGGCGCGGTACTGCACCTCCCAGGCGCGCTTGTTCAGCACCGCCGTCGACGTCGACTGGTTGACGATGCCGGCCGGGCTGCCCGTGCCGAACAGCAGTGAGTTCGGGCCGCGGTTGATCTCGACCGTGTTCGTGTTGTAGGCGTCAAAGGGGATGCTGCGGATCGTCGGATAGTTGTTCTCCGCGGTGTCGGCGGAGCCCAGGCCGCGGACGCGGTTGTTGGTCGAGCGCGTCGTGCTCGTGCCGGCGCCGCTGACCGGGTCGCGCGCCACGCCGCGGTCGATGTCGAGCTCCGTGTACGTGTTGGAGCCCTCGGTGTTCGCCTCGTACATGAAGATGTCGTTGATGTCGATCGACGCGGTGTCCTCCAATTGCTGCTTGGTGACGACGGTGATCGAAGAGGCGAGGTCGCTGATGTTCGTGTTCAGGCGGGTGCCGCCGAGCGTGTTCTCGGCGTAATAGCCGACGTCGCGGCTCGATGCCTGCACGGTGAACGGCGACATCTTGACCACCTCGGCCTCGTTGCCCTTGGTGGTGGTGACGGTGGGGGTGGTCGCGGTCTGCGCCCAAGACGGAATCGCCGTCAGGAACGCGCCGGCAAGAGCGGCAAGGAATCTCCCCGGCCGCCGGTTGAGGCTGGATGCTGGATTCATGGGGAAGCTGGACTGAATGCCCAAGCCTGCCTATCATTCTGCCCGGCAAAGGGAAACCACAAAATACACGTGTCCGAATCACCGTGCGCCCGGGCGTCCCGCGCAAAACAAAAGGCCTTCCCGCCGGGGGGCGGGAAGGCCGGGTCGGAACCGGAACGGGACCGGTTCTAGAAGTAGAGCGTCGTCGTGAAGTAGTAGGTCCGGGGATCCTTGATCCGATAGGAGGCCGGCGAACCATCCATGTTGAACAGGATCGGCAGCAGGCCGCCGTTTTCGGTGACATCGCGGACGTTGAGTTGGAACTTGGCCCGCACGTGCTGACCGAAGACCGCGGGCAGTTCGGTCGTGTACGCCAACCAGAGATCAAGATGATGTTCGGCCGGCGTGTAGATCGGCCGGTTGAGGTCCGGCAGCACCATCACCGTCTGGCCCGGCGCCGGATGGGCGTAGGTGCTGGGGTCCGTGCTGCCGTAGTAGCCGGCGATCGCCTTGTCGGCCCAGCGGAAGGCGCCGCCGACCGAGACCCCGCGCAGCCACCCGTGGGTGAACGCGTAGTTGGTGATGAAGTTCGACTGCCATTCGCGTTCATTCGGCACCTTGGTGTTCTGGCCGGCGATGGCGGTGAAGATCGTCGGCAGGACCGCCGCGTTGTAGAAGCCCTGCACGCTGGTCCAGCCGTTGGGATTGTTCTGCAGGGCGTCGGCGTTGAAACCGTAGCCGGTCCAGAAATGCTGCATCGAAACCGGCGTGCCGCTGGACAGGTTGAACGACGCCGGCATGTCGAGCGCCTGGGCGCTGGTCCAGATCGGCATGCGCACGGCGAGCCAGTCGGTGATCTGCTTGGCGACGTCGCTGTAGGTCGACTGCTGCTTGCCCACGTCGAGCTTCATCGTCCAGTTGGGCACCGGATTGTAGACCAGCGACGCCTCCATGCCGTTCGCCTTGTCGGACTGCGTTCCGGCCACCGAGTAGGTCGGCCAGGTGAATGGCAGGCCCATGATCTTGGCGATCGCGTCCTGGTCGGCCTGAGTCAGCGGCGTGGTTGTGTTGTTGTTGAAGGTCGATGAGGTCGGATCCTGCCCGTCGCGGATGCGCACCACATAGGTCGCCCAGGAACGGAAGCTGCTCGTGTCGATGCGCTCGATGCGGCCGATCGGCGTGCCGGCCGCTGACGAGGGGGCGTTCTCGTCGGTCGCCTCGTACCAGTTGAGGTTCAGGTAGAGCTTGTTGTGGAACATGCTCATGCCCACGCCCCAGTCCTTGCCCTGGCCCGACGGCTTGCCCAGCGGCACGTCGAAGAAGTCGTACTGGACGCCGCCGGGCGGCGTGAAGTTGTCCGACTTGTTGACATGGAAGTTCAGGCCGCGGGCCAGATCCGCGAGGACGCTGCCGCTGTTCGCCGCGTTCTCAATGCCGCTCCAGCCCTTCAGGGGTTTCACCACGACCCCCGAGGTCTTGGTGTTGCCGGCGAGGTAGAAGGTCGATCCCAGCCGGTATTCGAGCCCGGGAATCGCATAGCCGTTTTGATATTCCTGGTAGGTGGCGAGCCCGGTGAGGCTGGTGGCGGCGATGCTCAGGTCATCCCGGCGCCAGCCGATCGTCGGCAGAATGCGGTCATTCCACAGGTATCCCTGCCAGGCCAGACTGCGGGCGTCGTCGATCTTCAGGTTGATCGGGCCGCCCGCCCGCAGGTTGTAGCTGAGGTGGACGGAAGCGTCGTCATAAGTGTTGGTCAGCCAGTTCCAGGTCCGGATGCTTTGGTCGCCCATGCCGAAACCCGATCCGCCGACGGCCGGCGAGTACTGGATGACGCCGTTCGCATTGTGCCCGATGTAGTAGTCGCGCCAGAAATTGGTCTGGGCCTCCCACGCATAGTTGTTCGCCGGATTGGTGTTGGTGTTGGGCAGCAAGCGCGGATCGCCGCCGTCGAACGACGCCGCGTAGGTCATGGAGTAGGTGTCGTCCTGCTGCCGGGTCCAGAATCCCAGGATGCGGTGGCGACCAAACCAGCGCGTCCAGTTGGCGTTCTTGGTGAAGTCGTGCTCCCATGCCAGCATGGCGCGGAAGTTGTTGTTGATCTCCGTGGAGGTGCCGATGGTCGACTGGTAGTTGTTGACGAACGGGCTGCCGAAATACGGATTCGGCGTGCCGTCGAGGTTGACCTGGTTGGTATCGACATAGATGGCCAGCGGGTTGTTGGCGTCACCCAGCGGCCGGTTGGTCAATGACTTCAACTCCTGGCGGAACCACCCGAAGTCGAAATTGAATCCCCACGGCAGCCGCTGCTGGAGCTCGATGTGGTAGGTGTCGGCCTTCTGGGTGGAGATGTTGGCCGAATCGATGCTGACCCGGGTCCAGTCGTACAGGGACGGATTCGTGATCGCCGGATAGTACCACGTGCCGAAGATGTTCGCCCCGGTGCTGGGGTCCGGCGTCGGCGGCGGCGGCGCGATCGAATTGGTCAATTCCTGGCTGTAGGCGAACAGCTGGGCCGCCGTCATGGCGGAGGTGGCCGGCCGGTTGTAGGCGACGGTGCTCGGGCCTGGCTCCCAGAAGCCCACCTTGGTGTTGCCGTCAAAAAACATCTTGTTGTGGCCGTCGAACCCGATGGTCGGCACGTACAGCGGCGACGTCGTGTTGGTCAGGGCGGTCGTGCCGGTCGGCATGCCCTTGACGTAGCGCGGGTCGTGCGTGTCGAAGACATAGGGTCCCATCACCTTGCCGGTATCCAGGATCGTGAGCATCGAGGTGTAGGGGTTGTACGCCGGCCGGCCCGCCTGCACCCAGGGCGTGACGTAATCGATCGGCGCCACGTAGTTGGGCAGGGAGGCATGGTTGTCGTAGTGCTCGTAGTCCGCCGTGATCTGCGTCGACGACGTCGGCTCGAGACTGAAGGCGATGTACTGGCGGCGCGTGGTATTGTAGGACGGCTTCCGCTCGTAGGCATCGTCGTTATAGAGTGCGGCGGCGAACACCGCCGCCTTGTGGCCCAGCGGCTGGTTGGTGTTGAAGCTGCCGCGGTAGGAGCCGAAGCTGCCAAACCGGTACTGCACCTCCGACGCCCGCTTGCCCAACACCGCCGTCGCGGTCGACTGGTTGACAATGCCGGCCGGGCTGCCGGTGCCGAAGAGCAGCGAGTTCGGGCCGCGGTTGATCTCGACGGTGTTCGTGTTGTAGGCGTCGAACGGGATGCTGCGGAGCGTCGGATAGTTGTTCTCCGCGGTGTCGACCGAGGCGAGGCCGCGGACGCGGTTGTTGGTGGCAAACGTGGTGCTCGTGCCGGAGCCGCTGATCGGATCGCGCGCCACGCCGCGGTCGATGTCCAGCTCGGTGTAGGTGTTGCTGCCCTCCGTGTTCGCCTCGTACATGAAGACGTCGTTGATGTCGATCGACGCCGTGTCCTCCAGCTGCTGCTTGGTGACGATCGTGATCGAGGAGGCGAGGTCGCTGATGTTCGTGTTCAGGCGGCTGCCGGCCAGCGTGTTCTCGGCGTAGTAGCCGACGTCGCTGCTCGAGGCCTGCACGGTGAACGGCGACATCTTGACCACGGAGGAGGCGTTTTCGCCCGTGGCGGCGGCCGCCGACGACGCCGTGGTCGTGGTCGCCGTCGTCTGCGCCCACGACACGGTGGCGCCCAGGCCGGCGCCCAGCAGAGCGGCCAGCCACCGGCGTGGCCGCGATTGAATGCGGAATATCGGATTCATCTTGTTTGCGGATTCGGATGCTTGCGGTTGTTGGTGCAGACGGACTGCAAAGCGGAGATCGCCGCCCGCCGCCGGGCTCTGGCCACCCGGGGGCCGGACGTGCCGCGGCAGCCGGAACGAAAAACGTCCGGTGCAAAACCGGGATTGAGGCGGCCGAGGGGCAACGGAGGGTTGGCTTGGGGCGGCCGGCGCGATGCGCGGGCGCGGACTGTGTGCGGAAAAACTGGTAGGCGCCCCTTGTCGCGAGGCAAAACCATGGTTATGCTTATCAATGCACGTCGGCCGGCCTCACGTCCGCGAGCAGCCCTCGATGGACGACGTCGCGCGCCACGCCGGCGTGCATCAGACCACGGTGTCGCGGGCGCTCCGCAACGATCCCCGCCTGCCTGCCGCGACCTGCGGGCGCATCCAGCGGATCGCCGAGAAGATGGGCTACCGGCCGCATCCGCTGGTCTCGGCGCTCATCGCGCTGCGCCGGGCGCGGCACCCGCCGCGGTATCACGCCACGCTCGGCTATCTGCTGCGCGGCGGCGGCGACGCCCCGTCCCGCCAGGAACACCTGCGGGGCGGGCGGGCGGCGGCCGCCATGCAGGGGTACCAGATCACCCCCTTCCACCTGGAGGGCGGCCCGCGGAGCCAGCAGCGCCTCAGCCGCGCCCTCCGGGCGCGCGGCATCCACGGCCTGATCATCGGCTCGCTGCCGGAGGCGCACGGCCACTTCGAGCTCGACTGGGACCAGTTCAGCACCGTGGTCATCGAGTACACCTTCACCACGCCCGTGTTCGACCGGGTGGTGCATGACAGCTACGCCGGCATGCGGCGGATCATGGCCGAATGCCGGTGGCGCCGGTTCCGCCGCGTCGGCCTGACCCTCTCGCGCACGGGCCACGAGCGCACGGAGCGCCTCAACGCCGCCGCCTACTGGGCGGAGCAGAAGGCCGACGGCTTCTTCGCCGCCGTGCCGCCGCTGATTCTCCCGGAGTGGCGGGCCGCCGTCTTCCAGCAGTGGTTCGAGCGCGTCCGGCCCGAGGTCGTGGTCACGTCCAACGAATTCCTGCCGGAAATCCAGGCGTGGTGCGCCCGGCGGCGGCTGCGCCCCGGCGCCGACCTGCAGCTGGTCAACGTCAACGCCGACGCCGACGGGCCGGTCAGCGGGATATACCAGGATCCCTTCGCGATCGGCGCCCTGGCGGCGCGCCTGGTCATCGACCGGCTGATGCAGAATGAGCGCGGCGTCCCCCCCCTGCCCTACACGCTGCTCACGCGCGGCCGGTGGGTCGAGGGCGCCACGCTCCGGACGTCGCCGGCCACTTGAGCGTTGAAAGTTCGACGTCGAACGCTGAGCGTTCCCCCGTCCGCGCCCCGCCATGCCCCGCTCCATCTCCACCCGCACCGGCGATGACGGCACCACCGGCCTGCTCTACGGCCAGCGCGTGCCCAAGGACCATCCGCAGATCGAGGCCGTCGGCAACCTCGACGAATTCAACGCCGCGCTCGGGCTGGCCCGGGCCGCCGACGCCGACGCCGCCCGCCGCGCCGAGCTGGAGCGGATCCAGCACGAACTCGTCGCCTTCATGGGCGAGATCGCCTGCGCCGAGGCCGACGCCGACCGCCATGCCGGCTCCAAGTTCACCCGGGTGGACGCCGCGGCGCTGGCGCGGCTGGACGCGGCGGTCGCGGCGCTCGAGGCGAAGCAGCCCCCGGCGGCCGGCTGGGCCACGCCCGGCGCCAACCCCGCGGCCGCCGCGCTCGACCTCGCCCGCACCCTCGCCCGCCGCGTCGAGCGCCGGCTCGTCGCCCTCCCCCGCCACGGCAAGACCGTGCGGCCGCTGCTGCTCCAGTACCTCAACCGCGTTTCCGACCTCCTCTGGCTCATGGCCCGCGAGGCGGAAGGCGGGCCCGCGGCACCGCGCTAGGCCTCGGGCCGCTGCAGCGGATACCGGCCCAACGCGCCCTCGCCGGCGGGGCGGACCCTGACCGGCCGCGGTCCGCCGGGACCGGCGCCGAGCCAGCCGAGCCCCACCAGACCGGCGCACACCGCCACGAACCAGTCGCCGTGCTCGACGTAGAAACTCCGACGGCCGGTCCAGCGGGCGTCGCGCCGCACCGCGAGGGTCTTCACGCCGCGGGTGTAGATGCTGCCGTCGGGGTTGGTCAGCACCCCGCGGATGACCCCGAACTCGTCGATCCAGCCGCTCCAGCCGCTGTTGCCGCAGCGCAGCACCGGCCGGCGGGTTTCGACCGCGCGCAGGACCGAGTGGGCGGCGTGCTGGTAGGCGGCGCCGCCCTCGCCGTACCAGGCGCTGTTGGTCGCGACGAAGAGGAAGTCGGCGCCGTCGCGCACGTCGGCCCGGGCCAGCGCGGGGAAGATGTCCTCGAAGCAGATCAGGGGGCCGGCCGCGAGCGATTCATGCCGCACCGGCACCAACAGCGGCGCGGCCGAGTCGCCCGGCGTGAAGTCGTCGCCAATCGGCACCACCTTGCTCAGCCAGCCGAGCAGCGGACGCAGGGGGATGTATTCCCCGAAGGGCACGAGGTGGCGCTTGGCATACCAGGCGGTCTGTTCCCCGAGGTCGGGGGTGACGACGAACATGCCGTTGTACCATTTCTCGTCGGGCTGGCCCCGGTGCTCGATGGCGATCGAGCCCAGCACCAGCGGCGCCTTGGCCGCGGCGGCGAGCCCCTCGATCCACGCGCGCGTCCGGGGGTCGCCCCGCACCGCCCACGGAGTCGTCGCCTCGGGCCAGAGGATGAAGTCGGGGTCGGCGGCCGCGGCCACCTGCGTCGCCTCCTCGAGCGTCCGGAGGATCGCGGGCCCGCGCGCCGGATCCCACTTCACCTCCTGGGGGATGTAAGGCTGCACGAAGGCGACGGCGGCCAGCCGGTGCTCGAAGCGCCCGCGATTGAACGCCCCCGCCATGGGCAGCATGGTGCCGGCGGCCAGCACGAAGAGGGCGAAGCTGAATTCCGGGCTGCGCCGGAACAGGCCGCGCTCGTTGCTCGTGAGCATGCGCCAGCCGGAGGTGGCGAAGCCGAGGTTGAAGAAGACGAGGATGAACGAAATGCCGTAGGCCCCCGTGAAGGACGCGATCTGCAGCAGGGCGGTGCGCTGCCACTGGCTGGCCGCGAGCGGCAGCCAGGGGAAGCCGCCGAGAAACCACGTGCGCAGCCATTCGAGCAGCACCCAGACGCCGGCGAGGCCGAGCAGGCCGGCGATCCGCAGGGCCGGCGGCCGGCCGACCAGCCGCCGCATCGTCCACCACACCGCCAGGTACCAGGTGCCGACAAGCGCGCCGACGAACGGGCCGAGCAGGAAGAGGCCGACCCAGGTGACATGGCGCAGCCACCAGAGCAGGACGGTCCAGGCCACCACCTGCGCCGCCAGCAGCGTGCCGGCGTAGAGGCGGAACGGCGGGCTCCGGTAGGCCCAGTAGATCGCCGGCACGGCGAAGCCATAGGCCAGTTCCGGCGCGTTGAGCGGCGGGAACATCATCACCGTGAGCCCGGCGGTCAGCACGCCCACCGCGACCGCCCACACCCAGTCGGCATGCCGCCGCCACCACGGATCGGGCAGGTCGTAGGGATCGGGAACGGCGGCGGGCGCAGACATCAGGGGCGAGGGTGCGGGCGGCCGGCCCCGGATTCAACCGCGACGGGGCCGGCGGCCACCCGGCTCATTTGCCGTGGCAGTGCTTGTACTTCTTGCCGCTGCCGCACGGGCACGGGTCGTTGCGGCCGACCTTGGGCGTCTCGCGCCGGACGGTGACGCGGGGCAGCTGCACCCCGGACTCACCGGGCGGCGGGGTGCCCTCGGAATCGGGCACGGGCGCCGGCATCGTGCCCAGGCTGCCGCGCAACGCCGGGGGCGGGGCCGCGGGCGCCGGGCGCGGGCGGAGCGCTCCATTGGCCGGGGCGGAATCGGGCCCCTGCAGCCGCGCGCTGCGCGCCAGCACCGCCAGCATGTTCTCGAACGCCTGCAGGTTGGTGGTCGAGCGGAACAGGCCCGTGCAGATCTGCAGCCGGACGTTGCCCATCAGTTCCTCGAAATACCGGTAGGCCTCGCCCTTGTACTCCTGCAGCGGGTCCTTCTGGCCGTAGCTGCGCAGAAAGATGCCCTTCTTCAGCTCCTCCATTTCCGTCAGGTGCTCCTGCCAGTGCTGGTCGATGGCGTTGATCACCACGTGGCGCTCGAGCGCGCCCAGCGCCTCGGGCACCTCGACCGACTCCTTGACCGTGTAGGCCTTCTTGATCCGCTCCACGATCCGGGCCAGCACCGCCTTGCCGTCGGCGCCGTCGAGATCGCCGACCTTGAGGCCGATGGGAAAATGCGAGTTGAGCCAGCCAACGAGGCTCTCGACCGCGGAGGGCACCGGCCCGGTCTTGGATTCGAATCCGGCGTTCTCCAGCCGTTCGGCCACCTCCTCCTCGATCATCTCAAAGATCGTGTCCTTCGGCCGGTCGCTGTGGATGGCGGCGTTGCGGATGCCGTAGACGACCTCGCGCTGCTTGTTGAGCACGTCGTCGTACTGCAGCAGGCGCTTGCGGGTGGCGAAATTCTGCTGCTCGACCTTCTTCTGCGCGTTCTCGATCGAGCGGTTGAGCCAGGGGTGCTGGAGCTCCTCGCCCTCCTTCATCGTGCCCTCCATCAGGCGGGAGGCGATGTTGCCCTGGAGGAAGATCCGCAGCAGCTCGTCCTCGAGCGAGAGGAAGAACTTGCTCAGGCCCGGGTCGCCCTGGCGGGCGCAGCGGCCGCGGAGCTGGCGGTCGATGCGGCGCGACTCGTGGCGCTCGGTGCCGATGACGTAGAGGCCGCCGGCGACCCGGTTCTCGCTGCGCAGTTGCAGGGTGAGCGCCGCCTCGGAATCGTCATCGAACGTGCGGGTCTCGCCGGTCTTCGGTTCGGTGAGGACGAAGCGCTCCTTCGACTTCTTCGTGGGATCCGTCTGCGCCTCGCGCGCGACCTGGAACATCACGCCCTCGCCCAGTTTGATGTCGGTGCCGCGGCCGGCCATGTTGGTGGCGATGGTGACCGAGCCGCGCTGGCCGGCGCGGGAGACGATTTCGGCCTCCTGCTGGTGGAACTTGGCGTTGAGCACCGAGTGCGTGATGTTGGCCCGCCGGAGCATGCGGCTGAGGACCTCCGAGGCCTCGACCGAGACGGTGCCGACCAGCACCGGCTGGCCGCGCTCGTGGGCCTGCTGGATCTCCTTCACCGCCGCGTTGTACTTGTCGCGCCGGGTCTTGAAGATGGAGTCGTTCTGGTCGATCCGGATGCAGGGCCGGTTGGTGGGGATGACGACGACCGTCAGGCGGTAGATCTCGTTGAACTCGGTCGCCTCGGTCTCGGCGGTGCCCGTCATGCCCGCCAGCTTCTCGTACATGCGGAAGTAGTTCTGGATGGTGATCGTGGCGTAGGTGCGCGTCTCCTGCTCGATGATGACGTTTTCCTTCGCCTCGACGGCCTGGTGGAGGCCGTCCGACCACCGGCGGCCGGGCATCACGCGGCCGGTGTTTTCGTCGACGATCAAGACCTTGCCCTCCTGGACGACGTACTCGATGTCGCGCTCGTAGAGCGAGTAGGCGCGCAGGAGCTGGCTGATGGCGTGGATGTTCTCGCTCACCTCTTCGGACCGCTGCTGGAGGGTCTGCCGGCGCTTCTCCTTTTCCTCCGGGGCCAGCTCGTGGTTCTTCTCCAGGTCGCTGAATTCGGTGGCGAGGTCGGGCAGGAGGAAGGCGTCGGGGTCGTCCGGGCGGAGGGTCGTGCGGCCGATTTCGCTCAGGTCGGCTTGGTGCTGCCGTTCGTCGATGACATAGAACAGCTCCTCCTTCAGGCGGTAGAGGTCCTCCTTGTTGAGGTCGGAGTTCATCTCCGTCTCCACCTTGTCGAGCGCCTTGCGCCATTCCGGGTTCTCCATCAGGCGGAGGAGCTGCTTGTTCTTCGGGTGGCCCATCTTCACCTGGAGCAGCCGGCGGAGCGCCTGCTGCCGCTCCTCCTGCGGGAGCGGGGATTTCTCGAGGGTCTCACGGACCTCGGTGACGAGCTTGTTGCAGAGCCGTGTCTGGTCGTTCACCAAGGACTCGACCGAGGGCTTCAGGCGGGTGAACGGCTGCTCCCGCTCGATGGGCGCGGGGCCGGAGATGATCAGGGGGGTGCGCGCCTCGTCGACCAGGATCGAGTCCACCTCGTCGACGATGCAGTAGAAATGGTCGCGCTGCACCTGGTCCTCCTTGCGCCGGGCCATGCCGTTGTCGCGCAGGTAGTCGAAGCCGAACTCCGAGGCGGTGCCGTAGGTGATGTCGCGGTTGTACATCTCGCGGCGTTGCTCGCTGGCCATGAGCTGCTGGATGCAGCCGACGGAGACGCCGAGGTAGTTGTAGATGTAGCCCATCCATTCGGCGTCGCGGCGGGCGAGGTAGTCGTTGGCGGTGACGAGCTGGGCGTTGCGGCCGCTGAGGGCGTTGAGGTAGAGCGGCAGCGTCGCCACGAGGGTCTTGCCCTCGCCGGTGGCCATCTCGGCGATCTTGCCCTCGTGCAGCGCGATGCCGCCGATGAGCTGCACGTCGTAGTGCACCATGTCCCAGGTGAGCTCGTGCTCGCAGACGGTGATCTTCTGGCCGAAGAGGCGGCGGGCGGTGTTCTTGACGACCGCGAAGGCCTCGGGGAGGAGCTGGTCGAGGGTTTCGCCGGCCTTGAACCGGTCGCGGAATTCGGCGGTCTTGGCCTTGAGCTGGTCCTCGGTAAGCGCCTGGTAGGATTGCTCGATCTCGTTGATCCGGGCGATGATGGGCCGGGTCCGCTCGAGGAACTTGCGGTAATGGCGGCCGGAGAACTTCTTCAGGAGCCAGGAAATCATGAAAGGGAGGGTCCAGCTAAATCGGGCCGGAGAGCCTTGGCAAATGGCAAATCCGGAATGGGCGTGCCGCCTCCTTGACCGTTCCCGCCCGTCCGGCGGCGGGCAAGTCCCTCATCCCGCGGCCTTGCCGGCGCCGCTCACACCCGCTTCCGGAAGTAGGCGATCGTGCGCTCCAAGCCCGCCTCCAAGGCGACCTTCGGCTTCCACTTCAGGTGCTTCCGGGCCCGGGCGATGTCCGGCTGGCGCTGCTTCGGGTCGTCCGCCGGCAGCGGCCGGTGCACGATCTTCGATTTGCCGCCGGTCAGCTTCAGCGTGAGCTCGGCCAGACGCAGCATCGAGAATTCGTCGGGGTTGCCCAGGTTGACCGGACCCACGGTCTCCGTCTGCGCCATCAGGCGCACCAGGCCCTCGATCAGGTCGTCGACGTAGCAGAACGAGCGCGTCTGGCTGCCGTCGCCGTACACGGTGAGCGGCTCGCCCTGCAGCGCCTGCACGATGAAGTTGGAGACCACCCGGCCGTCGTTCGGCAGCATGCGCGGCCCGTAGGTGTTGAAGATGCGGGCCACGCGGATGTCGACGCGGTTCTCCCGGTGGTAGTCGAAGAAGAGCGTCTCGGCGCAGCGCTTGCCCTCGTCGTAGCAGGAGCGGCGGCCGACCGGGTTGACGTGGCCCCAGTAGGATTCGGGCTGCGGGTGCACCTGCGGGTCGCCGTAGACCTCGGAGGTGGAGGCCTGGAGCACGCGCGCCTTCACCCGCTTGGCCAGGCCGAGGCAGTTGATCGCCCCCATGACGGAGGTCTTCACCGTCTTGATCGGGTTGTACTGGTAGTGCGGCGGCGACGCGGGGCAGGCCAGGTTGTAGATCTGGTCGACCTCGATCTTGAAGGGATCGACCACGTCGTGGCGCAAAAACTCGAACCGCGGATGGGCGAGCAGGTGGGCGACGTTCTCCTTCCGGCCCGTGAACAGGTTGTCGAGGCAGACGACCTCGTGGCCGTCGCCGATCAGGCGGTCACAAAGATGGCTGCCGAGAAACCCGGCGCCGCCGGTGACGAGGATCCGCATACTTCCGGGGAGGCTAACCGGCCTCCCCGCCGGCAGGCCAGCCTAAGTTCACGCCGGCCGGGCGGCCGCACGCCGCGCCGCCAGGCCCGCCTCGTACCGCTCGATCCAGGCGCGGTGCCAGGCCGCATAGTCGCCCGCCTCGAGGTGCGCGCGCGCCCGGGCCATGAGGTCGAGATAGAAATGCAGGTTGTGGATCGTGAGCAGCGTGCCGGCGAGCATCTCATTGGCGAGGGAGAGGTGCCGGAGGTAGGCGCGCGAGAAATGCCGGCAGGTATAGTTGTCCAGGCCCTCCACCACCGGCCGCAGATCGGCGCGGAACTGCTCGTTGCGCAGGTTCAGCGGGCCGTCGGGGGTGAATACCAGGCCGTTGCGGGCCACCCGCGTCGGCATCACGCAGTCGAACAGGTCGACGCCCAGCGCGATCATCCGCAGCAGCTGCGGCGGCGAGCCGAGGCCCATGGCGTAGCGCGGGCGGTCCGCCGGCAGATGGGGCGTCGTGGCGGCGACCTGGCGGAACATCTCCGCCTCGGGCTCACCCACGCTCACGCCGCCGACGGCGAAACCGGCGAACTCAAGCGCCGCCAGTTCCTCGGCCGCCGCGCGCCGGAGTTCGTCGAAGGTCGAGCCCTGGACGATGGCGAACACCTGCTGGCCGGTCGCCACCGCCCCGCTCTCGTTGGCGGCGGCAAGGCACTCGCGCGCCCAGCGGGCGCTGCGCTCGACGGCGCGGGCGCAGTGGTCGTGCTTGCAGGGCCACGGCGGACACTCGTCCAACACCATGGCGATGTCCGAACCGAGGTTGTGCTGGATTGTCATGACCTCGCGCGGGCCGAGGAACAGGGTGGTGCCGTCGAGGTGCGACTGGAAGGTGATGCCCTCGTTGCGGACCCGCCGGAGCTTGGACAGGCTGAAGACCTGGAAGCCGCCGCTGTCCGTCAGGATCGGGCCGTCCCAGCCCATGAACCGGTGGAGCCCGCCGAGTTCGCGGATCAGGTCGGAGCCCGGCCGCAGGTTGAGGTGGTAGGTATTGCCAAGGATGATCTGCGCGCCGATCTCGCGCAGGTGCGCCGGGGTGACGGCCTTGACGGTGCCCTGCGTGCCGACCGGCATGAAGACCGGGGTCTCCACCACCCCGTGGCGCGTGGCCAGCCGCCCGCGACGGGCCGCGGTGGCCGGGTCAGTCTGGAGCAGCGTGAAATGCCCGGGCATGGGGACGCGCAGCTTCGGGCGCGACCGGGCCGAACGCAACCCGGTTTCACTCGTCCGGCGGCGCCCACGGCGCCACGCCCGGGCCCGTGGGCAGCGGTGCCAGGCGCGCGCGCAGCTCGCCCCACCCCGGGCGCTGGAAGCGGCCGGCGCGGCCGAGCAGCTCGCGCAGCGGCACGGTGACGAACGCCCGCTCCCACATCCGCGGATGCGGCAGCGTCAGCCCCGGGGCGGCGCGGGTCTCGCCCTCGTAGAGCAACAGGTCGAGGTCGAGCGTACGCGGCCCCCACCGCCGCGCCTGGTCGCGCAGCCGTCCCGCGGCGCGCTCGTGCGCCTGCAGCACCGCCAGCAGCGCCTCCGGCGTGAGCCCGGTCTCGACGCCCGCCACCAGGTTCAGGAACGGCGGCTGGTCGAGCATGCCCACCGGGGCCGTCTCGTAGACCGCCGATGCCTCCAGGGCCGTGACGCCCGGCTCGCGCGCCAGCGCCGCGAGCGCGCCGCGCATCGTGGCCCAGCGGTTCCCCAGATTGGAGCCGACCCCGATGAAGGCCTGACGCTGGACGGCGGCCATGGGTCCCCCGGGTCCTAGGTTCTGCCGCGCCGGATCCGCACCCCGAGGCCGGCGCCGGCGAACTCGACCGGCGGGTGGAGCTTCACGACCTCCACCTCGACCGCCTGCACCGGCGGGAACCGCCGCAGCAGCTCCGCCGCCATGGCCTCCGCCAGGGCCTCGACCAGCTGGCGCGGCGGCCCCTCCATCACGGCCCGCACGAGCTCGTGCACGGCGCGGTAGTCCACGGTGCGGCCCAGATCGTCGGTCCGGCCCGCCTCGGCCAGCGGCAGCTCGAGGCGCACGGTGACCTCAAAGTCCTGCCCGCGCACGGCCTCCTCGGGCAGCGCGCCGTGCCGCGCGAAGAAGCGCAGCCGGGACAGGGTGAGCGTGTCGGGAGTCATGGCTGCCAGGCCAAGCCGGACCGGATGGCGTCGGCCATGCGCACATAGCGCATCATCGGGGCGACGTCGTGCACCCGCACCATCCGGCAGCCCTGCTGGATGCCCCAGACCAGCGTGGCGCCCGTGCCGTCGAGCCGGTCGTCCACCGGGGCGCCGAGGACGAGGCCGATGGTGGACTTGCGCGACGTGCCGAGAAGCACGGGCGGGCCGAGGGCCACGATCCGGTCGAGGTGTTTCAAGATTTCGAGGTTGTGCGGCGGATTCTTGGCGAAGCCGAAGCCGGGATCGATCCAGATCTGATGGGCGGGAACGCCGGCGGCCCGCGCCACCGCGAGGCTCAGCCGCAGGTCCGCCCGCACGTCGGCCCAAAAGTCCCCGTAGTCGCGGTCCGGGCGGTTGTGCATCAAGATGAAGGGGCACCCCAGCGCCGCCACGGCCGCAGCCATGGGCGACGGCGGCGGGGCGGGTTCCGGCTCGCCGCGCTGGACGGCGGCGGCCCAACCCCGGCGGGTGGAGGCCGCGACGCCGTGCAGGCCGCCCCAGATGTCATTCACGATGTCCGCGCCGGCTTGGACGGCGGCGGTGGCAACCTCCCGCTTGTACGTGTCGACCGAGAGCGCCGCGGCGGGAAACGCCTTCCGCAGCGCCGTCAGCGCCGGCAGGACGCGGTCGCATTCCTCCGTCGCGCTGACCGGGGTCGAACCCGGCCGCGTGGACTCGCCCCCCACGTCGAGTACGTCGGCCCCGGCCGCGAGCATGGCGCCCGCGCGCTCTACGGCCGCTTGGGGCGTCGGCAGCTGGCCGCCGTCGGAAAACGAGTCGGGCGTGAGATTGAGCACGCCCATGACCAGTGTCCGACCGCCCGGCTGCGGGAGGGGCCGGCCGTGGGGACTCTGCCAGGACGGTTCGGGACTCAGGGTCGCGGTTGCCACCGAGGTGCATGCCTTGCAGGGACAAGGACGGCTGGCAAGCCCGGCGCTTGACCACTCCCCGCCGCCAGGGGTAAATTGCCGTATGCTGCTGGTGATCGATAACTTCGATTCGTTCACGTTCAACCTGGTCCAGTATTTCGGCCAGCTGGGCGTGGAGCAGCGCGTCTTTCGCAACAACGAGATCACCCCGGAGGCGGCGCTGGCCCTCAAGCCCGACCGGGTGTTGCTCTCCCCCGGGCCCTGTTCGCCCCGCGAGGCCGGGGTCACGCTGGGGATCATCGCCGCCTTCGCCGGCCGCGTGCCCATTCTGGGCGTCTGCCTCGGACACCAGTCCATCGGCCAGCACTTTGGCGGCAAGGTGGTGCGGGCCGCCCGCCTGATGCACGGGAAGATCTCGCCGATCCTGCACCGCGGGACCGACCTGTTTCGCGGGCTGCCGTCGCCCTTTGCGGGCACCCGCTATCACTCCCTGCTCGTGGAGCGCGCCTCCCTGCCCTCCTGTCTGGAGGTCACCGCCGAGACCGCCGAGGGCGAAATCATGGGCCTGCGCCACCGGACCCTGCCGGTGTGGGGGGTGCAGTTCCACCCCGAATCCATCGCCACCGAGAATGGCATGAACCTTTTGCAGAACTTCCTGTCGCTGAACTGACCCCCGACCCCATGCGCTGCCCCAAGTGCACGTCCATCGAGGACAAGGTGATCGACTCCCGCATCAGCAAGGAGGGCAACACCATCCGCCGCCGCCGCGAATGCCTGGAGTGCGGGCACCGCTACACCACGATCGAGGCGCTGGTGCGCGACGGCCTGGTGGTGACCAAGCGCGACGGGCGCCGCGAGGAGTTCGACCGCGAGAAGCTGTTCCGCGCCATCCGCGCCGCCTGCCACAAGCGCCCGGTCGACCTCGAGCAGATCACGATGATTGTCGATGACGTGATCGACGCGCTGGAAGCCCAGTACGAGAGCGAAATTCCCAGCCGTTCCATCGGCGACGAGGTCATGCGCCACCTGCAGCGCATCGACCAGGTCGCCTACGTGCGTTTTGCCAGCGTTTACAAGGAGTTCCGCGACGTCGCCGGGTTCATGGAGGAAATCAGCAACCTGGGTAAGCCGAAGAAATGACCGACCGCGAGCACCTGCGCCGCCTCCACTACATCAACGCGCTCTTCGCCGGCCTGACCGGCCACGACCTCTACCTCGCCCAGCAGATCCAGGCGGCGATCACCACCAGCCTGGCCGAGGCCGAAAACCGGGCCCCTTCCGACCCGGAATTCACCGCCGCCGCCGCGCGATTGCTCGGACGCCTCTGCGCAGGCCGCGAAGACCACGGTTTCTTCCACTGGGACGCCAGCGAGACGGCCACCGCCGCGACCCCGCTGTTCGCCCGCGAGAAGGTGCTGGCGGGCCTGAAGCGCCTCGCCCGCTTCCGGGAATCGACCCTCCTGATCACCAATCTGCGCCCCGCGCACTGCCCCCCCGACCGCCGCTGGACGCCGCGCCGGGAGCGCGAGTACCGCGAGGCGCTGGCGATGATCCGCGATCTGGCCGCCGGCCGCAGCCGCCACAGCGCGATTCTGAATCTCCTGTTTTTGTAGTTTGTTCTTACAGGAGGAAATGGAGAGAACGGAGGCCCCCTATGCATCCGTTGTTCTCCAAGGCTGATCACCTTACCGAAACGATCATCGCCGCCGCGATTGAGATTCACCGAGACAAAGGTCCCGGGTTGATGGAAACCATCTATGAGTGGTGTCTGCTCCGAGAGTTCGAACTCCGGCAGCTAAAGGCAGTGAACCATAAGCTGGTGGCAATCTCGTACAAAAGGTTTACTCGTGAAGAACCCTTGCGTTTTGATGTCCTTGTCGAGGATTGCGTCCTAATCGAAGCCAAATCGGTCGAGCGTGTGATGCCGATCCACAAGGCCCAGCTTCTGAGCTACATGAAGCTGCTCGACGTGCCGGTCGGTTTGCTAATCAATTTCAACTCAGCGAAGCTGGTCGACGGAATCTCCCGCCTCATTCTTCCCGGAGCCAACCTTTGATACCTCTCCGTTCCCTCCGTTTCCTCCTGTAAGAACAGATCAGCCATGGCCAAGACGCTGTTCCAAAAGATCATCGACCGCGAGGTCCCCGCCAAGTTCGAGCACGAGGACGAGCACTGCATCGTCATCCACGACATCCAGCCGCAGGCGCCGGTCCACCTGCTCGTCATTCCGAAGCAACCGATCCCGCGGATCAGCGAGGCCGCCCCCGCCGACCAGGCGGTGCTCGGGCACCTGCTGCTCACCGCGGCCGCCGTCGCGCGGAAGCTGAACCTGGCGGACGGCTTCCGGCTGGTCATCAACAACGGCCGCCACGCCACCGAGTCGGTCCCGCACCTGCACGTCCACCTGCTGGCCCGCCGCCAGTTGCACTGGCCGCCGGGCTGAGACGCCAGACGCCGGCGCGCACGGCGGGGCGCAACCGCCGGCGGCCGCGTGGCGTCTTGCGGAGGGTGACCGCCGCTCGCGGCCGCCCCCAAGCCAACCCCCAGCAGCTCTTTTTTTGTGAAATCGACCCCACTCCCCCGCCTCGTCCTGCTTTCGGCCGTGCTGCTCCTGCCGGCGGCACTCCGCGCCGCGCCGACGGACGCTCCGGCCGCCCCCGAGCAGGAGCCGCCCGCCTCGTGGATCGATCCGGACACCGGGCACCGCGTCATCCGGCTGACCCGCGAGCCCGGCTCGGACAGCTTCTACTTCAACGTCAACGGCTACACGCCCGACGGGAAGGAGATGGTCTACACCACCCCGAAGGGCATTTCGTTGCTGAACCTGGCGACGCTCGAGGCCCGGAGCGTGGTGACCGGATCGGTCCACGCCATCGAGGTCGGCCGCAAGACGCCGACCCTCTACTATTCGAAGTGGTCGGAGGACCACAAGCAGTCGACCCTATGGGCGACCAACCTCGATACGGGCGAGACCCGGAGGCTCGCCGACCTGCCGCCGCGCGCCAGCGTCGTGACCATCAACGCGGATGAGACCCTCGGCGCCGGCACCTTCATCGAGGGCGACGCGACCGCCGGAGGCGCGTACGACGGCGGCCGGGCTTCCGGCCGGATGTCGCCGACCAATCTCGGCGAGCCGCTCAACAAGGGTGAGATGATGCGCCGCCGTCTCGCGGCCAAGCTCCCCATGACGATGTTCACCCTCGACTTGCGCACCGGGGAGCTGAAAACCCTGCTCCAGCACAGCACCGACTGGCTCAACCACCTGCAGTTCTCGCCGACCGATCCCACGCTGCTCCTCTATTGCCATGAGGGCATGTGGTGGCTGGTCGACCGGATCTGGACGATCCGCACCGACGGCACGCACAACCAGCTCGTCCACCAGCGCACCATGGAGCTGGAGATCGCCGGCCACGAGTGGTGGGGCGCCGACGGCAAGACCGTCTTCTACCAGCTGCACTTCCGCGCCACCAAGCTCTCCTACATCGCCAGCTACAACGTCGAGACCGGCGGGCGGATCTGGTATTACTACACCGCCGACATGTCGTCCATCCACGACAACTCGTCGCCCGACGGAAAGATGTTCTGCGGCGACGGCGACAACCACTCCCCGTGGATCTTCCTGTTTCACCCGGTCCTCACGGCCGACCAGGGCACCCTGGGCACCAACCTGATCAAGGGCGGCGTGCTGCAGGCGGAGAAGCTGGTCAACATGTCCAAGCAGAACTACCGCCTGGAGCCAAATCCCAGCTTCACGCCGGACGAGAAATACATCGTTTTCCGCTCGAACATGTTTGGCCACGACTACGCCTTCGCCGTCGAGGTCGCCAAGGCCAAGACGCCGTAGCCCGGGGATTCGGTTCCGAGTTCAGCGTTCTGGCCTCAGGGTTGGTCAACCCTGAACTCCGAACCCTGAACCCAGAACTCTCGCGCCCTACGCGCCGCTGCGCGGCTCGAAGGCGCCGTCGACGCGTTTCACCACCAGCTGCTTCAGCTCGAGCAGCATGAGCGTGGCTCCGAGCTCGTGCGCCGGCATCTGCGTCAGCCCGGCGAGGGCGTCGATGGTCAGGATTGATCCGCCCTGAAAACAGTCGAAAACCCGCTGCTCCGCCTCGCTGAGTTCGCCGGCCACCCCTGCGCCTGGGATCGCCGGGATGGGCGCGGGCCGCAGGCCGTCGAGGTAGTTCAGCTCGGCAAGAATGTCGTCCACCCCGGTGAGCAGCGTCGCGCCGTCGCGGATGAGCTGGTGGCAGCCGCGGCTGGAGGGCTGGTCGATGCGCCCCGGCACCGCGAAGAGCAGCCGGCCGTGCTCGCCGGCAAAACGCGCCGTGATCATCGCGCCGCCGTCGACGTCGCTCTCCACCACCACCACGCCCTCGCAGATGCCGGCGACGATCCGGTTGCGCATGGCGAACGACTGGCGGTCGGCGCGCCGGCCAAACGGAAACTCCGTCACGACCGCGCCGCTCGCGGCGATCCGCCGGTAAAGGTCGAGGTTCTCGGGCGGGTAGATGATGTCGATGCCGTTGCCGAGCACGGCCGCCGTCTTCCCGCCCGCCGCCAGCGCGCCCTCGTGGGCGGCGGTGTCGATCCCGCGCGCCAGGCCGCTGACCACGCAGAAGCCGCGCGCCGCCAGCTCGGATCCGAGTTTCCTGGCCACCGTCTGGCCGTACAGGGTCGCCCGCCGGCTGCCGACGATCGCGATGGCGGGGTGCTCGAAGGCGTAGGTTCCCTGCCGATAAAGCCCGATCGGCGGGTCGTGGATCTCGCGCAGGAGCTTCGGGTAGGCGTCGTCGCGGGAGTTGATGAACGCGGCGCCCGCCTCGGCCAGCTTCTTCTCCTCGCGCTCCAGGTCGAAATGCTCGCTCCACCGCACCAAGGCGTCGCGAATAGCCGGACCGACGCCCTTCACGGCCTCGAGCCGCCGGGCGCCGGCGCTGAAGATCGCCCGCGGGTCGCCGCCGAGTTCCCCCAGCAGGCGGTTGGTCGTGATCGGGCCGATGTTCGGCAGGGCGTTGAGCACCAGCAGCGCCTGCCGCTCTGTGAGCTCAGCCGGCATCGCACGCGGCCCGCAAGACAGCGGGCAGGTAATCGAGCAACTGGGTCACCTGCACCGCCACCTGGCCGCGGTGGCGTGCGAGCAAATCCGCGGCGAGTCCGTGCCAGACGACACCGCGGCACGCCGCCAGCAACGGATCCGCGGGCGCCTGCGCCAGCAACCCGCCGATCAGGCCCGCGAGCAGGTCGCCGCTGCCGCCGCGCGCCAGCACCGGCCCGCCGAACGGACTCAGATGGGGCGTGTTCCCGTCCACGATCGTCGTCAGGCGGCCTTTCAGGACGATGACCGAGCCGGTCGCCTTCAGCCAGGGACGGTGGTCGTCCCCGGTCGCGATCCGGGCGAATTCGCCGGCGTGCGGCGTGAGCACGCGCGGCGTCTTCCCGGCCCACGCCACCTGCGGCTGCAGCGCATCGGCGTCCAGCACGAGCGGCACTGGCGACGTGTTCACGATCTCGGCGGCGAGCGCCACCGTTTCCGCCTCGGCCCCGAGACCCGGACCGAGCAGCACCGCGGTCGCCCGCTCGAGCCGCCCGTGCAGCAGCGGCAATCCCGCGGCCGCGAGGCCGCCCTCCGGCGTCTCCGGCCACGCCACCCAGATGGCCTCCGGCGCGGCCGCCGCGTAGGCCGGCGCCAGCGAGGCCGGCACGAACGCGGTGACGAGCCCCGCGCCACTGCGCAGCGCCGCCCGCACCGCCATCAGGACCGCGCCCGGATAGCTCCGCGACCCGCCAAGGATGAAGAGGTGGCCGAAGGTTCGTTTGTCCGAGGCCGGGAGCCGCAGGCCACCGAGGGGCTCGAGCACGCGCGGCGTCAGCACCCGGGCGGCGGCCGGCCGGTCCTCGCCGCAGAAAAAGCCCAGATCGAGATACCGCAGCCGGCCGACCGGGGCGGCGTGCGCGGCATCGAGCACCGGCGTCTTCACGATCCCCGTGGCGTAGGTGAAATCGGCGCGCATCACCGGATCGCCCACCTTCTCCCCCAATCCGCTCGGCAGGTCCACCGCCGCCCGGAGGCGGATGCCGGGATGCGCGTTGATGCGCTGAACCACGGCGGCGGTGGCTTCGTCAATCGGCGGCCGGAATTGAAAGCCGAACACGCCGTCGATGCACAGATCGCAGCCAACGGACCTGGGCAGCGGGTCCTTCTTCGGCGACACCCGGGCGGCGCGGCCGCCCGCGGTGCGCAGCAGCTCCTGCCAGGCCCGCAGGGCCAGCGGTCGCAGGCTGCGCTCGCCGAAGGCGAACCAGACCGCGGCCACTGCGGCCGGGTGCTGCGCGAGAATGTCCCTGGCGGCGAGCAGCGCGTCACCGCCGTTGTGCCCCTTGCCGGCCAGGACGAGCACGCGGCCGGCCACCGGAAAGCCGCCCAATTCCTGGAAATCTTCCAGCACCGCCCGCGCCACCGCGGCGCCAGCGCGCTGCATGGCCGCCCATTCGCGCTCCTCGTCGCCATGAAACAGCCGCTCCTCGAGCGCCTTGGCTTCGGCGCACGAAAGGACGGGAGCGGACCAGGTGGCGTTCATGGCATCGATGCTGAAAGACGGACCTACCAGAGATTATCGGTTCTTCGGGCCGGCAATCCGAGCAACAAATGTCTCAATAGTCACCCGGGGTCGTTTGCGGCATTTTTGGCCCCGGCACCTTCGTATCTGGCTGCGTTGGGATCGTGGCCGCGGATTCGGCGGTTATCGGCGGCCGCGGCGGCAACAGCGAGCCGCGTGCGACCAGCTCCTCCAGACGGACGGCGCCCGGGGTTTCGCCCGCGTGCTCCCGATAATATTGCTCGTGCATCCACTGGGGTTCGGTGAAGGCCAGGGGACATCGCGCCAGCTCACCATGATCGATCAACGGCCGCGTCAATCGGGAGAGCGTGCGAAAATAGAACCCCCGGCCGACCCGAACCACCTGGAAATATTCCGGGTGGAGACGCCCCAGTTGGACCCGTAGCACAATAATTTCGGTGAGATCATCTTCCCATACGGCATAGCCGCCCCAGAGACGGAAGAGATTCTCCACCTCGGCCAGGGTACTCAGGGTCGCAGGAACGGCCGGCGCCGGCGCCGGACGCGCCACTGCCACCCGCGGGGCGGCCGCCGGCGCCGTCCGGAAAAGGCACCAACCCATCAGGCAGCCGAGAAACAACCCGGTCGCCAGCCAAGTTGGAGCGTATGCCCGGCCCGCCGCCATCGTGAATCCCTGATTCAGGCCGGCCGCCGGACCAGCGCGGCCACGGCCATCGCCAGCGAATCGGTGTGCGAGAGGGAGACGAGCACGTCGGTGGCACCGGCCGCCGCCAGGAGCGCCCGGCCCTGGTCGTCGAGACGCACGAGCGGCTGGCGGCGCGAGCCATGGTGGATGGACACGGACTTCCAGCCCAGCTCGGCGCCGATGCCGGTCGTGAACGCCTTGGAGACCGCCTCCTTGGCGGCGAAACGCGCGGCCAGATGCCGCGGCGGAAACTTGTGGGCGAACGAATACGTCCGCTCCTCCTCGGTGAACACCCGTTGCAGGAAGCGGTCGCCCTGCCGCTCGAGCACGCCCTGGATCCGCGCGACCTCGACGACGTCGCAGCCGAGGCCGAGCAGGATGCCGCCGGGGGGAAGGTCGAGGGTCATGGGAAAATCGCGAGGGCGGGAAATCGGGAAAGTGGGAAACGAAGGTGCCGGGAACTCAGGTCCTGTCTTTCGATTTTCCGCTTTCCCACCTTTCCGCTTTTCATCCGTTCATCCGCGCCTTCATCTCGCGCACCGCCTCCTCGATGCCGGTGAACACCGCGCGGCTGAGGATGCTGTGGCCGATGTTGAGCTCGTGGAGGTGGGGCACCGCGCGGACCTCGGCGATGTTGACGTAGTTGATCCCGTGGCCGGCGTTGACCACCAGGCCCAGCCCGTGCGCGAGCGCGGCGCCGCGGCGCAGGCGCTCAAACTCAGCCTTGCGCTGCGGCGTGTGGTACGCCTCCGCGTAGGCGCCGGTGTGGAGTTCGATCCACGGACTCCGGAGCTTCACGGCGAGTTCGATCTGGGGCTCGTCGGGCCCGATGAAGAGGCTGGTCACGATTCCGGCGCCCCGCATCGCCTCGACCACCGCGTGGACGCGCTCCTCGTTGCCGGCGACGTCCAGCCCGCCCTCGGTGGTGACCTCGCGGCGGTTCTCGGGCACGAGGCAGACGGACTCGGGCTTCAGCTTGAGGGCGAATTCGGTCATTGCGGGCGTGCACGCCATCTCGAGGTTCAGCCGGGTGGCGATGGATTCGCGCAGACGCCAGACGTCGCGCTCCTGGATGTGGCGGCGGTCCTCGCGCAGGTGCACCGTGATGCCGTCGGCGCCGGCGCGCTCGGCCCGCAGGGCCAGGGCGACGGGATCGGGCTCCACGTTGCCCCCGGCGTCGCGGCCGCTCTCGCGGTAGCGCGCCTGGCGCAGGGTGGCGCAGTGGTCGATGTTGACGCCGAGGAGGATCATGGTGCGAAGGGGCAGGCTGGCAGATTTTCCCCGGGCAGGAAACCAGGAAAATTGCGTTGCGCTCCCCTCGCCCGGGCGGCTGGCTACGGGGCCGCCCGCATGCCGCCCCCGCCCGCCCCCCGGCCCAAGCCCGAGAACCTGCTGGTCAACCTGCTCTGCAACGTGGCCCTGCCCACAGCCATCCTGACCTGGCTGAGCAGCGACCGGTGGCTGGGCCCGCGCGCGGGCCTGATCGTGGCGCTGGCGTTCCCGGTGGGCTATGGCCTGCACGACTTCGTCACCCGGCGGCGCTGGAATTTCATCTCGATCATCGGCTTCGCCAGCGTGCTCATCTCCGGCGGCTTCGGGCTCCTGAAGGTCGGCGGCCTGTGGTTCGCGGTGAAGGATGGCGCGATCCCGACCGCCATCGGCCTCGCCGTGCTCGCGTCGGCGCGCGCGAAGACGCCGCTGATCAACGAGCTGCTCTACAACCCGCAGGTGATCGACGTCGAGCGGGTCGACGCGGCGCTGGCCGCCCGCGGCGCGCAGGCGGCCTTCGCCCGGCTGCTGCGCCGGGCCACCGCCCTGCTCTCCCTGGCGTTCTTCGTCAGCGCCGCGCTCAATTACGCCCTCGCCCGCTACCTGCTGCGCGGCCCGCCGGGCACGGCGGCGTTCAACGCCCAGCTGGCGAAGATGCACCTGGTGAGCTGGCCGGTGATCGTGCTGCCGAGCACGGCGATGATGGTGCTCGTCCTCTGGCGCCTGCTCGGCGGCATCCGCGACCTCACCGGGCTGCCGCTGGACGACCTCTTCCGCGCCCCGCCGGACAAGGCGGCGGCCGGGGCGCCGCCCCGCAATTGAGCCGGCTCAGCGCCGCTGGTGCGGCGGCACGTAGTCGCGCTTCGTGGCCCCGACGTAGATCTGGCGCGGCCGGTAGATGCGGCCCTTGGGGTTGGAGGCGACTTCCTTCCAGTTGGCGATCCAGCCGGGCATGCGGCCGATGGCGAACATCACCGTGAACATGTTCTCGGGGATGCCGATCGCGCGCATGATCAGGCCGGAATAGAAGTCGACGTTCGGGTAGAGCTTGCGCGCCAGGAAATAGTCGTCCTTCAGCGCCGCGTCCTCGAGGCGCATGGCGATGTCGAGCAGCGGGTCGTTCTTGATGCCGAGGCTGCCGAGGGCGCTGTAGAAGCTCTCCTTGATGATCTTCGCCCGGGGATCGTAGTGCTTGTAGACGCGGTGCCCGAAGCCCATGAGGCGCTTGTCGGCCTTGCCGGACTTGGCCAGCTGGATGAACTTCGTGCCGTCGTCGCCCTCCGCGTGGATGCTCTTGAGCATCTCGAGCACCGCCATGTTGGCGCCGCCGTGGAGCGGCCCCCAGAGGGCGCAGACGCCGGCCGCGGTGGAGGCGAACAGGTTGGCCCCGCTGGACGCCACCGTGCGCACCGTCGAGGTGCTGCAGTTCTGCTCGTGGTCGGCGTGGAGCAGCAGGAACAGATTGAGCGCCTGGGCCACCTCGGGCAGCGCGATATACGGCTCGAAGGGCGTGGAGAACATCATGTGCAGGAAGTTCTCGCAGTAGGGCAGGTCGCGCCGCGGGTAGTTGTAGGGCAGGCCGCGGCTGGCGCGGTAGGAGTAGGCCGCGATCGTGCGCACCTTGGAGATGATGATGGCCGCGGTCTCCTCGAAGTTCTGCAGGTCGCGCTGGTGGTCGTTGGTCGCGAGGTGGGGATAGTAGCAGCCGAGCGAGTTGAGCATGGCCGAGAGGATGGCCATCGGGTGGGCGTCCCACGGGAAGCCCTCGTAGAGATGCTCGGTGCTGGAGTGGATCGGGGCGTTCTCGGTCAGCAGCTGCGAGAAACGCTTGCGCTGCGCCGGGGTGGGCAGCTCGCCGTTCATGATCAGGTAGGCGGTCTCGATGAAGGAGGAGTGCTCCGCCAGCTGTTCGATCGGATAGCCGCGGTAGCGGAGGATGCCGGCCTCGCCGTCGATGAAGGTGACCGCGCTCTCGCACGAGGCCGTGTTGCCGAAGCCATCGTCATAGCAGACGTAGCCGGTCTCGTTGCGCAGGTTGCGGATGTCGACGGCCTTTTCCCCCTCCGTGCCGGTGATGATGGGGAGGTGCAGCTCCTTGTTCTCGAGCTTGAGGGTAGCGGTGGAAGGCATGGCGGTAGTTAGGTGAAAGACGTTCCCTGATGCAAACCCAGTCCTCGGGAACCGGCCCCGGGTCAGCGGGTGGGCGCCGCGCGACCGGCGGCCGCCAACCGGACGAAGTTCCGGTAGAGCAGCAGGCCCCGCGCCTGGCTTTTCTCGGGGTGGAACTGGGTCGCGAAACACCGGCCGCGGGCGATGGCGCAGACGAACGGCCCGCCGTAGTCGCACTCGCCCAGGACCAGCGCCCGGTCCGCCGGCACCACGTGGTAGCTGTGTACGAAGTAAAACGCCTCGCCCTCCGCCCGCAGGCCGGTCCAGAGCGGCGACCCGGGCTGCCGGCAGCGCACCGTGTTCCAGCCCATGTGCGGCACCTTGAGGCCGGACCCGGACGGGAAGCGCACAATCCGGCCCGGAAGGATGCCCAGACAAGGCGTCCCCCCGCCCTCCTCCGAGGTCTCGAACAGCGCCTGGAGCCCGAGGCAGATGCCCAGATAGGGGCGGTCGGCCGCCAGCCAGGTCCGCAGCGCGGCGTCAAAGCCCGACTGCCGCAGAAAAGCCATCGTGTCGACGATCGCGCCCTGGCCGGGAAACACCACGCCATCCGCCCAATCCATCCCATCCGGGGCGGCGATGACGCGCACCTCCGCCTCCGCGGCCTCGACGGCGCGGGCCACGCTGCGGAGGTTGCCCATGCCGTAGTCGATCACCGCGATCCTGGGCAGCGCCCTAGTCATGGTTTTGGGTTCTGGGTTCTGGGTTTTGGGTTTTGGGACGACGGGCTCGCAACCCAAAACTCAAAACGCAAAACCCAAAACCGCCCTACAGCTTTCCCTTCGTCGAGGGCAGCTGGTCGGCCGCGCGCGGTTCGATCTGCGAGGCCTGGTCCAGGGCGCGGGCAAAACCCTTGAACACCGCCTCGACGATATGATGCGGCTCCTCGCCGTACACCAGCTTGATGTGCACGTTGGCACCCACGGCGTTGCTGAACGCGCGGAAGAACTCCTTCACCAGCGCCAGATTGAAATCGCGCACGAACATCGTGGGTGCCGTCACGTCGTAGACGAGGTGCGGCCGGCCGCCGAGATCGACGGCCACGCGGGCCAGCGACTCCTCCATCGGCAGGAGGAAGAAGCCGTAGCGCCTGAGCCCGATCTTCTCCCCCAGGGCCGCCTTGAACGCCTCGCCGAGCACGATGCCGACATCCTCCACGGTGTGGTGGTAGTCCACGGCGACGTCGCCCCGGGCCTTCACCTCGAGGTCGAACAGGCCGTGCTTGGCGAACAGGGTCAGCATGTGATCGAGAAACGGGATGCCGGTGTCGCTCTTGGCCGCCCCGCGGCCGTCCACCGTGAGCTTCACGGTGATGTCCGTCTCCGTCGTCTTGCGCGAGAGGTTTGCTATGCGTGCCTTGGCCATGCGTCGAGGTTCTCCTGCAAAACCGCCATTTGCTCGTCGGTGCCGACGCTGATGCGAAGGAAGGAGGAGGTCAAGGCGTGGCTCCCGAAGTAGCGGACGAGGATCTTCTTGCCCAGCAGGTACTCATACAGCCCCCGCGCCACGGCCGGCCCGGAGCGGTCGGCGCGGTCGCGCGGCTCGGTGAAGAGGAAGTTGCTCTGCGAGGGGTAAGTGAACCAGCCGAGCCGGGACGTCCACGCCCGGTACGCACGGTCGCGCGTCGCCTTCACCCGGCGCACCAACGCGGCGTAGTAGGCGGGGTCCGCGAGCGCCGCCAGCCCCGCCGCCTGGGCCAGCCGGCTCACGTTGTAGCTGTCCTTCACCGCGTCGAGCAGGCCGATGACCTCCGGCGACGCCAGCGCATACCCGATCCGCATGCCCGCGAGGCAATGCGACTTGGAGAGCGTGCGCACCACGCAGAGGTTGGGATGCCGGGCCACGAGGCCGGCCGCGTTTTCCTCGGCGAACATCGCGTAGGTCTCGTCGACCACCAGCAGCCCGCGGAAGCGGCGCAGGATGGCCGCGAGGTCCGCCGTGCGGAAGCCGACGCCGGTCGGGGCGTTGGGCGAGGTGAGAAAAAAGACGCGGGCCTTCGAGGCGGCGATGGCGTCGACCGGCAGCCGCATCGAGCGGTCGAAATCCATCGTCAGCGCGCGTCCGTCCTGAATCCCCACGAGCACCGGGTAGAGCGAATAACTGGGCAGCGCGAAGCCGGCCGCCGCCGCCGGCGCGCAGAAACAGCGCGTGAGCAGGTTGAGGACATCGTCGGCGCCGTTGCCGACAAACACCCGCGCGGCCGGCAGGCGGTGGAGGCGGGCCAGCGCCGCGCGCAGCTGTCCGCTCCGTGGATCCGGGTACAGCCGCAGGGCGGCGCCGTCCGCGCCGACCGCCGCGCGCAGCGCCCCGGCCACCTTCGGGCTCGGCGGATAGGGGCTCTCGTTGGTGTTGAGCTTGATCCAGCCCGGCTCGGCCGGCTGGAGCCCGGGCGTGTAGGCGTCGAGCGCGGCCACGTGGGGCAGCGCCAGCTTCCGGGCGTCGAATCTCGGCTTGCGCGCAGGCATGGGAGGGCGGATGCGACGGCCCCGCCTAGCGCTGCCGGATCTCCAGCGAGCGGCCGTGGGCGTCGAGCTGCTCCATTTCGGCGAACGCGGCGACCACCGCGGCGGCCCGGCGCAGGCCGGCCGGGCCGTAGCGCACCAGGCTGGTGCGGCGCATGAAATCCGCGACCCGCAGGCCGCTGAAAAATCGCCCGCTGCGCCCCGTCGGCAGGACATGGCTCGGCCCGGCGGTGAAATCGCCCAGCACGGTCGGCGTGTCGTTCCCGATCATGATGGCGCCGGCGGTCGTGATCCGGTCGACGAGCCGCGGCACCGCCCGCTCCGCGACGAGCAGCTCCAGGTGCTCGGGTGCGACGAGGTTCGCCACCTCCGCCGCCTGCTCGAGGGTCTTCACGACCACCCCCAGGAAACCTTCCGCCAGCACGCGCCGGATCAGACCGGCGCGGGCGAGCCCGGCCAGCTGGGCGCGGCACGCCGCCTCGACCGCGGCGATGATCCGCGGCGACGTGGCCACGAGGTGGATCTTCTCCTTGCCCGAGCCGTGCTCGGCTTGGGCCAGCAGGTCCGCCGCGGCGTAATCCGGCCGGGCGGTGCCGTCCGCAATCACCATCAGTTCGCTGGGACCGGGCAGGCCCGCCACGCCGACCGCGCCAAAGACCTGCCGCATCGCCTCGCACACCCACGCGTTGCTCGGGCCGAAGATCTTGTCCACCGCCGGAATGGTCGCGGTGCCGTAGGCCATGGCACCCACGCCGTAGACGCCGCCCACGCGGTAGACCTCGGTGATCCCGCACCCATGCAGGACCCCGAGCAGGCGGTCGGACACGCGGCCGGCGCGGTCGCAGGGCGTGAAGACGGCGATCTCCGGCACCCCGGCGATGCGGGCGAGCGTGACCGTCATGAGCACGGTGGACACCAGTGGCACCTGGCCGCCGGGGATGTTGATGCCGACCCGGCGGATGGGATCGTGCTTTTCCCCCACCCGCGCGCCGTGCCGGTTGCGCCCCGTCCAGCCGCGGGGCACGGTCTGACGGTTGAAGGCCTCGATGCTGCCCCGGGCCAGGTCGATCGCCAGCCGGTCGCGTGGCGGCAGGCGCCGCCCGGCCCGGGCCAGCTCGGCCGGCCGCACGCGAAACCGCGCCGGCGTGAGACGCGCGCCGTCGATGCGCGCCGCCTGGCGCACGATGGCGGCATCGCCGTGCGCGCGGACGTCGGCCAGGATGGCGGCCACGGCCGCCTGCATGGCGCGGGCCGGCGCCGCCGTCCGGCAAAAGGCGTCCAGCCGGGAGCGGAAGTCGCGGGAACCGTAACGGAGCAGGCGCATGGAACGGTAACCGCTAAGCGGTCCCCCGCCCCGCGTCAAAGGGTTTGGCGGGGCGCACCTGCGCGACGCCGGACCGGGACCGCGCCCGCGCGGCTCAACGGGTCGCCGCCGGCGGAGGGTTCGCTCCGGGCGGTGTGACCGTGGGCGCGGCGGCCGCGGAAGGCGCCGACACCGGCGGCTCCTCCGGGGGGCTCAACACCGGCACCGCAAACAGGCTGGCCGGGAAGTTCTCGTTGACCGTGATCCGGTCGAAGGTGACCACGATGGGACTGTCGACCAGCTTGCCCTTGGCGTCGGCGACCTTGCTGATCGTGGTCACCTTCTGGGGAAAGCGCACGTTGCCGACCATGATCTGCCCCTCCTCCTTGATGCGTCCGCCCTGGTCGGTCTCGGTCAGGAGCAGCCTGCCGGTGGCCTGGTCGAAATAACGGCTGAAGGTGATGCCGGGCTCGTGGACGAAGGCGATCTTGATGGCGGACACGCCGTCGACTGTCGCCGGGCCGAGGAGATCCGCGTGGCCGCCCCGCTGTTCGATGCCCTTGAAGAAATTCAGGTTCTCCCAGGTGTTGGCGCGCAGCTTCTTCACCCAGTCCGCCGACAGGAGGACGAGCCGCCAGCGACTCCGGTCGGTCACGTCCTGGATGCGCTCCCAGCCCTCGAGATCATCGAGCCCGATGGTGTCGATGACGGTGGCCGACGTTTTGGTGATGAGCTGCTCGTAGGGCTTCTGGAAGATGATCTCAATGTGGAACTGCGCCGGCTTGGGCCCGTCCGCGGTCATCTCCTGCGTCTCCATGGTGCCGACAAAATGCACCGAGCGCACGGCGCTGAGCGCCTCGTCGCCGCCCAGGTAGGCGCGGGCCTTGGCGATGACCTCGTCGGCGGTCTCCGCCCGCGCGGCGGCGGCGGCGAGGCCGAGGGCCGCCGCCAGACCGAAAATGCGCGCGAGGGCCGGAGCTGTGGTCAGGGACATGATGAGTCGGGTAACCCGGTGAGACTTGCCCGCGGCCCAAAAGTTCGCAACGGAAAAGGTCATTCCCACTCGATGGTGGCGGGCGGCTTGGAGCTGATGTCGAAGACGACCCGGCTGACGCCGCGCACCTCGTTGGTGATGCGGCTGGAGATGCGCTGCAGCAGGTCGGGCGGCAGGCGGACCCAGTCGGCGGTCATGGCGTCGATGCTCTGGACCACACGCACGGCGATCACCCAGGCATAGTTGCGCTCGTCGCCCACGACCCCGACCGACCGGACCGGCAGGAACACGCAGAAGGACTGCCACACCTTCCAGTACCAGCCCGTCCGCAGCATCTCCTCCTGCAGGATCGCGTCGGCCCGACGGAGCACCTCGAGGTGGTCGCGGTTCACCGCGCCGAGCACGCGCACGCCCAGCCCCGGCCCGGGGAACGGCTGGCGCCACACGACCGCGCGCGGCAGGCCCAGGCGGACGCCGACGGCGCGTACCTCGTCCTTGAAGAGCTCGCGCAGCGGCTCGAGCAGCCGGAGCCGCATCCGCGCGGGCAGGCCGCCGACGTTGTGGTGGCTCTTGATCAGGGCGGCGGGATTGTTGCCGATGGCCACACTCTCGATGACGTCGGGATAA
>DATJUU010000229.1:0-12777 GCA_035502155.1 Opitutaceae bacterium
CGGCCAGCCCCATGAACTGGACGGCCTCGCCGTAACGGTGGTCCGCCACGCACTGCTGCGCCTGCTCGATGGCGCCGATCGCGGTGCCGTCGAGCACGCGGCGCGCCACCCGGCGGTCGGGCGAATCCGCCGGCGCGTCGCCCCGCTGGCGCAGCTCGGCGGCCGACCGCCGCAGCCACTCGAGACGGCCGTCCCGCGCGTCCGCGAACAGTTCGTCCGCCTCCGCCTGCTGGGCGGCCTCCATCCGGCGCTGCTCCTTCCGCCACGCGCGGACCCCGGGGGCCTTGGCCAGCGCCCGGGCCCGCACCGCCGCCTCCGCCGCCTCGGGCAGCCCCGCGAAATCGGCCGCGAGGGATTTGTACTCGCGCCACGCCTCGGGCGGAGACAGCGCCAACGCCGCCGCGCGGCGCTGAGCGAACGCCGCCTGCACGAAGGCCGGATCCCGCGGGCGGACGCCGGTGCGCATCGCCTGCAGCTCCAGCCACGCCAGCGCCTCCCGCGCGAGCGCGGGCGGCGGCCAGTCGTGCCCGCCCGGAAAGAACATCACGCGATGCGGGGTGCCCTGGGCGTCGAGCCCCTCGTCGGTGCGCAGCATCTCCGGACCGTTGAAGTCGTCCGTGCCGGCCGTGCCGAAAAGCACGAACGGCACCTGGGCCGGCGTCTCGCCGCCGGGATAGGCCGCGCTGCAGGCGACGACGCCTTGCACCACGCCCGCCGCCGCCACCTGGATGGCCACCCGCGCGCCGCCGGAGAAGCCCGCGGCGTACAACCGCCGGGGATCGAGGACGAAACGCTGGCCCACGTCGGCGATCAGTGCTGCGACGGCCGTCGCGTTGTCCCCCATCGGTCCGTTGCGCGAGTTGTTGGAGCCGGCCACGACGTAGCCGAACTGCTCCGCGGCCGACGCGAACAGCTCGACCGGCACGCGGCCGCGGCCGCCGGGATCGAAGCACAGGAGCGCCGGCCAGGCGCGGGCCGGGTCGTACGCCGCCGGCAGGTACAGCGCGTAGCTCTGCGTCGGGTCGGCCCGGCAGACGACGCGCTCGATCACACGGCCGCGCGGCAGCTCCTCCGGCGCGGTCGCCGCGGCCAGGGGGCACGCGAGCGCCGTCAGCAGGATCCACCGCCAGCGCTGGGCAGGAGCAATCACGGCGAACGTCTCCGGCGGCCGGCTGCGGGGGCTGCCGGGCCGCCTACTTTCCGCCCGCCACCGGCATCTCGAGGGTGCGCGGCAGCTGGAAGTCGCCCTGCAGCGGCAGGTCGCGCGACGACCCGCCGACTGCAATCGTGAACGCGCCCTGCTCCGCCACCCAGGCGCGGCGGGCCGGGTCGTAGTAGGCGAAGGCGCGTGCGTCCAGCGCCACCGTCACCGTCCGCTTCTCGCCGGGCTGGAGAAACACCTTCTGGAAACCCTTCAGCTCGCGGACCGGCCGCGGCAGGCTCGGGCTGGCCGGGTGCACGTAGACCTCCGCCACCTCCGCGCCGGCACGCGCGCCGGTGTTCGCGAGGTCGAACTGCACGGTCGCCACCAGTGCCGACGGATCCGCGCCCGATACGACGTGAAGATTTGAATAGGCAAAAGTCGTGTACGACAGCCCGAAGCCGAAGGGGAAGAGCGGCGCGATGGCCTTGGCGTCGTACCAGCGATAGCCGACGAGCAGGCCCTCGGAGTAGTGCTCCACACCGTTCACGCCGGGATAGGCGTCGGCCCCGCCGGCGTAGGTCGGCGTGTCCTCCAGCCGCACCGGGAAGGTGCACGGGAGTTTGCCCGACGGGTTGACGTCGCCAAAAAGGACCCGGGCGAGCGCGTTGCCGCCCTCCATGCCGCCATACCACGCCTCGACCACCGCGGGCACCTGACCGAGCCAGCCGCCCATCTCCACCGGGGAACCGGAAACGAGGACCACGATCGTCTGCGGATTCGCCGCCGCCACGCGTCGGATCAGCTCGTCCTGGCCGTACGGCAGCTTCAGGTCCTTCCGGTCCACGCCCTCGCTGTCGAAGCCGCCCCGGTGGTTCAGGCCGCCGACCACGATGGCCACGTCCGCCGCCTTCGCCGCCGCCACGGCGCGCTCGATCAGGTCCGGGGCGCCGTGCTCCCGGTAGCCGGGGGAATACGTCACGTTCACGTGGTCGCCGACCCGCCGCAGGATTCCCTCCAGCGGCGAGACTTCATAGAACGCCTTCATGGTGGTGCTGCCGCCGCCGTGGGCTTGCAGGCGCGTGGCGTTGTCGCCGATCACGGCGATCGACGTCAGCCGGGCCGGATCGAGCGGCAGCGTCGCGCCGTCGTTTTTGAGCAGCACGATCGCCTCCTCCGCGACGCGACGCGCCGCGGCCTGGTGGGCCGGCGTGTTGAGCGCGCCCGGGGGCCGGCCGTCCAGCACGTGCGTCGCGAACATCACCCGCAGGTTGCGGCGCACTTTCTCGTCGAGCGCGGCCATCGGATAGACGCCCTGCTCCAGCCCTTCCTTGAACGGCCGCGCGAGGTAGTAGTCGTCGTAGGGCTTGTTGGTCCCCATCTCGAGGTCCAGCCCATTGAGCACCGCCTGGCGCGTGTCGTGGGTGCCGTTCCAGTCGGACATCACGAGGCCGGGGAAGCCCCACTCACCCTTGAGAATCCCGTCGAGCAGGTAGGCGTTGTGGCAACAGTGCTCGCCGCGGAGCAGGTTGTACGCGCCCATCACCGCCCAGACGTGCGCCTCCTTGACCGCCGCCTCGAAGGCCGGGAGGTAGATTTCGCGCAGGGTCCGCTCGTCCATCTCCACGTCGATCGAGCCGCGCTCGGTTTCCTGGTTGTTGGCGGCGAAATGCTTGATGCACGAGGCCACGTCGTGGGCCTGGACGGCGCGGATGTAGCTCACGGCCATGCGGGCGGCGAGCAGCGGATCCTCGCCCAGAAACTCGAAGGTGCGCCCGCCCAAGGGCGTGCGCTGGATGTTCACGCCCGGCCCGAGCATGATGTCCTTCCCGCGCGCCCGCGCCTCGTCGCCGATGACGTCCCCGTAGGCGTGGGCGGCATCGGGATCCCACGTCGCCGCGAGCGCAATCGCCACCGGAAGGTAGGTGGAGAAATCGTCGGTCTTGCCCTCGGGCACGAAGGTGTCCGGCCCCACGTCCTCGCGCACCCCGTGCGGGCCATCCGACATCCAGCGCCGCGGGATGCCCAGGCGCGGGAGGGCCGCGGTCGTGAACTTCGAGTCGGCGTGGACGAGCGCGAGCTTCTCGTCGAGCGTCATCCGGCCGAGCAGGTCCGCGACCCGCGCCTCGACCGGCTGGCCGGGATCGAGGTAGAGCGGCGGCGCGGCTTCCGCCGCCCGGGTCCCGCCGGCGGCCGCCAGCAGCAACGCCGAAGCAATTGCAGGTAATCTCAACCGGGACCGGCTCGAAAGGAATTGGCCACGCATGATCGGAAGGGATCTTGGTACTTGATACTTGTCACTTGTCACTTGGCCCCAGCGGGACTTTCAACTCCTCCCCGCGATAGGTCACGGTCTGGCCCGCGGGCAGGTCAAAAGTGAACCCCAGCGGCCTGTCCTTCGTGACCAGCACGACGTGGAAGGTCCGCTCCGCGAGCATGCCCGGGTAGGAACCCTCGCGCTTGCCGATCGTCAGGGTCTGCGTGGCGTCGTCCCACCGCAGCGGGATGCGCGCGAATGCGCCCTTTTCGTAGCCGTAGGTCAGGCCGTCGTCGTCGTAGAGCGAAATGCCGCCGTCGGCACCGGCGTAGGCGACGAGCGTCACCGGATCGGCCGGCTTCTCGCCGGCGTATTGCAGCTCCGGACCAAACGGCAGGATGGAACCGGCGCGCACGTGCAGCGGGATGGCGTCATACGGCGCCGGCGCCTCGACGGTCTGCCCGCCGGCCGCCGCCGCGCCGGACCAAAAATCAAACCAGCTCGTCCCCGCCGGCAGGTACACGGTCCGGCTTCGCGCCTGGTACTCCGTCACCGGGCTCACCAGCAGCGCCGGGCCGAACAGGTACTGGTCGCCGATCTCGCGCGCCTTCGCGTCCGCCGGGAAATCCATGACCAGCGGCCGCATGATCGTGCTTCCCTCCTGCGTCACCGCCCCGGCGAGCGAGTAGATGTACGGCAGCAGCCGGTAGCGCAGGCGGTCGAACTTGAGCTGCGCCCGGTAGGCCGGGCTCGTGTCGCCGCCAAACTGCCACATCTCGCGGTAGGGATACTGGCCGTGGACGCGGAGCAGCGGCACGAAGGTGGCGAACTCGAACCAGCGGGTGTTGAGCTCGGCCCATTCCTCTGCGTCCGCCGGCGCCAGCGGCGCGTAGAGGAGGTCGCCGGTGGCGGGATTCTCGCCGCGCACGGGCGCGAAGCGCGCCGGCACGGAGAAGCCGCCGCTGTCCATCGTCCAGTACGGCAAGCCGGCGAGAGAGAAGTTGAGCCCGGCCGGGATCTGCTTGCGCAGCGCCGTCCAGGTCGAGCTGGTGTCGCCCGACCACACGGCCGCGGCGTAGCGCTGCTGCCCGGCGTAGCCCGAGCGGGTGAGGATGAACACCCGCTGGTCCGGCGCCGCCCGGCGCTGGCCGTCGTACACCGCCGCACTCTGCACCAGCGGATAGGCGTTGAGCACGGCCGCGCCCGGGCCGAGCGCGGTCGGGTTCATGTAGGCGTGCTGGTTGGCCGCGGTCGGGTTGCGCGTGAGGTCCGGCTCGCTGGCGTCCAGCCACCAGGCGTCGACGTGCCGGGCGAACAGCTCGCGGTTGACCTGCGCCCAGAAGAGCTTCCGCGCCCCGGGGTTGAAGGCGTCGTAGAACGTGTAGGGGAAGCCGATCCAGTCATGGATGTCCTCCTGCAGGTTGCGCTGGTAGAGGTAGCCGCGCGCCTGCATCGCGTCGAAGTTCGCCGTGCCGGGGTAGAACTTCGGCCAGACCGAGATCATCAGGTGCGCGTGCTCCTGGTCGTGGAGCGTGCGGATCAGGCCCGCGGGGTCGGGGAACCGCGCCGGGTCGAATTCGTGCGAACCCCACGCCTCGCGCCGCCAGTAGAACCAGTCCTGCACGATGTTGTCGAACGGGATGCCGCGCGAGCGGAAGCCCCGGACCGTGTCCAGCACCTCCTGCGCGGTGCGGTAGCGCTCGCGGCTCTGCCACAGGCCGAAGGCCCAGCGCGGCATCATCGGCGCGGTGCCGGTGAGCGCGCGGTAGCCGGCCACCACGCGGTCGAGGGCCGGGCCGTAGACGAAATAGTAGTCGACGCCCCCGCCGACCTCGGACCAGAGCGACGTGGCGTCGCTGGCCGCGGGCGTCTTCCAGCGCAGCTGCACCACCGGCGGATTGCCCGCCCGGGTCCAGTCGAGGCGCAGCGCATAACGCCGGCCGGCCTCGAGGCGCACGCGCGCCTGGTCGTACCACGGCAGCCATTCCTGGCGCCAGTGGTCGGCCACCAGGCGGCCGTCGACCCAGAGCTTGAGGCCGCCGTTCGAGTAGGTCTGGAACTGGTAGTCGCCCGTGACCGCCGGCACCACGCTCCCCGCCCAGCGCACGCTGACGTCGGGGCCCGCCGGCAGCTTCGGCTGGATCGCCGTGCTCGGGATCGGGACCCGGCCCTGCGGGGCGACGTCGACGGTCGCATCCCTCTGGCTCGCCACCGGCTGGGTGAAATCGGGGGTCGCGAAGTACGTGCCGGTCAGGCCGCCGGGCCGGCCGTCGGCGTCCGCCAGCTGCGCGGCGGGGATGGGCTCGAACGGCCGGATGTCGCCGAAGCGCGTCTCCGACGGGTTGTCCCAGAGGATGCCGTAGCCGCGGCTCGAGACGAGGAACGGGATCACGGCCGTGCCGTTGTGCTGCCAGAGATCGAGGTCGTAGCCCTTGAGATCCATCAGGCCGAGATGGTTCTCGCCCAGGCCGTAGAGCGACTCGTCGGCACTGGCCCCCCAGGTCTGCCCGACGTGAAAGGTCTGCTCGCCCTGCACCTCGGCCGGCGCGAGCGTGCGGCCGCCGGCCTGCTCCGCGAGGATCGGCCGGCCCGCGGCGTCGAGGAACGCGACGGCGCCCGTGTGCAAGTCGACCCGCACCTGAAGCTTCGCGGTGGTCAGGGTGGCCGCATCCGCGCCGGTCGTCAGCTGCCACGGCGGCGCCGCCGCGTCCCGGGGAATCACGGCCAGGCTGGAAAGCTCGAAGAACGGACGGTCCTTCGCGGCAGCGACGCGGACGATGTTGTCGGCGCGCAGCTCGACTTTCAGGAACGTGCCGCCGATGGCGACCACGATGCCGTCGGGCAGTTTCTCCACTTCGGCGGCGGCGTGCATCGAAGGAATCAGGAGCAGGGCGAGCGCCGCTGCGGCGGCGAAGGCCCGCGGGCGGGCGGCAGGGGCGTGCATGGGCAGAAAGACGCCGGAGCTTGCCGCAGGTGCCCCGGCCCCGCCAAGCAATTCTTTCGGCCGCGGCGGCGCGTTCGGCTCGGACGCAAGGTCCGGCCCTACACACCGGAAATCCGAGATTCAGCTCACGGCGCGTACGGCACGACGTTGGCGGCCTGGGCCGAGAGATAGGGCGCGAGCGGATCGTCCGGCAGGCCCTTGAGCCCGGCGACCACCCTGGCGGCGTTGAGCTCGGCGCCGGCCAGGCTGGTGTGGGTGTGCGGATCGCCGAACAGCGGGTCGACCTTCTCCGGGCCCAGCCGGTCATACTGGCGGGCGATGATCTCGTTGAGGTCGACCAGCGGCGCGTGGTCCGCCGCCGCGACCTGTTCCGCCCAGCCGGCGTAGTCGCCCTTGTTGCGCACGATCTTCCCGTCCTTCCAGGTTTTCCGCGGGATCAGCGTGCAGACGATCGGCGTCGCGCCCTTGGCGCGCGCCTCGGCGATGAACTTCCGCAGGTACCAGCCGTAGCTGTGCACGACCTCGTGCTGGTGGGTGAGCTCGTTGTCGATCGCCTCGGTCTCCTCGCCCACCCCCCTGATCGTGCCCCGCGCCCGCGACTGGTCGTTCACCGGGCTGCCGTCGTTGTGCCCGAACTGCATCATGACGAAGTCGCCCGGCTTGAGCATGGCCAGCACCCGGTCCCAGTAGCCGGCGCTGATGAACGACCGGCTGCTGGTGCCGCCGACCGCCCGGTTCACGACGTTGAGCTTCGCCGCGTCGAAATACGGCGCGAGCTCGTCGCCCCAGCCCCACTGCCCGCCGGCGCCGTCGCCGCGCCCGTTGCGCACGGTCGAGTCGCCGATCAGCCAGAGCGTCGGCCGCTGCGGGTCCGCCGGCGTCGGCAGGTTCAGCCAGGCGAGGAAGTCCGAGTGCGCGAGCGCGGCATCGGCCGCCGGCACGGCCGCGCCCTGGGCGGAGAGCCAGTGGTCAAACGGGCTGTGCGGCAGCGCCTTGAGGCCGGACACGACCCAGCCGGCGTTCAGGGCGGCGCCCTCGGGGCCGTTGTGCACGAAGTCACGCGGGAAGAGCGCCTTGACCGCCGCCTCGCCCATCTGCTCGTAGTGCGCGGCGATGATCGACGTGACGTCGACGAACGCGACACCCTCCTGCTGCGCGATCTCCTCCGACCAGTGGCTGTACTCGCCGGGCCCTCGCTCCACCTTGCCGTCCTGCCAGCGGTCGCGGACCGTGAGCGACAGCACGATCGGCGCGCCGCCGCGGTTGCGCGCCTCCTCGATCATCTTCCGCATGTACCACCCGAAGGTGTGCACCACCTCGTGTTTTTTCGTGATGACGTTGTCGATCTCCTGCGTCTCTTCCCCCAGCCCGGGCAGGGAGCCGCGGGCGCGCAGCGGCTCGTGCGACCCCGGCGGCGGCTGGTTGATCGCGCCGCCGTCGTTGTGCCCGAACTGGATCAGGACGTAATCGCCCGGCTTCACCCGGGCCAGCAGCTGGTCCCAGAGGCCCTCGGTGATGAACGTCCGGCTGCTGCGGCCGCCGCGCGCGAGGTTCACCACGTTGACCTTCGCCGGGTCGAAGAACTCCGCGAACGGCACGCCCCAGCCCATCAGGCCGCCGCCGTCGTGCGCCGCGGTCGAGTCGCCGGCGATGAAGATGGTGGGCAGGCTCGGGTTGACCGCCGCGGGCGGTACGGCGGGCGGCGGGTTGTCGGCGGGCGCGGCCGCGAGACCGAGGCCGAGCAGCAACGAGACGGGGACGGCGCGACGGAGGACGGGGGCGAGGGGCATCATGGGAAGATTAACAGAAGCGGCCGACCGCCGTTCGCAAGCGCACCCGGCGGCGGACAGTCCGAAAATGCCGCCGCGGCAGACGGGTTCCGGTTCAGTTACCGGACGCCGCGCGGAGCTGGTCGATCACCGACATCGGAACCGCGATCACCGTGCCGTGGCGCAGGCGCTCCGGCGTGCCGGCGTTGGGAAAGGTCATCCGGTCCGTCACGTCCTCCCACGTCTGCAGGTCGCGCGAGCGCATCGCCCCGTAGTGATTCGCCATGTAGGCGTCGAAGTAGCACAGGTACTCGTCGCCAATCCGGATCGCGGTCGGTCCCTCGACCCAGAGGCCCGGCGGCGTGAACGGCGGGGCGGGCGCGGAATAGGGACCCGTGAGGTCGTCGCTGGAGGCGATGCGCAGGTGCTTCTTCGGCGGGACCAGGCTCTCGTCCTTGACGATGAGATAGAATCGCCCGTTGGCGGGCAGGATCGTGGCATCGATCACGCTGAAGCCGGGATCGTAGAACAGGCGCGTCGGCGCGAACGTGACGAAGTCCGTGGTCGTGGTGCAATAGATGCGGTTGTTGAGGTCCTTGCCCGCGGCCGCCCGGGTCTCGGGGAACTTCCCGCGGATGTCCGACGCCCAGAAGATCAGGTAGTCGGCGCGCTTCGCGTCGTAGTCGATCTCGGGCGCCCACGAGTTGCGCACGGCGGGCTCATCGCCCATCACCCGGATCTCCTGCTGCGCCGACCAGTGGAGGAAATCGCGCGTTGAGGCGTGGCCGATGTTGTTTTCCCACCACCCGGTGGTCCACACCAAGTGGTAGGTGCCGTCCGGTCCGCGGGTCACGCAGGGATCGCGCATCAGCTTCTGCCGGCCGACCGCCGGGGTGAGATAGCTTTTGCCCCCGTTGAGCGCCTCCCAGTGATAGCCGTCGCGGCTCCAGGCCAGGTGCAGGCCGTCCTGCCCGTTCTTCGTGAAGTAGGTGAACAGGTAGGCGGCGGCGTCCCCGGCGCACGCCCGGCCCGCGCCCACGATCACCGCCACCGCGAGCAGGAGGGTTTGGGGATTCATGGCTTCAAGGTGGGCAACGGGCATCGGCCCGCAATCGCTCATTTCATCGGGGCACAGAATCCACCGCGACCGCCGGCCTCCTCAATTCCCCCGCGGGCGCTCGGTCGTGATCTGCGGGCTCGCCGGCACGTCAAAGCCGGCCGGGGTGTCGGGATGCGCCGGATCAAAGCCGGTGAAATCCTCCGCCAGGTCGGCCGCCAGCGCCAAGTGGTTGTCCCGGATGCCCTCGGCGACGCATTTGGCCAGCTCGTAGGCGCCGTAGGCGCTGTGGTGGGTCGGATCGCGGCCGTGGGCGTTGAACGCCACCGGCGCCTCCTTCTCGCCCAGCGCCTCGTAGAAAGCGCGGCTCATCCGGTCGAGGTCGATCAGCGCCACGTTCTCGGTCTTGGCAACCTCCCGCATCGCGTCGGGATAATCGCCGTGGGAGTTGAGGATTTTCCCGTCGGGCCCCCAGTCCCGGCGCTGCATCGGCGTGACGAGCACCGGTGTCGCCCCGCGCAGCCGCGCCTCGGCGATGTAGACCCTGAGGTACGCCTCGTAGGTCGTGCGCGCCTCCACGTAGGTCTGCGGCCAGCTCTTCTTCTCGTCGTTGTGCGCGAACTGGATGAAAAGGTAGTCGCCCGGCTTCATCTGGCTGAGGATCTTGGCCAGCCGCAGCTCGCTGAGGAACGATTTCAGCGTCTCGCCCGACTCCGCGTGGTTGGCCACCGCCACCCCCGGCCGGAAGAAGCGCGGCAGCATCTGGCCCCAGCTCGTGGTGGGCTCGCGCGGCTGGTCGGTCACCGTCGAGTCGCCGGCGAGGAACACCGTCGGCAGCCCGTCGTCGCGGGTGATCTCGACGGCCTCGAGGCAGACCCGCCCGCCCGCCGCCGGATCGAACTCCAGCGTGAGCTTGTCATCCCAGTCCAACACCAGGCCCGCGGGCCCGTTGGCCTTTTCCCAGCCGTCCAGCAGCACCTGGTCGCCACCGGGGGCGTTCTTCGGCGGGGGCGGGAGGCGGAAGGTGCGGACGTTGACGGTGAACGTGCGCGTGGTGAACTCGCCCGGCGCGGTAACCACTTTCTCGAGCATCAGCCGGCGCGACTCGGCCTTGATCGTCGTGGCCGTCGCCTCCGCCGCGTCGCCCAGCGTGACGGCCACCCGGTAATTTCCCTCCGGCACCTTCACGGAAAAATAGAATGGCTGGTCGCCCGCCACCGCGTGGGCCTGCAGCGGCTCGGCGCCGCCGACGTCGACTCCGGTCACGACCGAGCCGAAGTCGAAGCCGTAGCCGAGCTGGTCCGTGTAGGCCGTCGCCGGCGGCACCGGGGTGTAGCCGGGCGCGGCGGTGCCCGGGCCGAAATCGAATTTCCATGCCTTCTCGTCCGCCGCGAGCGCCGTCGAGGCCAGGATCCCAAGAAAAACCGCAGAGAAGATCTTCATGGTCGGATTCCTTTTCTACCACGGATTACACCGATGGGCACGGATGCGGCTGAAGGCCCTCCACGCAATTCGAAACTTTTCCGCTTTGATCCATTGGAAGACCCCAGCCGGCAAAATCCATCCGTGCCCATCGGTGTAATCCGTGGTCAAAGACACTCCGCTTTCATCGTTCCAGCGTCGCCGCCATCAGGCCGATCACGACTTCGTTGGCCATCGCCCGGACGGTGAGCGACTGCAGCTCGCGCTGCGGATCCAGCGGCAGCTCGAGCACGGTGGCGGCGCCCCCGGGAATCCGGCCGCCCTGTCCGGCGAACGCCGGCAGCCCGGGCAGGCGGACCCGTCCGGTCCGCAGGTCCACCCGCGGCGGGATCGGCTCCGGGCGGCGGAACTGGAAGTCGTCGATGAAGTAGTCCTGTTCGATCGGCCACCAGTTCTCCGGGTTGCGCAGCTCGAGCACGGCCGGCGCGCCGCCGGCGTAGGCCACGATCACCGTCCCGTTCTCGATGCGGCTTTGCATCCAGTTGGTCGACCCGGCCATCAGCAGGTACAGGTGCCGGGCCCGACCCTGCAGCGGCACGGTCGCCTCGTGCGGAAAGTTGTCCCATTGCGAGGTGAAGAGGATGTTGGGCGCGTCGCCGGGCCCCGGCGTGGCGAACGGCAGGCCGTCGGGCAGGAGGAACCGCCCGCCATGGGCCGCGGCCGCCGTGCGCAGGCCGGTGTCATCGATGTCCGCCGTCGCGTGCAGCTCGCCGGCCCAGCCGCCGATGCCCTGCTGCGGTATCGCCAGCGAGCAACCGGGCGAGCGCGGCGCGAGGTACGCGTGCTTGAAGATCTCCGTCATCCGGTCGTTGAAATACGGCCCGAGGTCGATCGGATCGAATTTGCCCGCCACGGGCCGCTGCCAGTCCACGCGGGCCGGCGCCGGCGGCTCCGGCTGCCAGACGGTTTCCGCAGGCGGTTCCCCGGCGCCCTCCGCGCCCCGCCAGACGATCACCACCTCCGCCCGGGTGTTGATCGCGCCGCGGACCTCCAAGCGCCGGCCCTGGGCCGGGCCGGCGCTCCAGTTCGTTTCCGCGATGCTGCCGTCAATCGTCACCGCCGCCGCCGCCCGGCGCGCCGGCACCTCCAGGCGCAGCGCCAGCGGGCGTCCGAAGTGCGATTCGATCCGGCAGCGGTCGGTGTCGCCCTCCCGGCGCCAGTCCACGCCCACGTCCGGGTGCTCGAGGCGCGCGTGGTCCCACCCGGCCGGGAAGCCCGGCGCCACGAGCAGCTCGCCCGCCAGCAGGTCCGGGTGCACGCCGAACAGGCCCTCAACCACGGCGCGGGCCATCACGCCGCCGCCGTCGGCAAAGTCGCGCTGCGACTCGCGGCGGTAGACGTCGAGGTAGTTCATCGTGCCGACGTTGCCGGGGCAGATGCCCATGAACATGCTCGCCAACACCGCGCTCTGCAGCAGGCGGTCCGCCTCGTCCGGCCGGCCCGCCTGCCAGAAGCCCAGCGCGGCGTGCACGTTCTCGCCGAACACCACGTTGTTCACCGACCACGCGTACGGCATCCAGTCGGTCGTCGCCAGGACGTGGTGGTCGCCGGCTGGCACGCCCGGGCCGCGCACCGGCAGGTGCGGCAGCCGCTCGTCGACGTCCCGGCACATCTGAAGCGCCTCGGCGGCGGTGGGCAGTCCGGAGTCCATCGTCGTGTAGAACGTCCACAGTCCCGCGCTGGGATGCACGAGCTGGCGGCCGAGCGAGTCCTTGTACTCCGCGAATCCGCCGCGCTCCGGCAGCCAGAGGTACTCCCGCATGGCGCGGGCGATGAGGTCCGCCTCGCGCTCGTAGGGCGCCGGATCGTGGCCGAGCAGCCGGGCGAGCCGCGCCGCCATCCGGTTGTCGTAGTAGTTGTAGGCCGAGGCGTAGGCGACCCCGCCGCCGTCGTACTCCAGGTCGTCGCTCGCCCAGATGTCGGCGTAGGCCTCGTACAAAGGCAGGCGGTCGGCGCCGAACTCGCGCCGGAACAGCCGCCGCTCCCACGCGAGGTGCCGCTCGATCACCGGCCAGAGCTGCCGCGCCAGGTCGAGGTCGCCGGTCCACAGCAGGTGCCGGAAGAGCACGTCCATGTAGACCAGGTTCATGTCGTAGTGGCTGTTCGACAGGTCGCCGTTGCTGTGCA
>DATJUU010000230.1:0-2201 GCA_035502155.1 Opitutaceae bacterium
TTGGGCGGCCTAGAGGTGCGGGGCTACCACTGGTTCAACCTCGCCGTCCACATCCTCGCCGGCCTGACGCTGTTTGGCATCGCCGGCCGGACCCTGCGCAACGGCCGGCGCCGGACGCCGGGTGGAAAAGACAACGGGAGCGGGCCCGGCCCTGCGGAGTCCGACTGGTGTGCATTCGCCGGCGCCCTGCTCTGGACGGTTCATCCGCTCGTGACCGAGTCGGTGACATGCGTGGTCCAGCGCACCGAGTCGCTGGTCAGCCTGTTCTACCTGCTGACGCTCTACTGCTTCATCCGCGGCGCGGAAGGCAATCCCGCGGACGCCCCGGTCAGAAGCGCCGGTCGCGTCGGCTGGTACGCGCTCTGCGCGCTCTCGTGTCTCCTCGGCATGGGCACCAAGGAGGTCATGGTCACCGCCCCGCTGGTCGTGCTGCTGTATGACCGCGCGTTCGTCGCGGGAACCTTCGGCGCCGCGTGTCGCCGCCGCGCCCCGCTGTACCTGGTCCTAGCCGGCACCTGGATCCTGCTGGGCTTCCTGGTCCTGGGCACCGGCGGCCAGCGTGCCGGCGCCGTCGGCTTGGGTCTCGGGGTGAGCATGTGGAGCTACGCGCTGACCCAGTGCGGGGCGATCGTTCATTACCTGCGCCTGGCGGTCTGGCCCCATCCCCTGGTCCTGGATTACGGATTCGCGCTGGCGCATTCGGCGTCCGACGTCTGGTGGCAGGGGCTCATCGTGCTCGGGCTCGTTGCCGCCACGACATTCGCCCTGCTCCGGGCGCCGCGGTGCGGCTTCCTCGGCGCCGCGTTCCTCCTGGTGCTCGCCCCCAGTTCGAGCGTGCTCCCGCTGATCACGCAAACCGTGGCCGAGCACCGGATGTACCTGCCGCTTGCCGCCGTGGTGATGGCCGCCGTGCTGGCGGGGTGCCGCCGGCTCGGGCGCGCGGGACTGGCGGCGCTCCTCGTGTTGGCGGTGGCCTTTGGCTGGCTCACCCGCCTGCGCAATGCCGACTACCGCAGCGCGGTGTCGATCTGGGCCGACACGGTGGCCAAGCTCCCTTCCAATCCGCGCGCCCACGGCAACCTCGGCAACGCCCTGCTCGCCGCCGGCCGGTACGCCGAGGCCGTCGACCAGTACCGCGAGGCCCTTCGGCTCAAACCGGACTACATCCAGCCGTACGACAATTTGGGCGACGCCCTGCTGCAGCTCCACCGCCCGCAGGAGGCCGCCGCGGCCCTGCTCGGCGCGCTGCGCCTTTTTCCCGCCGATCCGACCGCGCACAGCAACCTCGGCACCGCCTTCCTGCAGCTCGGCCGGGCGGAAGACGCCATCCGGGAATACGAGGAGGCGCTGCGCGGCGAGCCCGGTTCCGCGGCCGACGAGATCAATCTTGCGCAGGCCCTGCGCCAGGCCGGCCGCCTCGACGAGGCCGTCCGCCACTACCTGACCGCCGTGAATCTCGCGCCCGGGCGCGTCGCCCCGCGCCTCGACCTGGCCCAGACGCTGGAGCAACAGCACGACGACCCGGCGGCGGAACAGCAGTACCGCGACATCCTCCGCCTCCAGCCCGACCTGGTCGCGGCGCACTTCGGCCTGGGCAACCTTTTGGCCCGGACCGGACGCTTCACCGACGCGATCGGCGAATACCGGGAGGCCGTGCGCCTCGACCCCGGTCAGATCAGGGCCCGCAACAACCTCGGCAACGCCCTGCTCATGACCGGCCGCCTCGACGAGGCCATCGCCGAGTATCAGGAGGCGCTGCGCCTGCATCCCGACGACGCCTCGGTGCGCGATAATCTGGAGCGCGCGCAGGCGCTGCGTCGCGCGGCGAACTCCGGCCCATGAACCCGTCCCGCCGGGAGGCCAGGATCGCCGCGGCGGTGCTCGTGCTGGCCACGCTGGCCGCGTGGGGTTCGAGCTTCTCCAGCACGTTCGTCTTCGATGATCTTTCGGCCATCGTCAACAATCCCACGATCCGGAGTCTCTGGCCACCCTGGGCGGCGTGGCAGCCCGCGCAGACCGACCTGACCGTGAGCGGGCGGCCGCTCCTCAATTTCACGCTTGCCGTCAGCCACGCGCTGAGCGGGCTCCATCCTTGGGGTTACCATGCCGTCAACCTCGCCATCCACCTGCTCGCTGGTCTGACGCTGTTCGGCCTCGTGCGCCGGACCCCGTGGCTTTGCCCATGGCAAGGCGTTCGTCCC
>DATJUU010000231.1:0-3288 GCA_035502155.1 Opitutaceae bacterium
AACGAACGCTGCCTTGCCAACCTGCGCGCCTACCTCGCCTCGCGAGTTTGAACTGCCGGCGCCGGCTGCCGGGCGTTTTTTCTCCACATCCGCCGCCGCCACGGCTACGGAGGATAGGACGCGAGCCGGCTCGCGCCCGCCGCGCCACGCCGTCACGCTGCGTGACGATTCATGCACGTTTCCCAAGATCCCTCCGGCCGGCTGCTCCTGAGCGGCAACGAAGCGGTGGCACTGGCGGCGCTGCATTGCGGCGTGGCGCTCGGCACCGGCTACCCGGGCACGCCGTCGACGGAGATTCTCGAGAGCTTCGGCGCGTTGGGCGGCCGGGCCCAGTGGGCGCCGAACGAGAAGGTCGCCGCCGAGGTCGCGCTCGGCGCCGCCTTCGCCCGCGCGCGGGTGATCTGCACCATGAAGCACGTCGGGCTCAACGTCGCCGCCGACGTGCTGTTCACCATGACCTACTCGGGGGTTGACGGCGGGTATGTGCTGGTGGTGGCCGACGACCCCGGCATGGCGTCGAGCCAGAACGAACAGGACAGCCGCCGCTATGCCGAGGCGGCCGCCGCCCCGCTGTTCGAACCGTCGGATTCGCAGGAGGCGTACGACCTGCTGCGCACCGCCTTCGCGGTCAGCGAGCGCTGGCGGCTCCCGGTGCTCTTCCGGTTGACCACGCGCGTGAGCCACTCGAAATCGCCCGTGCAGCCACGCGTTCCCCTCGGCACACCGCTCGCGGACACGGGCGCGCCGCCGCGCGCTTTCGTACGCGACATCGCCGGGCGGGTGATGGTGCCGGGTCATGCCCGCCCCGCCCACCGCCGGTTGCGTGCCAAGCTGGCGGAACTCCAGGCCTGGAACGAGGCGCAGGGTCCGAACCGGATCGAACGCCGCGGCCGGGCGCTCGGCATCATTACCAGCGGCATCAGCTACCACCACGTGCGCGAGGCCGCGCCCGACGCCAGCGTTCTCAAGCTTGGCCTGAGTCATCCGCTACCGCTGAAAACCATCCGCGATTTCGCCGCTTCGGTGAAGCGCTGCGTCGTGATCGAGGAAAACGATCCGTGGCTGGCCACGGCCTGCTGCGCCGCCGGCGTCGCTGTCGAAGCCAAGGACGACGCCATTTTCCGGTTTGGCGAACTCAACGTCGACCGCGTGCGTCGCATCCTGGCCCGTGAACCGGGCCCGGAGCCCGCGCCACCGCGGAGCAAGCCGCCGGAGTTGTGCGCCGGTTGCCCCCACCGCTCGAGCTTCGAGGTGCTGAAGGAGCTCGATTGCATCGTGGCGGGCGATATCGGCTGCTACACGCTCGCCGCCCTGCCCCCGATCGCGGCGATGGACATGATGATCGACATGGGCGCGGCCGTGGGCATGGGACTGGGCCTGCGGCACGTGTTGCCGCGCGCGCAGGCCAAGCGCGTCGTCTCGGTCATCGGCGACAGCACCTTCATCCACGGCGGCCTGCCCGGCTTGGTGGAAATGGCCTACAATCCTCCCGCCACCGGCCACGTGCTGGTGATTCTCGACAATGGCACGACGGCCATGACCGGCCAGCAGGAGCACCCGGGCACGGGCCGCCAGCTCGATGGCACGGCGACGTATAAGGTCAGCTATGAGGACCTCGCGCGCGCCGCGGGGGTCCGCCATGTCTTCACCGTCAATCCCGTTCGCGACAAGGCGAAGTTCAAGGCGCTGCTCGCCGAGGCGCTGCGTAAAGACGAACTCTCGGTGTTCATCGCGCGCAGCCCGTGCATCCTCGCGGCGGGCCGCATTCTGGCGTGGGAAAAGGAACTGAAGGCACGCGAGGCCGCGGACGGGGAAATCCCGGGCGCCGGCCCCGAGTGCGCCGGCCTCAGCGAAAGTTGACCAGACGAAGACACGATGGCCGCGAACCCCCAACCCACCATCAACGTCCGCTTTGCCGGCCTCGGCGGCACCGGCGTCATCAAGGCGGCCGATGTTTTCGCGGAGGTCGTCTTTCTCCGGGGTCACATGGTGAAGCAGGCCGAGGTGCATGGCATGAGCCAGCGCGGCGGCTCCGTGCAGTCCGATGTGCGTTTTGGCGCCGCGGTGCACAGCCCAATGATCCCCGACGGCGCCTGCGATTTCCTCGTGGTGCTGGAGCCTTCACAGGTGGAGGTGGTGCGCGACGGCCTGCGGGCCGGCGGCGTGCTGCTCACCCCGGCTGACATCGCCGCCGCGAAACTGCCCGCGGCCAAGGCGCTCAACGTCGCCCTGCTCGGACGGCTGAGCCGCCATTTCGATTTCCCGGAGCACGCGTGGCGGGAAAGCCTGCACGCGCACTTCGCCGAAAAGCTTCACGTCGCCAACGACAAGGCCTTTGATGTGGGGAGAACGCTATGATCCGCAATCTTTGGAATGATCTCGACGGCACTTTCTTTCCGGAAAGCGCCCTGGACTACATGCCCGTGGACCGCCTGCGCGAGGTGCAGCTGCAACGGCTCAAGGCGGTAACCGCCCTGGCGTACGACCGCGTTCCGCTTTTTCGCGAACGCATGGACGGTAAGGGCGTGAAACCGCCCGATTTGCGCCGGCTCGAGGATGTCCGCCGCCTGCCGTTTTCCTCCAAGAACGACCTGCGCGACACCTACCCATATGGGATGGTCGCCGTGCCGATGAGAGAGGTGGTGCGCCTGCACGCCTCCAGCGGCACGACCGGCAAGCCCATCGTGGTCGGCTACACCACGGACGATATGGCGGTTTGGACGCAGGTCATGATGCGCACGCTCTACGCCGCCGGCTACGGCCGCGGCGACGTGGTGCAAAACATGTTCGGCTACGGCCTCTTCACCGGCGGACTCGGCCTGCACGGCGGCCTCGAGGCGCTGGGCGCCACCGTCATTCCCATGTCGGGCGGCAACAGCGAACGCCAGATCATGGTGATGAAGGATTTTGGCGTGACGGCGGTCTGCAGCACGCCCAGCTACTTCATCCACCTGATTGAAGTCGCCGGCAAGCTGGGCATCGACTTCAAGCGTGACTTGAAAGTGAAACGCGGCGTGTTCGGCGCCGAGCCCTGGACGGACCAGATGCGCCAGTACATCGAGATCGCCTCGGGCATCAAAGCCTACGACATCTACGGGCTGTCGGAGATCGTCGGCCCCGGGGTGGCTGCCGAGTGCATGTGCCAGAACGGCCTGCACGTGTTTGAGGACCATTTCCTGATTGAGATCGTGGATCCCGAGAGCCTCGCGCCGGTGCCCGACGGCGGGGAGGGGGAGTTGGTCATCACCACCCTCAGCAAGCAGGCCCTGCCGCTCATCCGCTACCGCA
>DATJUU010000232.1:0-9195 GCA_035502155.1 Opitutaceae bacterium
CGCTGGGCCTACGTGCTCGTCCAGACCGGCGCCGCCGACGGCGATGCCGCCGCCCTCGCGCGGCTGCAGACCGTCCTCGACCAGACGCTGCCGGGTTTCGAAAAGCCACCATCCTCCTGAGGAGGAGGAACTTCCGGCGAGCCGCCGCCGGCGGGAAGAGGGTTGATCTTTCCGCCTTGGGACCTAGTTTGGCTGTTCTTGAAATCAGGAAGCGCAGCCGACTTCGTCTTGCTGATTCTGCAGGATGGATCGTTGTTCTTGTCGCTTGGGGCGGCCGTGGTGGTGGGCGTTGGCGCCGGCGTCCTGGTCGTCTGGTTTCTGACCCGGCAGGCGCGCCGCACGGCCGACGACAGCGCGGCCCAGCTCCTTGACGTGGCCCGGCGCGAGGCCGCCGTCGCCGCCCAGGAGCTGAAGGGCAAGGCCGAGGAGGAGATCCAGGCGAAGCGTGCGGAGGTCGGCCGCGAGTTCGACCGGCGCGAGATCGAGATGGAGGTGAAGCTGCGCGAAATCCGCTCCCACGAGGAATCGCTCGCGCTCCTCGACTACCAGCTCGAGCAGAAACAGGAGCGGCTCGCGCGCGAAAGCGCCGCGATCAAGCAGGCGCGCGACGCGATGCGCGACCTGTCCAAGAGCACGCGCCAGCGCCTCGAGGGCATGGCGCAGATGGACGCGAACGAAATCAAGCAGGCCCTGCGCGAGGAGGTGCTGACCGAGTGCCAGGACGAGCTGCGGGCGCTGCGCCGCACGACCCTGGAAAAATCCGAGCAGGAACTGCAGCAGGAGGCCCAGCGCATCCTGCTCGCCACCATGCAGCGGCTGGCGGGCCGGCCCAACAACGACATCACCGCCACGATCGTCCCGCTGCCCGGCGAGGAAATGAAGGGCCGCATCATCGGGCGCGAGGGCCGCAACATCAAGGCCTTCGAGGCGGCGACAGGCGTCACGCTCCTCATCGACGAATCGCCCCAGATGGTGCTGATCTCGTCCTTCGACCCCGTGCGCCGCGAGATCGCCAAGGTGGCGCTCGAGAACCTGATCAAGGACGGGCGCATCCACCCGTCGAGCATCGAGGACGTCGTCAACCGGGCCCGGGAGGAGATCCGCCTCAACGTGATGCAGGCGGGCGAGGAGGCGGTGCAGCGGCTGCAGGTCAACGGCCTGAACCCGGAGATCATCAACCTGCTCGGCAAGCTCAAGTTCCGGTTCTCCTACACCCAGAACGTCCTCGATCATTCCGTCGAGGTCGGCTTCCTCTGCTCGATGCTCGCCTCCGAGATCGGCCTCGACCCCCAGGTGGCCAAGCGCGCCGGGTTGCTGCACGACATTGGCAAGGCGGTGGACGGCGAGTACCAGGGCAGCCACGCCATCATCGGCGCCGAGTTCGTCAAGCGCCACGGGGAGACGCCGATCGTGGTCAACGCCGTCGCGGCGCACCACGAGGAGGTGAAGCCGGAGACGATCTACGCGGGGCTGGTCATCCTCGCCGACACCATCTCGGCGGTGCGCCCGGGCGCGCGGGCCGAGTCGATGGCGGGCTACATCCAGCGCCTCGAGCGGCTGGAGAAACTGGCCCTCTCGGTGCCCGGCGTGCAGCAGGCCTACGCCATCCAGGCCGGCCGCGAGGTGCGTGTGGTGGTCAATCCGCAGACGGTCACCGACGAGCAGGCCTGCGAGCTGGCCAAGACGCTCCGTCGCCGGATCGAGGACGAGCTGCAGTATCCGAGCACCGTCAAGATCACCGTCATCCGCGAGCAGCGCTTCATCGAGACGGCGATGTAGCTGGCGCAAGTAACAAGGGCCAAGTAGCAAGTAACAAGAAAAGGGCCCGGACTTACCGCCGCATTCTTGTCACTTGCCACTTGTTACTTCCTACTTCTGAGCGATGGCCGATCCCAAGATCCTCGAAACCTTCCCCAATCCCGCGCCGGGGCGGGATTACGTGATCGAGCACACCCACCACGAGTTCACCTCGTTGTGCCCGATCACCGGCCACCCCGATTTCGCCTCCATCACCGTGCGCTACGTCGCCGACCGGCGGTGCGTGGAGCTGAAGTCGCTCAAGCTCTATTTTCACGCCTACCGCAACGAGGGCATCTTCTTTGAGGCGGTGACGAACCGGATCTGTGACGACCTCGGCCGGCTGCTCCGGCCGCGCCGCCTGACGGTCGTCGCCGACTGGCGCGCCCGCGGCGGCTTCACCTCCGTCATCACCGCCGAATGGCGGCCGGGCCGGAGACGGTCCGGGAACTGATTCGCCCGCGGCGGGGTGCCGGGGGAAACCGATTGAATTTTCGCCGACTTCAAACTAGGGCTCGGGCCGTGCACGAATCCCTTTCTTGGCGGGTGGGGTGGAGAATGCGCGGCGGTCTGCAGGCGATCGCGGGAGCCGTCTTTTGTCTGGCAGCGGCCGGCGGCCCGAGCCGGCTGGCGGCCGCTCCGAAACCGGACTGGCTGCCGGTGTCGGCGGCGGAGCTGGCCGAGACCAAACCGGTGATCGAACCCGACGCCCCGGCGGAGGTGCTGTTCCGCAAGGTCGAGGTCGACGACCGCGACTATCCGCAGGAGCGCGACACGCGGGAGTACATTCGCTTCAAGATCTATCAGCCGGAGCACATCGAGGCGATCACGCGGCTGGCGCTCACGGAGTATTCGGACAACTCGGGGTTCGGAGTGGAGCGGCGGGTGAAGCTCGCCGGGCGCCTGACCCTCCCGAATCATACCGAGAAGGTTTTCGGGGAGGAGGCCATCCACGAACGGACGGTGGCCCAATCCGGCGCGGAGCAGAACCTGCTGACGCGGCTCCTGGGATCGTCGTCGCCGGTGGTCAAGGAGCGCTTCCTCGCGCTCACCGGCGTCGAGGCCGGGGCGGTCCTTGAATACCGCATCGAGGTGATCGACCGGATGAGCGGTTTCCTCCAGGGGTTCGGCCTGCAGCGGCGGGAGCTGGGCGTCCGGCAGGTGGAATACCGGATCCGGCCGGCGGACTCGCGCGAGTGGTTCTGCCATTACTTCGTGCTCAACCAGAGCGTCGGCCACGTGACCCTGGAGCCGGACCGGAAGCACGACCTCATCACCATCACGGCCACGAATCTTCCGGCCCTGCCCGTCGAGCCCCTGATCGCGCCTTCCGTGTCGTACTACGGCGTCTATTTTCTGTTCAGCTACGACCGGGTCCGCCTCCAGTACATCGGCCGGAAGCCGGGCTTCGGCGGCGGCACGACCGTCGACCCGCGCAAAACCGGGCCTTGGTCGCCGATTGCGACGCGCCAGTACGTCCTCCTCGACGACCGGATCGAACTCACGCACCGGGTCCGCGACCTGACCGCGCAGGTCACCGCGGGCGCGACGGGACCGCTGGACCGGGCGCAGCGCATCCACCGGGAAGTGCAGAGGCTCTACGCCCGGTATCGCGAGGAGGCGCGGCTCAACAAATCGCGGATCGATCTGAGCACGCTGAGCAACCTGACCGGATCGATCGACGATCTGCTGCATTACGACCGCGACAGCAACGTGGTGATCCCGACCCCGCAGGAGGATTTCACGGCGCTGGCCATGGCGATGGACCAGGCGGCGGGGCTGGAATGCCGGGCCATCCTGCTGCCCAACCGCACGCGGCTGCCCTTCGGCCAGAACCTCGTGGCCGCCGCGACGCTGCCGCAGCTGGCCGTGGGCGTCCGGATCGACAGTCAATGGCGGTTCTCGGTGCCCGCGGCCTGGCCGGCACTGGCCTTTGGCTCCCTGCCGTGGCCGTGCGAAGGGCGCGCCGGGCTGTGGTTGCAGGAGGGGAATCAGGAGTTTGAACCGATCCCCCTGTCCGGAGCGGAAAAATCCCTGGTGGGTAACGGCGGCGTCTTCACCCTCGGCGCTGACGGCGAGCTCGCCGGCGACGGCGAGCGCACCTACACCGGTCACGCCGCGGAGGCGCTGCGGGCGCAGCTGGTCAACCGCGATGATCGCCGGCAGCGCGCCCTGCTTTCGCGCCAGCTCAACGCGGCCTTCCGCCTGCCCGGTGCCGCCGCCGCCGAGGCCGGCGCGGCCGAGACGGCGGACGGCGCCGACGAGGGCGCCGGGGAGCCTCCGGCCCAGGCCGTCACCATCGATCGGATCTCGGGAGTGGACGATCCCGCCGCGCCGATCGAGGTCACGTACCACGTCCGCCTGCCCGGCTACGCCGTCCTGACGGGCGACCGTCTCGTTTTTCGCTCCGACCCGTTCCGGCTCAATTCGGACACGCCGTTCACCGCGTCCACGCGCCAGCTCGATGTCTGGTTTCCGTATCCGTGGGAGGAACTCGACGTCGCCACCATCAGGCTCCCGGACGGCTATCACCCCGGCTATTCGGGGGTGACCGGCCCGCCGGAGGACCGGACGCTGCACTACGCCTCGTCGCTCGGCTACGATCCCTCGAAACAGGAGTTGAAGCTGCGACGCGAATTCGCGTGCAACAACGTCACGTTCCCGGCCGCCAATTACGCCGGCCTCAAGGCTTGGTTTGATGAGATGGCGCGCGGCGACCGTCAAGAGGTGGTGCTCACCAAGGCGGCACCCGCGCCCACCCCGGCGGCGCCGTGATCTGAAACGCCCATGCCCGCGCCGGGGAATCTGACTTGGCCTGGCCGCCTCCGCCGCGCCGCGATCGCCGGTCTGGCGGTCTGGATGGCGGCGCTGCCTCCCCGCGGGTGGGCCAAGGCGCCGGAATGGCTCGACGCCTGCCGGTCGCCGGAGGCGGCCGCCTGGCATTCCCGGGCCGCCGCGGTCGTGTTGCTGGACCAGGTCGACGTGAGATTCGTCGGCCCGCAGCAGGTGATTTATCACGTCTACGGTGCCATCCGGGCGAACTCGAAGAGCGGATTCGAGCGCCTCGCGGCTTTGCAGTTCTACAACCCGGACTACATGCGCGTCGACACGGCGCAAGGGTGGGTGGTGGCGCCGAACGGCAAGGTCACCAGCGTGCCCCGGCGGGAGTTCATGGACACGGTGGTCACCACGGACACCCACTATTGGGACAACGGCCGGGTCCTGAGCTATTCCGCGGCGGCCGGCGCCGAGGCGGGCACGGTCTTCGCTTGGGAATTTGTCTTTCAGGCGCCGGCGGATTTCCGGGTCGCCGGCTGGCAGGCGGAAACGGGTCTGCCGCTGTGGAAGGGAGCCTTCGAGGTCATCCCGGCGCCGGGATGCGCGCTGGCCTGGCACCGCCGCAGCCCGCTCGTGCCGGATCCCGCGACCGGGACCGAGCCGGGCTCGCTCTCCTGGCATGTCGAACGCCTGCCCCCGCTCGGGGCGGACCGGCCCGCCGGGTTTTTTCCGCAGCCGGTTGCCATTGATGTGCGCTGCCAGCCGTCGGGGTCCCCGGACGAAAAGGCGGCGGAGGGCTGGGCGCGCGTGGCGCGCACCCTCAGCGAGCTCATCGAGCCGCGGGCGCAGGTCACCCCGGCGGTCCAGGCCTGCGCGCAGGACGTGGTGCGCGGCCGGACCGGCCGCTGGGACCGCATTCGGAGCCTGACCGAGTTCGTGCAGAAGAAGGTCGTCTACCTCTCGATCACGCTGGAAAAGGACAGCCTGGCCGGCATGCGCCCTCACCCCGTCGCCGATGTGCTGCGCGATCGGATGGGGGACTGCAAGGACAAGGCCACGCTCCTGGTGGCGCTGCTCCGGGCGATTGGCGAAGACGGCCATGTCATCCTGGTGCTGGCCGGCTCGCCTGTGGGCGTGGACCCGGAGTGGCCCGCCGTCCAATTCAACCATGCGATCGTCGGCATCGCGGCCGACGCGGACACGCCGGCTTGGTGGCCGGTGGCCGATTTCGGCGCCTTGGGCCGGCTGGTGCTGTTTGACCCCACCTCCCCGGACATCCCGCTGGGCTGCCTGCCCGGCCCCGACGAATTCGGCCGCGTGCTGGCAATCGCACCCGCCGGCGGGGCGCTCGGCGTCGCCCCCGGCGATCCCGTGGATTACGCCGGCATGTACCGCACGACGGCGATCATGCTCGCGGCGGACGGGGATGCCACGATCCACTGCGAAGAGCGAACCCAGGGCCTGCCGGGGGCGGAGCAGGAAATGCGGCGGCAGACGGTCGGAGCCCAGCGCTTCGGCCAGGATCTGGAGCGCCGGCTCCATGCCCGGCAGATCGAGGTACGGGACCTGAAATGGACCGCCGATTGGGACACGGTCGCGGCGCGAAGCACGCTGCGCATGGATTTCCGGGCCGAGCAGGTGGGCCAGCCGATCGGCTCGGGCCAGATGCTCCTCGCCTCGCTCCTGCCCTGGGTCAACGTGGTGTTGTCGCCCTGGAAGACGAAATTCGACGGCGTCAGCCGGATGCCGGTGGCGAACTTCGACGAGGTCGTCCGCATCCAATTGCCGGCGGGATGCACGGTCGCGGAATTGCCCGGGGCGGTGCACCTGGAGTACGAGGGCACGCGGGCCGACTTCGATTATACCCAGGAGACGGGCATGATCGTCTGCCACCGCCGGTTCCTGCATCCCGCGGTTCTGATGGACAGGGCCGAATACGACGGGGTTCGCCTGCTGGTCGACAGGATGGAGCAGGCCGACCGCCGGCCGATTGTGTTGCGAATGCCGGCCGGCGGCGGCACCGCGCCGGCGGCCAATCCGCCGGCGACCTGACGGCGCCCTAGGGGTTCAGGGCCGCGATCACCCGCGGGTGCAGGGCCGGCGTGGCCGCGACGATGGAGGCGGCGCCGACCGGATCGCGCCCCTGCCAGTCGGTGATGATCCCGCCCGCGCCGCGCACGACGGGGATCAGCGCGGCGATGTCCCAGGGATTCATGATCGGGTCGCACATCACGTCGGCCCCGCCGGTGGCGAGCAACAGGTAGCCATAGCAGTCGCCCCAGGTGCGGACCAGCTTGACGCGCGCCGTGAGCGCAGCGAACGCCGCGCCGTTCTGGTGCTGGGCGGGCGTCAGCGGATCGCTGCACAACAGGGTGGCGTCCTCGAGGCGCGCGGTGGCGCGCACGCGCACCGGCCGGCCGTTGAGCGTCGTCCGGGCGCCGTCGCCCACCAGCAGCTGGCCGAGCACGGGCTGGTGGATGACGCCGAGCACCGGCTGGCCCTGGTGCATGAGCGCGATCAGCGTGCCGAACAGCGGCGAACCCGCGGCGAACGCCCGCGTGCCGTCGACCGGATCGAGCACCCAGGTGAATTCGGCCCCGGCATTCTCCGCGCCGTACTCCTCGCCGAGGATGCCGTGATCGGGGAAGCGTTCGTGGATCATCCGGCGCATGAGCTCCTCGGCGCCGCGGTCGGCGACCGTCACCGGCGTCTGGTCGGACTTGGTCTCGACCGCGAGGTCCGGCCGCCCGAACCAAGGGCGGATGAAGGCGCCGCTTTTTTCAGCCAGTTCGAGCAGGAAGGCGCGGTAAGGCTCGAGGTTCATCTTTTTTCACGAAACAGGGTCGACCCGCGCAAGACAAGCGCCCAAACCGCTGGCGGGCGGGGTTCGTCGCAAGAATTGGCTTTGCGGCTTGGCGTCTTTGCGTGAGCGTTGGTGTCATGCGCTGGACCCGCCAGCCGGTCTTCTTCCTGGACTTCGAGGGCAGCCTCGCCTCCGGCATCCTCGAATACGGGGTCGCCACGCTGTTGGACGGGCGGGTCGTCGAGGCCCGCACGCGCCTTTGCCGCGCGACCGGGCCGGTGCGGCCGGAGGATGCGGCGGTGCACGGGCTGCAGGCGGCGGACGTGGCGGCGGCGGCGCCCGTGGCGGCCGACTGGGAATACTTCGCGGGCCTGCGGGAGCGCGGACCGCTGGCCGCACATTACGCGTCGGTCGAGAACTCGCTCCTGAAGTCCGTCTGGCCCTATCCGCGCAGCTCACCCGACTTCGCCCGGCCGGGCGGGCAAACCACGGAGTGGGGGCCGTGGGTCGACACCGGCCGGCTCTATGCCCAGCTGGCCCCGGTGCCGCCGTCCCTGAAGCTCGAGGATCTGGTGGCGTCGTGCGGCCTGCAGGCGCCGCTCGACGCGCTAGCGGCCGCGCACTGTCCGGCTGCCCGCCGGCGCTATCATGCGGCGCTCTACGATGCGCTCGCCGGCGCGCTGTTGCTCGGGCGCCTGGCGGCGGATCCGGCGACGGCCGATCGAACCACGGCCTGGCTGCTGCAGATGAGCACGCTCAACCCGGAGAAACGCAGCCGGCTTAACCAGAGGACTCTGTTTGAAACTTGATGAATGCTGACCGCCGAGCGCCGGTTCTGACCTGGACGGCTTGGTGGTTGGCCGCTGGCGCCGTTTGCACGTCGGGCGGTTGGATACTCTCGCTGGCTGGCTGGCTGCGCCCCATCGGTTATTGGGTCCTGGTTGGTGTCGCTCTCATGATGGCGGCGATCATTGCGCGATACACCGAATTCTTGCGGCTGCCTCCATGGACAGGGGTCCGCTGGCGCCGTTACCGCCGTTTGTGGCCGGCCGCATTTTGTCTGGCGGCGGGATTGGTGGTTCTCGGAGCGCTGGCCCATGAACCGAACAACGTGGACGCGATGACCTATCGCTTGCCGCGGGTGCTGCACTGGCTGGCGCGGGGTCGGTGGCACTGGATCGAGACCGTTGACCCGCGCCTGAATTACAGCGCGTGCGGCCAAGAGTGGCTGATGGCGCCGTGGTTGGCCCTGACCGACTCCGGACGGCTGACATGGATTTGGAATTTTGGAGGATGGTTGCTGCTGCCCGGGCTCCTGTTTCTGACCTTACGCGATCTCGGAGTGCGGCCGCGGGTGGCTTGGGTTTGGATGTGGCTGCTGCCGCTGGCGCCCCTGTATGTTCTGCAGGCGGGGAGCGTCGCCAACGACCTGCTGGGCGCCGTTTATTTTGTCGCGGCGCTGGCGTTTGCCGCGCGATTGCGTCGGGACGCCTCGAAGGAGGCGTTGGTCTTCTCCATCGTGGCCATGGCGCTTGCGACGGGCGCCAAGGCGTCGAACCTACCGCTGGTCCTTCCCTGGCTGGTGTTGGTGGCACCCATCATCTGGCCGAACCCCGGGTTGCGTCGGGCGGCGTGGATCATGGCCCTACCCGCGGGGTTGGTGTCGGTGCTGCCGACCTTGGCGGCCAACCGGGTGGTCACGGGCGGCTGGACGGGCGATCCCGCCCGGATCACCGGAGTTGAGACCGGAGGGCCGTGGTCGGGGTTGGTGGGCAATGTCACGCAGTTCGCTGCGCAAAACCTCGTGCCGCCGGTTT
>DATJUU010000233.1:0-2460 GCA_035502155.1 Opitutaceae bacterium
GAAATCCCCGTTGGCTTTGATGGCGCGTAGCTTGAGGATCGCTTCGGCGCCGGCGAGGCCCCAGCGGGCGCCGGTGATGTCCATGCGGTCCTTGATGAGATGGCGACACGCGCCTTCGACGATCCCGGTCGCGATCGGCCAACCTTGTTTGAGCGCGGTGGGGTAGTCGAGGTAGGGCGCTTTGTTGGTCAGGTAGTTAGCGGCTTCGTCGGCGGGCGTGCGACGGGCGCCTTCCAGGCGGGCGTTGGTGGCTTGGCGGCGGATCGTGGCGGCGACCTTGCGGGCCTGTCCTTGGAGCACTTTGGTCGCCTGGCGGTGCACCCATTGCGCGGCGTTCTGGTCGTTGTTGGGGTGAAGGCAGCCGGCCGCGTTCCACAGGTAGGTCAGGACGTGCACGAGGTCGACGACGATCGTGATCTTGACTTTGCGTTTGCGGGCCTCGAGTTTGATCCGCTCGATCTGGTGGTTGGCGCCATCGACCAGCGCGACCCAGGTGCGGCGGTGTTTGGGGTCGCGTCGCTCGGCTTCGTCGAAGGTGCGCTTGATCACCTCCGCGGGGGCGTTGACGATGCTGGCGGTCAGCCACTTGTTTCTCGCCACCGGCCCCGGGGCGGGGTCATATCCCTCCGGCGCCGCCGAGGTGAGGATGTCGGCCGGCGTGCGCGGCGCCGGCTTGGCGTCGTAGACGGCGCCGATCTCCGCCATCCGCTTGCGGTTCTGCTGCTCCTCGCCGGAGAGCCGGGGTTTGGGCGCGGGGCCCGCGCGGGGCCTGGCCGGCGCGCGGGTGCGTAGCGCGTCCGCTCGCATCACGATCCCCTTGCCGTCGGCCGAGAGCACCAACAGATCGCCCCGCTTCCCTTGCGCCGGACGGCGCCAGTCATAGAAGTCCTCGAAGTCCATCGCCGCCAGCCCGGCGAGCTCCTCCACCTGGCGCTTTGCGAGCCTGATCCCGGTCTGGCGGCAGATCGCGTCGATGGCGCCGTCGAAGCTGCCGCGCGGGCTCTCCAGCGCGCACAGCTTGCGCAACCCGTGCGAGTGACGCTCCACCGGCAGATTCAGCGCCGCGTCGCCCGGGTGCAGATTCGCGACCCCCGGCGCCCGGTACGCCAGCCGCTCCACGCTCACGGTCCCGAACACCGTCTCAAGCGCGCGCACGTGACCTGGCTCGACCCGCGTGCGCACCTTTCCCTCGTCGTCGACGACTTGCTCAAGGCGCTGCTCGCGCGCCGCCCGCAGCGCCAGATGATCATCGAGCAGGCAGCGCAACAGCTCCCGCCCGTGAACGTCAAGATGCTCCTCAAGCTCGGCATGCGAGAGCCCGGCAGCGTCCGCCCCATCAAGGAAGCCGATCAGCGACCCAAACCGCTCCCGGCTCGCGGCAAACGCCGCACCGCCAGCCGAACCGTCCAGCGAGCGACGATCGCCGCCCCCGCCCGCGGCTGCGGCTGCATCTCCCCTGTCAGCCCGCCCGGCAGGCAGGACTTCACCGCCCGAGGCGTAAAGTTCGCCACAACGGGTGTCGAGATCGGCGATCACGCTGGCCACCTCCGTGGTCGACGCGGGATAAGAACCACGCCGACTTCGACACCCGACATACGAGTCCTCGGCCTGGCCCACCAGCCGCGAAAACCCCCGGCAAACGGGCGAAAACACCGGTCAGAGCGCCACAAACCGCTCAACCCCGGGCAATCGCTCACCTCGCAGTCCCAAAAACCGCCACCCAAAAGCCAGGCGACAGCCCCAAAACCCCGTACCTACGGGGAACTCACTGTCAGTTCAACTCGGCCCCCAGGTCCCTTGAAAAGAGCCGCACCCAGGATCACCTGGACCCCCTTCGGCGGCGAGCGGCGTGCGCGCTTCTGGCGAATTGGAGGTGAGCAGCGCCGCGCGGACCCAGACGCGCTTTCAGTTCCGCACGGGTATCACGAGGCGTGGTGCCGTCGGTGGTGTCCGAAGCGGCGCGGACAACAACCTTGTGTGCTCGCCCATGAATTTGACGATCGTCGCGCGGGGCGCCTTACTCGAACCTCGTCTGCGCTGTGACCTGCACTACCTGAACCCAGGCCAGGCGCCAAGGCGAGGGCCTCCGCTGTACACATTTCCGCCTGACGCGGCCAGCGCTCTCACGTCGCTGTTGGCACGCGGGTTCCAGACGGTGGCTTTGCCGGTGCGGGCGTTCAGCGCCGCGATGTAGTGGTGAGGCTGGCCGCCGATTGAGCTAAACGCGCCGCCGACGTAGAGGATCGATCCTGACGCCGCCAAGGCAAAGACACCGCCGTCTGCTTTAGGGTCGAGGGTGGCTTTGCCGGTTCGGACGTCCAGCGCCGCAAGATTGCGGCGAGGTTGACCGCCAATCGAGCTGAAGCTACCGCCGGCGTAGACGTTGGACCCCGCCACGGCCAGCGTCCATACGTCGGCGTCGGGGGCAGCGGCAAGTCGCTTCGCGTTCGGGTTCCAATC
>DATJUU010000234.1:0-11293 GCA_035502155.1 Opitutaceae bacterium
GGCCCCTATTATCCCAGCGGCCCGGTCACCGTGCAGCGTTTCCGGGCGACCTCGGGCAGCCAGGACGAGTGGGGCGCAAAGACCTCGCTCCTGAACGGGACGCTCACCGGTTCGTTCGCCTACTTCAAGATCTCGCAGCAGAATTACGGCGTGCCGAACAGCGAGTACTACACGCTCGTCGCGCAGGGCCGGCAGGCCGAGGCGAACGCGCTCGAGAATCCCATCTACCTCAATCTGAATGCCAAGGGCTGGGAGGTGGAAGGCACGTACTCCATGGGCAAGAACCTCACCATCCTGGCGAACTACACCTCGTTCAAGGAGCGCCAGCCGGTGACCAACGTGCGCGTTCGCGCCGTGCCCGACCACGCCGGCGCGTTCTATATCGACTACAAGTTCACCGACGGCGTCCTGAAGGGCTTTGGCGCCAACGTGGGCGTCGACTACAAGAGCGACGTCGCCGGCGAGAACGTGAACGCCTACACCACGAGCCGGCCCATCACCGGCGGCGTGGGGCTCGTGCCGCAACAGCCTTCCTTCCTCGTCGCCGGCCGGACCCTGGTGAACATCGGCTTCTCCTACCGGACCCCGGCGTGGACCGTGCGCCTCCAGATCGCCAACGCCACGAACAAGGATTACATCCTGGCCGCGGGCAGCCGCACCTCGGCGGTGGTCGGCGAGCCGCGGGCGCTGAAGGTCTCGACGACCTACAACTTCTGACCTTGGTTAGGGGTTAGTTGAGTTTGCGATCACTCCGCCGGCCGGCCCGCAAGGCCGGCCGGCGCTGTCTGGCACCGGCGGGCGGGCCTCCGGCGGCGCGATTGTGGATTTGCGCCGCCGCTGTCCCTCGCGCAAGTTTCGCGCATGCTTTCCGCGCAATTCCACGGCCGGGATGTTGTCCGCTGGGGGATCATTGGCTGCGGCGACGTCACTGAGGTCAAGAGCGGACCGGGGCTGCAGCAAGCGGCCGGCTCGCAGCTCGTCGCCGTGATGCGGCGCAACGACCGCCTCGCCGCCGACTACGCGCGGCGCCACGGGGTGCCCCGCTGGTACGACCAGGCCGACGCCCTGATCCGCGATCCGGAGGTCGACGCCGTCTACGTCGCCACGCCGCCGGGGGCCCACGCGGCCTGCGCCCTGCAGGTCGCGGCCGCCGGCAAGCCGGCGTATGTCGAGAAGCCGATGGCCCGCCACGTCCCCGAATGCGACCGCATGATCGCGGCGTTCGCGCGGGCGGAGCAGAAACTCTTCGTCGCCTACTACCGCCGCTGCCTGCCGCGCTTCCGTCTCGTGTCCGAACTCCTCGCCCGCGGCGCGCTCGGCACGCTTTCGGCGGTGCGGTACCGCTACGCCGCGCCGGCCCACCTCGACGCCCCCGGGGCCTGGCGGCTCGACGCGGCCCAGGCCGGCGGCGGGCTCTTCCTCGACCTCGGCGCGCACCTGCTCGATCTGCTCGACCACCTGCTCGGGCCGCTGACGGCGGTGGCGGGCGCCGCGGCCAACGTCGCCTCCGCGCCGGCCGTCGAGGACACCGTCGCGATGAGCTTCGTCGCCGGTGGCGTGCCTGGCACCGCGGCGTGGGCCTTCGCGAGCGCGGGGCGCGACGACACGCTGGAGTTCACCGGCACCGGCGGACGGCTCGCGCTCAGCCTGTTCGGCAACGAGGCACCGCGCCTGGAGACGCCGGCCGGCGGGGAAACCTTCGACCGCCCCAATCCGCCGCACGTGCAGCAGCCGCTGATCCAGACGGTGGTCGACGATCTGCTCGGCCGCGGCGCCTGCCCGAGCACGGGTGAATCGGCGCGGCGCACGTCGCAGGTGATGGACACCGTGCTCGCGGCCTATTACGGCGGCCGTGACGATCAATTCTGGCGGCGGCCCGAAACCTGGCCGGGGCGCCGCCGGACGGCGGGCTGAGCCCTTCCGCGGGCGACGGCCCGGTCAGTACTTCACCGAGCAGCCGTAGGGCCGGGAGTGGCTGACGGCAACGGGTCGGCCCGCGTCCAGATCGGCCATCGTGGCGTCGACGTAGTTCGTGGCCCGCGCGATGTCGGCCGGATCCGCCGAGGCGATGCTGTCGATGCCGCCGGCGTACACCAGCGTGCCGGCCTGGTTGACGATGAAGATGTGCGGCGTGGTCTTCGCGCCGTACAGGTGGCCGACCGCGCCGGTCGGGTCGCGGAGGTAGTCGGTCGCCGCCCAGTGCACCAGCCGCATCCAGTCCTTGACGGCGGCCGGGGCGTAATCGCCCTCTTTGCCCGGGGCGGCGGAGTTGATCGACAGCCAGACCATGCCCGCGGCCGTGTATTTTCCCTGCAGCCGCGGGATGTTGCCGCTGAGGTTGTAGTGCTTGTGCACGATCGGGCAGTCGGGATTGACCCACTCGAGGATCACGATTTTGCCGCGGTACTCCGACAGCCGGTGCGCGGTGCCGGCGAGATCCCGGAGGGTGAAGTCGGGCGCGGGCGCGCCGACTTCGGCGGTGCCGGCCCGCGCGCCGGGCAGCAGCGCGCCGCCGGCCAGGGTGAGGGTGAGGAGGAGGCGGAACGAGGTTCTCATGGGCGAAAGAGGGCGAATGGCCGCCATCATGTGCAGAAAATTCGGGGGCGCCAGTCGCGAAGCGCGTTTTCGGCCGGGCGGCGCGCAGCGATTGTTTGTCTTGGCGGGGGATTGTCCGCCGCACTATCCTGCCGGCGTGATCGGCTGGCTTGGCGACTTTCTCCGCCTCTGGTGGGGTTTGCTCTACTGGAACACCCGCAAGAGCCTGTTCCGCCGCGACCCCGGCCGGCGGCGTTGTCCGTGCCAGAATCCCAGCGATTCCGGGCGCGCCCGCGAGACCGGCTGCGAGGCGGCGCAATACTGGCACCGGCCGGCGCGGTTCCGGCGGGTGTGCCCCCTGCTGGTCGACACGCCGGAGGGCCTGCGCTGTTCGGTGGATGCCCGGGACGTGCGTCCGTTCTGGCGCCGGGCGCTGGCGACCTATTTCTCGGCGGCGGCCGGGTTTTATCTGGCGGTCGCGCTCGGCGCCTTCGTGGCCCTGCGCGTCATCGGCTATCCCCTTTCGCCGCTCACGCTCCTCTGGCCGCCCGCCTGGCCGCAGGTCCGCGTGGCGCGCAGCGCCTACTTCGTGGCCAAGGCGCAGCGGGCGCTCAACGCGCACCAGGTCAACGAGGCCATCCTCTCGCTCGAAACCGCCTACAACTCCAATCCGCGCAATTACGACGTCGGCCTCGAGCTGGCCCAGCTGCTGTCCCTCGGGCAGCCCGACCTGGCCGAGCGAATCTTTGCCGTCCTGATGCGCGACCACCCCGAGCGGCGCGCCGTCACCGCCGAGGCCTGGTACCGCCTCCTGGTCGTCAACGGCCGCTTCGACCATGCCGCCACGCTCGCCGCCGCGCTCCTCCTCGACGACCCCGCCCAGCGGCCCGCCTGGCTGCACGCCCTGTTCTTCGTCACCCGCCACGCGCACGACGACCAGCCCCTCCGCGACCTCATTGCCAAGCATGCCACGGCGCTCGAGCCGATTTACGTCGCGCTGGTCAATTCCGAGCTGCTCATCCGCCAGGGCGTCGGCCTCCGCCTCCTGCCGGGCCTGACCGCCGAGCTGCCCGCCGACGCCGGACCCTACGCGCCCTATTTCCAAGTGAGCCGGCTCACCGGCCTCGGCCGTCCGGCCGAGGCGTTGACAATGCTCAACCGCTACGCCGCCGCCGGGCGCCTCTCCGCCCCCGACGCCTTCCTGCTCCGCCTCGACGTGCTGGCCGCCCTGGGCCGCCAGGACCTGCTGCGCCAGCGACTCGACCAGCAGCCCGTGAACGCGGCCGAGCTCGAGCTGATCTGCATCCACCTCGTGCGCCGCCCCGACCCGGCGGCGCTCACCGCCCTCGCCGGCTGCATCGCGCGCTCGCACCTCCCCGCCGACTCCTCCACCTACGCGGCCTACTCGGCCTACCTGGTGGCGTGCGGGGTGGCGGGCGACACGGCCAGGCTGCACGCCGCCGCGGAGCAGTTGAAGAGCCTCTCCGGCGCCCGCATGGTGCGCCTCGACGCGGTCGAGTCGTTCTTCCAGCCCAACGCGCCCCCGGGGCGGCTCGAGAGCATCCTGCCCACCCTGCCGGCCCTGCCGATGAACATGATCTATGCGCTCTACGATCATTACGGGGAGGCCGGCTCGGCGGTCGCCGTCACGCTCGCCCCCCCGCCATGACCGCCCCCGCCCCGCCCGCCCGCGCGCCTGACGCCGGCGGCCGCCCGCCCGGGGCCGGCGCGCACACCCTGGTGCGGATCAACCTCGTGCTGCTGGGCGTCCAGGCGGCGCTGATGACGGTCTACCTCTGGCCCCAGTGGCGCCAGAATCCCGACCTGTCGCACGGCTTGTTCATGCCGCTGGTGTTCCTGCTGCTGCTGTGGGAGGGCCGGCGCCACCCGGCCGCGCTCCACCCGCCGGCGGGCGCTTGGTCGGTGGCCCTGACGGCGGTGCTCGCGGCCGGCGCCCTAGCCGGGCTCACCGCCGCCGGCCTGTTCGCCGTCTCTCTCGGCTGGTCCCACAGCCTCGTCGCCTTCGTGCTCACCGGCGCTTTCATCGCCGCGCTGCTCACCGCGCTCGTGACCCTCGCCGCGACCCCACCCGGGGTCCTGCCCCTCAACTGGATCACGCTCGTGGCCGTCGGCCTGTGGATGCTGGCGGCGCCGATTCCCCCGGGCACGTATACGACGCTGACGCTCCGGCTCCAGACCTGGGTCACCGGCAACGTCATCGGCGCCCTGCACGTGCTGGGCGTGGCCGCCCGCCAGCGCGGCAACCTGATCGATCTCGCCAACACCACCGTCGGCGTCGAGGAGGCCTGCAGCGGCGTGCGCTCGCTGGTCTCGTGCGTCTTCGCCGGCTTTTTCTTCTCGGCCCTGCTGGTCCGGCGGCCGTGGGCGCGGGCGCTGCTGCTGCTCCTCGCCGCGCCGCTGGCCCTCGGGATGAACTTCGTCCGCTCGCTCGTGCTGACGCTGCTCGCCAATGACGGCGTCGCCATCAACGGCTTCTGGCACGACGCCACCGGGTATTCGATCCTCGGCGTCACGGCGCTGCTCCTCGTCGGCCTCGCGCTCGTGCTGGAGCCTCGCCGGGCGGCGCCGGCGGCCGCGCCCGGGCCGTCCCCGGCCGCCCCCGGCTCCGCGCGCGCGGCGCGGGCGGGGCAGCTCGTGCTCGCGACCGCGTTGTTGCTGGCGACCGGCGTCGCCGGGTTCTTCATCGCCCACACCCGCCCGGCGGTTCGCGGCCCCCGCCCGGCGCCCGACCTCGCCGCCGTCCTCCCGGCCGACGCCCCGGGGTGGCGGGTGGTGACCAGCGGCGACCTCTACCAATTCGCCGACGCCCTCCAGACCCGCGACCTCGAGCAGCGCAGCTATTTCAAGGGCACGCCCGACGACTTCACCCAGATCACCGTCTATCTCGCCTACTGGCCGCCGGGCCAGACCAGCGTGAGCAACGTCGCGGTGCACACGCCGGACGCGTGCTGGCCCGGCGTCGGCTGGCAGCCGGTGCCGCTGGCGGCGACACAGCTCACCCCGGTGGTGAACGGCCGCGCGGTGCCGACGGCGGAATACCGCCTGTTCACCAGCAACGGCTACCTGCAGCACGTGTGGTTCTGGCACCTCTACGACGGCGCGCCCATCACCCAGCGCGACCCGCGTTCGGCCCGGGAGCTGCTCGCCTATGCGCTGCGCTACGGCTTCCGGCGGGACGGCGACCAGCTTTTCGTGCGCATCTCGAGCAACCGCCCCTGGCCGGCGATCGCCGGCGAGCCGCTGGTGGCCGCGATCTTCGCCAACCTCCACCGCTTCGGATTGTGAGATCCACCATGCCGCTGCGCCTGACCAGCAAGGAAAAGCAAGTGCTGACCGTGCTCGCGGTGCTGATCGTGCTCGGCGTCATCGGCCTGGCGGTGCTGTAGGCCGCGCCTCCGGTCCCGCGGGACGAGTTTGGGTTTGCCTGCCCGGGCAATTGCGCTGGCATGGCGGGACGTCCGCCGGGCCGGGCCGGGGCAAGCCGCTCCACCCGCCGGTCGATCCCACCTGATCCGATGACGGCCGACCACGAAAGCGAGCCAGCCCCGCCGGCGGTTCCCGCCGGTTTCCTGGGGTGGCTGCCGTGGGCGGCTGCGGCGGTCGCGGCCGTGCTCGCCGGGTTCCTCATCGAGGTCTACCTGGCCGCGCGGATGGAGATCGCCATCCTCAACGACCAGAGCGCGCTGACCCAGGTGGAGAACCAGAGCCTGCGGCAGCGCCTCGAGGCCGAGCGGATCCTGTCCGCCCGGCGCATTGCGGACCTTTCGGCCGACACCCGGGACTGGTACGACCTGAGCCAGAGCGACCTCATCGCCCTCCAGCCGCCGGCGGGTGGCGACGGCGCCGCGGCGGCCGTGGTCATCTGGGATGCGCACCGGCAGCAGGGGACGCTGCTGGCCCGCCGGCTTCCGGCCGCGCCGGCCGGCCGCGAGTACCGACTGTGGATCGTCGACCCCCGCCAGCCGGACCCTATCGCCGCCGGGGGCTTCGCCGCCGGCGACGCCGACGGGGCGACGCGCCTCGCCTTCCGTGCGGACCGGACCGTGACTTCCTTGCCAGGTTTTGTCGTGACCCTGGAAACCCGGGGCCCGGCGACCCGCCCCGCCGGTCCGGTCGTTCTTTCCGGGCCGCCGCCCGCGCCGCCGCGGGGCGAATAGCGGCCTTTGCCAGCCGACCGGTCATAACAAGCACGGGCCGATTGCGTTCGGCCGCTTATACTTGATACTTGTCACCCAGAAACCGGTCGAGAAACTCGTCCCCAGATGATTCTCAAACCCAAGGTCCGCGGCTTCGTGTGCGTCACGGCCCACCCGGTCGGCTGCGCCGCCTTCGTGCAAGAGCAGATCGACCATGTACGGGCCGGCGGACCGATCAAGCACGGGCCCAAAAAGGCGCTGATCATCGGCGCCTCGACCGGCTACGGCCTGGCCTCCCGCATCACGGCGGCCTTCGGATCCGGCGCGGGCACGTTGGGAGTCTTTTACGACCGACCGTCCGAGGACGGCCGGCCGGCGACCCCCGGCTGGTACAACTCGATCGCCTTTGAACGCGCCGCCCGTGGCGCCGGTCTTTACGCCCGCAGCCTCAACGGCGACGCTTTTTCGACTCCCATCAAACAGCAGGCCATTGAGGCCCTGAAGGCTGAGCTCGGACCGGTCGACCTCGTAATCTACAGCGTCGCCTCGCCCCGCCGCGTGCATCCGGTAACGGGCGCCGTCCACAAATCGGTGCTCAAGCCTGTCGGCCGGCCCTACACCAACAAGACGGTCGACACCGACCAGGGGGTTGTCAGCGAGATCACCATCGAGCCGGCGACGAACGAGGAGATCGCCGACACGGTGGCGGTCATGGGCGGCGAGGATTGGGAGATGTGGATGCAGGCGCTCGACGAGGCCGGCCTGATCGCCCCGGGCGCCACCGCGATTTCCTATTCCTACCTCGGGCCCGAGATGACGTGGCCGATCTATCGCAACGGCACGATCGGCATGGCCAAGACCGACCTGGAGCGCGCCGCCCACCACATCGACGCCATGCTCAAGACCAACGGCTACGGCCGGGCCTTCATCTCGATCAACAAGGCCCTCGTCACCCAAGCCAGCTCCGCCATCCCGGTGGTGCCGCTTTACATCTCCATCCTCTACAAGATCATGAAGGCCAAGGGCACGCATGAGGGCTGCATCGAGCAGATCCGGCGGCTCTTTGCCACCCAGCTTTATAACGGCACCGCCGTCGACTTCGACCACGAGGGCCGCGTGCGGCTCGACGACCGCGAGATGCAACCCGACATCCAGGCTCGAGTGGCGGAAATCTGGCCGAAGGTTTCGACCGAGAACTTGCAAAAGCTGACCGACATCGTCGGCTATCGCGCCGAGTTCCTGAAGCTCTTCGGCTTCGGGCTGCCGGGCGTCGACTACGACGCCGACGTGGATCCGCACGTGACGTTCTGACCGGCGCCGTGCCGGTGCGAACGCTGCCAACCGAGCCATGCGCGCCGTCGTCCAGCGGGTTTCGGCGGCCGGCGTGCGCACCGCCGAAGGCCAGCCCGGCGAGATCGGGGCCGGCCTGGTGGTGCTGGTCGGCGTGGCGCGGGAGGACGCGCCCGAAGACGGCGCTTGGTTGGCGCGAAAGATCGTGAGCCTGCGCATCTTCTCCGACGAGACCGGGCAGATGAACCGGTCCATCGGCGAGACGGGCGGTGACATCCTCGTCGTCAGCCAGTTCACGCTGCACGCGAGCGTCCGGAAGGGGGCACGGCCCTCGTACAACGATGCCGCGCCGCCGGAACTGGCCCGACCGCTCTACGAGGACTTCGTCCACCAGCTCGAGACGGCGCTGGGACGGACGGTGCGGACCGGCCGGTTTGGCGCCATGATGCAGGTCTCGCTGGTCAACGACGGCCCGGTCACGATCCTGATCGATACGAAGAGTCGCGATTAACGCCCGGCGGCGGGGGCGCGCCACCGGGGCCCTTGCACCGCGGGGTTGCACCCGCCGCCCTCCTGTGGCGTAGTGGCGCCCTTTGTCGTCATGGAACTCCCGACAGCCCAGACAGCGGACGCCCGGCCTCCGGCGACTGCCACGGTCCTCCGGATCCTGCTGGCCCTGAGCGCCGGGCACCTCATCAACGACACGCTGCAGTCGCTGCTGCCGGCGATTTATCCGCTGCTCAAGCAGTCGTTCGGGCTCAGCTTCGCCCAGGTCGGACTCATCACCTTCACCTTCCAGCTCACCGCCTCGCTCCTGCAGCCGCTGGTGGGCTCCTACACCGACCACCGGCCGCGCCCCTATTCGCTCGCCACCGGCATGGGGCTCACGCTCGGCGGGCTGGTGCTGCTGGCGCGCGCGCCCAGCTTCCATGCCATCCTGGCGGCCGCCGCGCTGGTGGGCACCGGTTCCTCGATCTTCCACCCGGAGGCGTCGCGCCTCGCCCGTCTGGCCTCCGGCGGGCGCCATGGCTTCGCGCAATCCGTGTTTCAGGTCGGCGGCAATTTCGGCAGCGCGCTGGGGCCGCTGCTCGCGGCGCTGGTCGTCGCCCCGCACGGGCAGGCGAGCGTGCTCTGGTTCACCGCGGGAGCCGTGCTCGGGATCATCCTGCTGGGCGCCGTCGGCCGCTGGTACCGGGGCCATCTCGAGGCCGCGCGCGGCCGGCCCGCGGTCCACCGCCCGGCCGTCGGCGCGCTGCCGCCGCGGCGGGTCGCCTGGTCCCTCGCCATCCTGATCGCCTTGATCTTCTCCAAATATTTCTACCTCTCGAGCCTGACCAACTACTACACGTTCTTCCTCATCGCCAAGTTCGGCGTCTCGATCGCCGGCGCGCAGATCCGGCTCTTCTTCTTCCTCGCCGCGGTCGCGGCGGGCACGCTGGTCGGCGGACCCATCGGGGACCGCATCGGGCGCCGGCGCGTGATCTGGGCGTCCATCCTCGGCGTCGCCCCGTTCACCCTGCTGCTCCCCTATGCCGGCCCCGGGGCGACCATCCTCCTCACCGTCGTCATCGGGCTGATCCTCGCCTCGGCGTTTCCCGCCATCATCGTTTACGCCCAGGAGCTGCTGCCCGGCAAGATCGGCCTCATCTCCGGCCTGTTCTTCGGCCTCGCCTTCGGCATCGCGGGCATCGCCTCGGCCCTGCTCGGCCGCCTCGCCGACCACACGAGCATTTTCTTCGTCTACCGGCTCTGCGGCTTCCTGCCGCTGCTCGGGCTGCTGGCCGCCTTCCTGCCCGAGCTCGACCGGCCGCCCGCCGCCGCCGGATCCGGCCCGGCATAACGGCGGTTAACCCGCCCCCGGGTTCCGGCTTCTAAGTCACGGCCGGGCGCGCCGCCCGCTTTTCTTCCGGTGGGGCCGGCCTGATCATGCGGGGGTTCCTCGCCCCGCCCCGTTTCCGAAAGGATGAACCATGGAAACCACCCCTGCCCCGCAACCGCGCGAGTCGCTGAAAACCCTGCCCGGGGACGACGTGCGCCAGATCCTCTGGCGATTTCAGGACCGCTACGATCTCCAGATGCTGGTGCAGGGCACGCGCGGCATCGCCCGCGGCGTCGTGGCCCGCCTCGTGGCCCAGGGCGCCCGCAACAGCCACGAGTGGACGCCGGAGAAGAACCAGCTCCTCGCGGCCTACGACGCCGCCGGCATCACCACCTGCTTCATGGAGCCCCACCAGGGCGGATTCATCGCCGGACCGAAGAACCTCGTCCTCGCCCTCGTCGCCTACGAGCTCTCCTGGGTCGACGCCGGCGCCGCCACCGGCAGCCTCGCCGGCAACCTGGCTCTCGCGCCGATCCACGAGCGCGGCACCCAGGCGCAGCGCGATTATTACATGAGCCGCTGCGTCCCGCCGCCCGCCGGCGTGAACCGCCCGGTCTGGCGCGGCGCCTTCAGCCTGACCGAGCCCCTGCCCTACGTCGGCGTCGAGACCGGCCTGCTCAGCGGCCGGGTGCGGGTGGCCGAATGGACGGACGGCGGGGAACCGCAGCTCCAAGTCGAGAAGCGCGGCCGGTTCATCACCAACATGAGCTTCGCCAATTTCTCGACCGTGGCGGTCGACACCGACGACCCGCGCATCAAGTCCAGCTGCATGGTGATCCTGGAGGAAACCGACCCCGGCACCTACGACCGCGGCGCGCCGACGCACAAGATGGTGCACCAGCTTTCCTCGACGCACGACCCGGTCTTCAGCATGCGCGTGCCGGCCGGCCGCATCGTCGGCGGCTACACGGTGAAGGACGGCGTGATCGTGCCGAATTACAGCCACGAGGAGATCATCGCCGCGGTGTTCCGCCGGACGCGGGTCACGGTGGGGCTCATGACCGCGGCCAAGCTGCTGTCGGCCGTCGAGCCGATCGTCCGCTACCAGCGCCACCGGTTCCGCGGCGCCGCCAGCGTCTCGCCCGGCACCCCCCGCCACGAGCTCGGCCTGCAGCAGAAGGAGGACTGCCTCCAGCGGCTGGTCGACATCTGGGCGACCGGCGAGGCGGCGGCGGCGCTCGGGTTCGCCGCCGCGCGGCTGTTCGACGAGCTCGATCCGCTCGAAAAGGTGAAGGACGAGAAACTCGCCGCGCAGGGCATCACCTCCGGCATGGCGCAGATGAAGGCCTTTCGCGCCATCGCCAAGCAGGCGGTCGAGTTCATCGCCCTCGAAGGTCAGCCCGAGGCGCAGCGCGACGCCGCCCGCCACGCCGCGCTCAAGACCGACGCGCTCGTCCAGTACCTCATCCTCGACGCGCAGGCCAACGTCCTC
>DATJUU010000235.1:0-10215 GCA_035502155.1 Opitutaceae bacterium
ACGAACTACGCCGCCGACCTATTCGCGCCGCTGTTCCAGAAGATCGCCGCGCTGTCGGGCAGAACCTATCGCGGCACGGTGCCGGCAAAACGCGAGGGATCGAGCGAACAGGAGAAGACCGATGTCGCCTTCCGGGTTCTCGCCGACCACGCCCGCTGCGTCGCATGCGCCGTGGCCGACGGGATCCTGCCCAGCAACGACGGCCGCGGCTATGTCGTCCGCCGCATCCTCCGCCGCGGGATCCTCTACGGCCGCAAGGACCTCAAGCTCACCACCGGATTCTTCGAGCAGCTCGTGCCGGCGGTGGTGGAATCGCTTGGCGGCGTCTTTCCCGAGCTGAAGGAGCGCCAGGACACGATCCGCCGCGTGATCCGCGCCGAGGAGGAGAACTTCGGGCACACGCTGGACCGGGGGCTGGCGGAATTCACCCAAATCGTCGGCGGGAGCAAACAGCCGCGCCAGCTCGCCGGCGCGCTCGCCTTCAAACTCTACGACACCTACGGCTTTCCGCTCGACATGACCCAGCTGCTCGCCGCCGAGCGCGGGCTGACCGTCGACATTGAGGGCTTTAACGCGGAGATGGAAAAACAACGGCAACGCGCCCGGGCGGCGCAGAAAAAGGAGATCATCGTGGCAGCCACCGAAGGCGACAAGAAGACCGAGCAGCAACCCACCAAGTTCCTCGGCTACAACCAACTCACCGCCGACGCCAGGATCCTCGACGTCGTCAAGAGCGGCAAGGACACCTATCTCGTCTTCGACCAGACGCCGTTCTACGCCGAAATGGGCGGACAGGCCGGCGACCACGGCGTGGCCAAGATCGCCGGCGAGGCCGTCGCGATCGTCTACACGATCAAGGACGAGGCCGGGCGCTTTCTCCACCGGCTCGCGCCCGCCTGCGCCCTCGACCTGGCCAAGGCCAACGTCGTCGGCCAGACGGCCACGCTCGCCGTCTCCCCGTTGAACCGCCGCGCGATCACGCGCCACCACACCGCCGCCCACCTGCTGCACTGGGCGCTGCGCAAGGTGCTCGGTACCCACGTCCGCCAGGCCGGCACGTCCAAGACCAAGACCCGGCTGCGCTTCGACTTCGCCCACTTCGAGCAGGTCCGGCCCGACCAGCTCAAGGAGATCGAGCGCCTCGTCAACAGCCGGATCTTCGACAACGCCAAGGTCGAGGCCTACGAGGTCGAGTTCGACCAGAAGCCGGCCGACACCCTCGCCTTTTTCGGCGAGAAGTACGGCAAGATCGTCCGCGTCGTGGACATCGGCGGCTACAGCCGCGAACTCTGCGGCGGCACGCACGTCGCCAGCACGAGCGAGATCGGGATGCTGAAGATCGTCGCCGAGATGGCGATCGCCGCCGGCACCCGCCGCATCGAGGCGGTGGCCGGCCAGGCGGCCTACGATTTCATCGAGGAGGAGGAGGAGGCGCTCAAGGGCGTCAGCAGCCAGCTTTCCGCCGGGCCGCTCGACGTGGCGAAGAAAGTCGACGCCCTGCTGACCCACCGCGCCGAACTGGAGAAGAAGCTCAAGGGCTTCGAGCAACGGGCCGCCTCCGGCCTCGCCGATGACCTCGCCGCCGGCGCCAGGGCGAAAGACGGACTGAAGTTCGTCTCCGCCGTCGTGCCGGTGGAATCGCCGGAGGCCCTGCGCGGACTCGGGGCGCAGGTTCTGGCCAAGCTCGGCGAAGGCGTGGTGCAGCTCGGCGCCGCGGCCGGCGACAAGGCCTCGGTGGTCGTGCTGTGCTCGCCCGCCGCGATCAAGGCCGGGCACCAGGCCGGCAAGCTCGTGGCCGAATTGTCCGCCAAGCTCGGCGGCAAGGGCGGCGGCAAGTCCGACTTCGCCATGGGCGGCGGGCGCGACGCCGCCAAGCTCGCCGAGGTGATGAAGGGCTGAGACGGCCGCGTAGGGCTGGCGCTCGTCGCCAAGCCGATCAGCATATCGGAGCCGGCCCGCCGGCAAGCGGCGGCCCTACAGGTTGGGGTCCGAATATCGTCGAATTCCGGCTCGACGCGCAGGCGCCGGCCAGCAGCATCGCCGCACCGCTCTGCGCGGGCTCCGCCCCGTGAGCGGTCCCCGCACCCCCGTCCCCGCCGCCCCTTCGCATGTCCGAACCCACGGACCGCGTCGCCCCCGCGCCCACCCCGGCCATCGCCCCGGAGGACAATCTGCCCTTTTCCGCCAAGGCCGCCTACGGCTTCGGCGGCGTCAACGACATCTTCGGGCACTGGCTGTATCCGAATCTCTCCGGGCCGGTGTTCACCATGTACCTCGGCCTCTCGCAGGGCCTGGTGGGCAACGTGCTGATGATCGCCCGGCTGTTCGACGGCTTCACCGATCCGTTGTTCGGCTGGCTCTCGGACAACACCCGCACGCGCTGGGGCCGGCGCCGGCCCTACATCCTCTTCGGCTCGATCGCGGCCGGCCTGGCGCTGCCCTGCCTCTTCCTCGCCTCGCGCTCGTGGGACGCCTCCGCGCCGTGGATGCACAACCGGCTGTTCTGGTTCATGCTCGGGACGACCTTCCTGTATTCCCCGATCATCAGCCTCTACAACATGCCGTACGGGAGCCTCGGCAACGAGCTCACCCCGGACTACCACGAGCGGACCAGCGTGATGGGGTTCAAGGCCGTCATGCAGAAGATCTCCGGCATCTACCTGGCGCTGGCCTGGTGGATCGCCAACCGGCCGTTCTTCGACGACCCGGCCACCGGCAAGCCGGACATCCTCCGTGGCGTCCAGTGGGCGGCGGCATTCGCCGGACTGATGATGATCGTCGCGGGCTTCGCAAACTTCTTCTTCGTCCCGGAGCGCTATTACCACCAGGCGCGCACCCAGCCCAAAACCCGCTTCTGGGCGACGTTCCGCCAGACGTTCAGCTCGCGCCCCTTCCTGGTGCTGCTCGGCATCGGCGTCGTGTTCATCATGCCCGCCACCATGCTCGGCGGCATGGCGCAGTTCGACGGCACCTACTACGTGTTCCACGGCGACCAGGCCGCCATGTCGTACTATTACCTCTGGGGCAGCGTGGGCTATTTCGCCTGCGGCGTGCTGGGCGTGTTCGCCGTCGGCTGGATCGCCCGGCACCACGGCAAGCGCAAGGCGCTGCTATTCACGCTGGCCAACGGCCTCGTCACGTTCGGGTCGAGCTGGTGGATGTACCGCCCGGGCAACGGCTGGCTGGTGGCCCTCAACACCAGCCTGACCGGCTTCTCCGCCACCGGGCTCTGGGTCGTGCTGCCGTCGATGTGCGTCGACGTGGTGGATGACGACGAGGTGCGCTCGGGCCAGCGGCGCGAGGGCGCCTTCACCTCCTGGTACTCGTGGGTCTCGAAGGTCGGCATGGCGCTGAGTCTCGGGCTGACCGGCCACCTGCTGGATGCGGTCGGCTTCGATGCCGCCCGCGGCGGCAATCAGGCGCCCTCGACCATCTGGTGGATCCGATTCCTGTTCGCCGCGATCCCGGTGGCCGCCCTGCTGGTCACCCTCGTCCTGCTGCTCTTCTACCCGCTCAGCCAGGCGCGCATGCAGGAGATCCGCGCCCAGCTCGAGGCGCGCCGCGGCCGGGTCTGACCGCCGGCATTTCCGGCATTGTGCTGCCCGGCGCAATCGGTTTGCATGCTGCGGGCCGCAGCGATCCATCCATGGAATTCATCGACGTTCTCCAGAGACGTTACAGCGTTCGGGCGTACAAACCCGACCCGGTCGAACCGGCCAAGCTCGCCCGGGTGCTCGAGGCGGCCCGCCTCGCGCCCACCGCGGCCAACCTGCAGCCGTTCCGCCTCGTGGTCGCCCACACCGCCGGCCGCCAGGCCGAGCTCCGGCGCGTCTACGCGCCGGGCTGGTTCAGCCAGGCCCCGATCGTGATCTGCGCCTGCGGCGTGCCGAGCCAGGGCTGGGTGCGCGATGCGGACGGGGTTAATTACACCATGGTCGACGTGGCCATCGCGATGGACCACCTGATCCTGGCGGCGGCCGACCAGGGGCTGGGCACCTGCTGGATCGCCGCGTTCGACGTCCCGGCGGCGCGCCAGGTTTTCAACCTCCCGGGCACGGCGGAGCCGGTCGCCCTGACCCCGCTCGGCTATCCGGCCGACCAAGCCCGCCCGAAGGAGCGCAAGCCGCTCACCGAGCTGGTTCGGTACGAGCATTGGTAGGACGTCCGCGCCGGTCCGTCGCCCGGCCGGAACCGCACGATTCCGGCGGTAGGCCCCACCGCCCCGCTTTGGGGTCGATCCGGGGGACCCGGAGCAGAAAATTCTGGTCGAAACCGGGCCCAACCCATTAGGGTGAACATCCTTGCCCATGCTTGGCTGGCACCAAATCGCGCTCCTGACCCTCGCCTACCTGCTCGGCGGGGTGTCGCCCGGCTATCTGCTGGTGCGCTGGCGGACCGGGTTGGACGTGCGCACGACCGGCAGCGGCGGGACCGGGGCGACCAATGTCGGACGGCTGCTCGGGCGCCCGGGCTACGCCGCCGTCTTCGTGCTGGATATCTCCAAGGGCGCGTTCATCGGTTGGCTGGCCCGCCACTATGCCGTTACCGAAGCCTGGGCCTATGCCGCCGCCTTTACCGTGGTGCTGGGGCACGTCTTTCCGGTCTGGCTCGGCTTCCGCGGCGGCAAGGGGGTCGGTCCATTCGTGGGCGCCTGGCTGGTCTTGGCCCCGTTCGCGCTGATCCCCTCCCTGATCCTCGGCCTGGTGTTCCTAGCCTGGCTGCGCAAATTCTCCATCGCCGGCCTCTTCGGGCTCTTCGTGCTTCCGGCCGCGGCATGGTGGGTTACCGACTCGCGGGCAGCCGTCGTCAACGCCTGCGCCACAATTTCGCTTCTCCTTTGGTCCCACCGGCGTAATCTGAGGACCTTTGCCGAGGAACGCCTGCGGGCGGCCGAGGCGCCGGCGCCGCAAGCGCCGACCCATTCCCCGTAATTCCATGCCGCATCCTTCTCCGACCTCCTCCGAAGTCGTCTTCAAAGTCGCCGCCGAGGACTGGGAGTTTGAGCAGATCCACCGGCTCAACTACCGCACCTTCGTCGAGGAGATCCCCCAGCACGAGCCCAACCCCGAGGGCCGGCTGGTCGACCGCTTCCACGCCGAGAACACCTACATCATCGCCCTGCAGGGCCGGCGGCTGGTCGGCATGCTGGCGCTGCGGGCGAAGCGGCCGTTCTCGCTCGACACCAAGCTGCCGAACCTCGACGCCTACCTGCCGAAGGGCCGGGCGCCGGTCGAGGTCCGCCTCCTCGCGGTGGAACCCGAGTTCCGCAAGACCGTGATTTTCACCCAGCTCTTCGAGCAGGTGGTGCGCCATTGCCTGACCGAGGGCTACGACATCGCCATCATCTCCGGCACCACGCGGCAGGCGAAGCTCTACCGCCATCTGGGGTTCGTGCCGTTCGGTCCGACTGTCGGCACCGACCAGGCCTCGTACCAGCCGATGTACCTCACGCTCGAGGCGTTCGGCCAGACCCTCGAGCGCAGCGCCGTGCTCCGGAGCAGCTTCGCCGATGCGCCCCCGCCGGAGCACCAGATCTTCAATTTCCTGCCCGGCCCGGTGGCCCCGTCGCCCGAGGTGCGCGCCGCCTTCGCCGGCACCGCCATCTCCCACCGCGGCCAGCTCTTCCTCACCCGCATGGCGGAGGTGCGCCAGGCGCTGTGCCGTCTCACCGGCGCGTCCGACGTGCAGGTGCTGCTCGGCTCCGGCTCCCTCGCCAACGAGGTCGTCGCCGGACAGCTCGCGCTGATGGAGACGACCGGGCTGGTCCTGTCCAACGGCGAGTTCGGCGAACGCCTTGCCGCCAACGCCCGCCGCGCCCGGCTGCGCTACGACTGGCTGCGGCTGCCGTGGGGCCAGGTGTTCGACATCGCCCAGGTGGAGCGATTCGCCGAGCGGCTGCCGCGCGGCGCCTGGATCTGGTTCGTCCATCACGAGACCTCCACCGGCATCATGAATCCGCTGGACGAGCTCCGGGCCATGGCCGCCCGGCTCGACCTGCGCCTGTGCTGCGACTGCATCAGCTCGGTCGGCGGGATGCCCGTCGACCTGCATGGCGTGCAGCTGGCAACCACCGCCAGCGGCAAGGGCCTCGGCAGCTACCCCGGGCTCTCGATGGTGTTCCACGCCTACCCGCCGCACCCGGCGCCCGACCGCCTGCCGGGCTACCTGGACCTCGGCCATTGGGCGTCGCAGCAGAGCGTGCCGCACACCCACTCTTCCAACCTGCTGTTTGCGCTCGCCGAGGCGACGCGTCTGGCGACGCCCGAGCGGATGGCCCGCATCGCCGAAAACGCCCGCTGGCTGCGCCACGAACTGCGCGGCCGCGGCTTCTCCCTCGTCGCGCCGGAGGCTGTCGCCAGTCCCGGCATCGTGACCCTGCAGCTGGACGAAGGCGCCTCGGCGGCCGAGCTGGGCGAGGAGCTGGAAATGCGCGGCTACTGGCTGAACTACCGCAGCCAGTATCTCGTGGCCCGGAACTGGATCCAGGCGAGCCTGCTGGGCAATCCCGAGCGGGCCAGCCTCGAGAAGCTGGTCCATGTGCTCCACACGGTCTGCAGCCGGCACAGCATCGCCAAACGGCCGGCGACCCCCGCCCGCCCCTGACGCGGCCGCCGGCGCCCCCGGCCGGTTTTCGGCGCCCCCCGTTGCGAAACGCCGGGCCGCCGCCTAGATTGCCCGCGCTTCGACGCATGGATCTCCGCGGCATCATCAACGAAATCGCCGGCCAGGCGGACGACTTCCTGGACGGGGCCGCCAACCGCGCCGAGGCGCGTGCCGGCGTCACCGAGCAGGTCGGCGCCGCGCATCCCGAGCTGTCCCCGGCGGACCGCCGGAAGGTGGCGGATGGCGTGATGGCGATCCTCGAGAGCGAGGGCTTCTTCGCCGCCGGCCGCGACCCCCGCGGCGCCCAGGCCGAGGACCAGGAAAACGGCGAATGACGCTTCCACTGTTTCCACCCATGATATCCTACGGCACCCCTGATCTCACCCAGCACCCTCCGCGCAGCCCGCGCGCCCGCCTTGGCGGCTACGTCCACCTGCCGCGCCTGCTCGACAAGGCGCGCGCCTTCGCCGCCGGCAAGGTCGGCGAATACGTCTACCCCTGCCCGCTCGACAAGCGCTTCTTCGGCTTCACCGGGATCGATCCGGACGCGTTCCTCGCCGCGGTCAAGAGCGGCAAGGGGGACGTCGCCATGCTTGCGTGGGTGACCGAGAACACCAAGCCGGTCCGCACGGCGTGGGAGATCGAGGCCTTCTCGCGCTGGCTGGAGGCGCTCGGCCCGGGCGACGCCAAGCGCCACGCCGGTTTCGCCGAGGACATCACCGAACTCGCGCCCGGCCGCGAGGACATCCGGACGAACTTCGACCGCCTGGAACTGGACGACTACATCAGCTTCGGCGGCAAGGGCTGAGCACCGCGCCGGCTAGGCCGGCTCCTCGTCGTCCATGTCCCCGCCCTTGGACTTCCGGTCCTTTTCCGCCGGTGGCGGATGGGCGGCGTCGAGGCGCCGCAGCTCCTGCCACGCCATCGCGTACTCCACGAAGTCGGTCATGCCCGTGCCGAGGCAGCTGTGCAGGTTGCGCCGCGCCTCGGCGACATCCCCGCGGCCCAGCGCCTGCTCGGCGAGGACGAAGTAGAGTTCACATTCCTCCTCCGAGTAACGCAGCCCGCCCTGCGGCTCGAGGCGGCTGAAGAGGGTCTTGCGGTCGATCCGGCCGGCGACGAAGCCGAGGAGACTCGCGCCCCACGGGTCGTCCCTGGCCATCCGGGCCGTCGCCCGCACGCTGCCGGTCTTCCCCTGCCGGAGCTGCGCCAGCCGGCGCATGATCTGGGCGTAGGCGAAGTCGGGGTCCAGTTTGGCCGCCTGGGCGTAGGCCGCCTCCGCCTCGCTGAAGCGGCCCTGTTTGAAAAGATGGTTGCCCCAGGCCTGCGTCTGCTCGGCGTCGCGCGGCGCCTGCTTCGCCGCCTCGGCGAACAGGACGTCCGCCGCCTTGAAGTCGGCGCTGTCGCTGAGGGTCACCGCCAGGCCGTAGCGGAGGCTGTTGTCGTTCGGGTTCAGCGCCAGCGCGCGCCGTTGGTCGGCCAGCGCCTCGGTCGGCTGGAGGAGCTGGGCCCAGGCCCCGCCGCGCTCGGCGTAGTTGTCCGCGAGTTCCGCGCCCTGCAGGAGGCCGGATTCGATCCAGTACGAGGTCTCGGCGATCTGCACCAGGAGCCGTTGCTCGAGCTGCGGGTGGACCGTCAGCCCTTCCAAGTTGGACGGCGGCGCGTCGTTTTCGCCGCCGAATCCGACCCAGTCGCGATCGGTGGCAAACGCATCGTCGCAGACCGCGGTGCTCGCCGGCGCGCCCAGCAGCCGCTCCAGGCTGCGGCGGACGAACGTCTCGTCCAGCGGCGGCAGCCCGGTGTTCCGACCCGCCAGCAGGCTGCGCGCGGCCAGGGCGGCCTCGTCGTCGCCCGCGGCCTGGGCGGCGGCGGCGAACTGGGCGAGCACCTGTTCGTCGCCGATCGCCTTGTCGTCGTTGATCAGCAGCCACAGGCGCCGTGCCTCCATGGTCGCCGCCGGTTCCGGGCCCGTCACCGCCGGGTCCAGGGCGAAGAACGGATCGGCGGCCCGCAGCGCGGCCAGACTTTCGCCGGCGGGTGAGCCCGGCGCGAGGCGGACGGGCTTGCCGGCCAGGCCCCACCGGGCGCGGGTCAGGTCGGCCAGGGCCGCGGGATTTCGCGGCCAGACCCGGAGCATGGCCTCGGCCTTCACGGCCAGCGCCGCGTAGTCGGGCGGAACCCCGTGGCGGGTCTCCGCCGGGGGCGCGGTCTGCCCGCCCTGCAGCAGGAGGTCGGCGTAGGCGTCGAGGCGCACCAGCTCCTTCCGGTAGTCGAGACTCATCCGCCCGAAGTTGATCGCGAGGGTGGCCACGGCGTCCGCCCGCGCCGCCTCGCCGGCGGCGAGAAGCAGGCCCGTGTGCAGCATCGCCATCAACGGGTCGCCCGGCGCGATTTCGTAGTAGGCCCGCCAGAAATCCGGATTGTGGTCGACCACCCGCTCGATCGCGAGCGGCGGGACGCCGCGGCCGCCGTGGGTGGCGGCCGCCAGTGAGTTGAGCTCGCGGGTGAGGGCCGCCACGCCGGGGTAATCCGTCTCGGGCTGCTCATCCAGCGCCGGCAGCAGGTCGAGCACCTCCTGCCAGCCCTCCTGCCGGGCCAGCCCGAGCACGGCCGCGGTCTCGTCCTTCGCCGGGGCCGGCGGCGGGGCGGACGGACGGATGGTCGTGCAGCCGGCGACGCCAAGCCCGGCGGCGACGGCGGCCGCCAGCCAGACTGCGCGTGCGCTGCCGCGGAGACTCAAGCCCATGATTGCAGGAACGTACCTTGACCGCCGGGGGGCGGCAGGCAAGCCGGCGCCGCCGGTGGCCCGCTTGACCCCGGCGGCGCGGCGCTATTGGTTAATCCGGTATGTCCCCCACCGCGAGCCCCGGTTCCATCGACCCGCCGGCCCTCGTGGCGCTGCTCGCCTTCAATCCGCGCAACCAGCTCGCCGTGCGGCGGGCCGGCAACCGGCTGGGCCTGGCGTTCGCGGGGCCGACGCTCGAGGTGGCACTGGAGCGGTTGCGCTTCCATTTTCCGCATCCCACCCCGCCGGCGGAATATTTCACCGCCGAGGCCGGGGCCGTCCGCTACCGCGTGTTCTTCACCCAGGTCGACGGGGCGCCGGCCGACGCCGAGGTGCTGTTCCGGTCGCTCGACGACCTGGCCGCCCGGCGCGGCGACCTCGCGCCCTCGCTGGCGGCGACGGTCGAAGGGCTGGAGCCGCATCTGATCGAGATTCCCTACCTGCATCTCGGCGAAAACGAGTACATCTACCGGTTCCGCGTGGAGAAGGAGCGCAACCACGGCATCTACGCGCAGGACGCCGCGGCCCGGGCGCTCTATCAAAGCCGCCTCTGCGAGGCCATCAAGACGCTCAACCGCACCCACGAGCGCTCCGCCTCCCGGCCGGCGGTGCTCGATTTCGGCGCCGTGCGCTACGTCATCCCCAGCCATTTCGGTTTCTGCCTCGGCGTCAAGAACGCCATCGAGCGCGCCTACGAGACCCTGGCCGAGAACCCCGGCCGGCGCGTCTTCATGCTCAGCGAGCTGATCCACAACCCCTTTGTGAACGAGGACCTGCTGCGCCGCGGCCTGCGCTTCCTCCAGACCGACAAGGGGCGGCCGTTCGCC
>DATJUU010000236.1:0-3702 GCA_035502155.1 Opitutaceae bacterium
GGGCAGGTGCCCTTGGTCTCCACCGTGGTGATGACGGTCACGCTCGCGCAGATTGCCGGCGTGCCGGAGATCGCCGTTTTCACCCCGTGCAATCGGGAGGGCCGCGTGGCCGCCGGCCTGCTGGCCGTGCTGCACCTGTGCGGGGTCACCGAGGTCTATCGCGTGGGCGGGGTTTACGGCGTGGGGGCGATGGCCTTCGGCACGCCGACCATCCCGGCGGTCGACAAGATTTTTGGTCCGAGCAATGCCTGGGTGTGCGAAGCCATGCGCCAGGTCTTCGGCACGGTCGGGGTGGCCGGGTTGCCCGGCCCGAGCGAACTCATGGTCATCGCGGACGGCAGTGCCCGGCCGGACTACGCCGCGGCCGATCTGCTGGCCCAAGCCGAGCACGGCTCGGGCCGGGAGAAGATCCTTTTGGTGGCCACCTCGCGGCGCGTGCTCGATGCCATCACGGCGGAAATCGGGGCGCAGGTGGGGCATCTCACCCGGGCCGCGGCGATCCGCCGGGTGCTGGCGCACGGCTTTCTGGCCATCGAGGTGAAGACGCTCGGCCAGGCGGCGGCGGTGGCCAACGCGGTCGCGCCGGAACACCTGGAGCTGCTCGTGGCCGGCCGCGCGGTGGCACGCCTGTGTGCGCAAATCACCGCCGCCGGCGCGATCATGATCGGCAACGACACGCCCACCGCGCTCGGCGATTTCACCGCCGGTCCCAGCCATGTGCTGCCGACGGGCCGCAGCGGGCGGTTTTCCAGCGGCCTGCGCGTCGCCGACTTTCTGCGGCGCACCAGCCTCCTGCACTACCGGCGCGGCAGTCTGCGGCGGGCGGCGCCGGTGGTGGCGGCGTTTGCGGCCATGGAGCAACTGGACGCCCACGGTCGCTCGGTGGAAATCCGAATCGGGTAGGCGCGGGCCCGCCCGCGATCCCTGGTCACCACCGGCCGACTCCTCCCGCTTCCTCTCCATGTCCTCCCGCCATCCGGAATTTGACGTTCGAGATCTGGCGCTCCCCCACGTGACGGCGCTCCAGGCCTACACGCCGGGCCTCCAGCCCGGCGGACCGGGCTGGATCAAGCTCAACACCAATGAAAGTCCCTATCCGCCGAGTCCGCGGGTCGTGGAAGCGCTGCGCGGCGAAATTGGGACGGATGGGGCCGCGCTGCGCCTATATCCCCATCCGGCCAGCGCCCTCTTGCGCGCAGCCGTCGCCCGCCTGCACGGGGTCACGCCGGCTCATGTCTTCATCGGCAACGGGGCCGACGATGTCCTCAACCTGCTGGCGCGCTGCTTTTGTGCGCCGGCGCTCGCGACGGGCTTCACCCGGCCGAGCTACTCGCTCTATCCGGTGCTGGTGGCGATCCAGGACGGGCGCGTCATGGCGCTGGATTTCGACCGGTCCATGCAATTGCCGGCGGCGGCCATTGCCGCCTCGGCGGCGAAGATCTTTTTTCTCACCTCGCCCAACGCGCCGACGGGCGTCGGCTTTGGGACGGCGGACCTCGCGGCGATCCTGCGCCGCTTCCGCGGGCTGCTGGTGGTGGATGAAACCTATGCGGCATTCGCGGATGAGAATGCCGCGGCGCTTGTACCCACGCACGCCAATCTGTGCCTCGTGCGCACATTCTCGAAGTCGCATAGCCTCGCCGGCATGAGGGTGGGGTATGCCGTTGCCGACCCCGCGGTCATCGGTCTGCTCGACCGCGTGAAGGACAGCTACAATGTCAGCCGGCTCGCCCAGGTGGCGGCCCTCGCGGCGCTGAGCGATCCCGACTACTATGCGGAGCTGGTCCGGAAAATCCGCTCGACGCGCGATCGTGTCTATCAGCTATGGGCGACGCGGCTTGGGTGGTTCACCTATCCCTCCCAGGCCAATTTCCTCTTCACGGAGCCGCGCGACCGCGCCGGCCGGACCGGCCGGGAGGTGGCGCGGAGACTCTACGACCACCTTTATGCCCGCAAAATCCTCGTCCGACACTTCGGGAGCCACGCCTTGACCTCGTCCTTCCTCCGCATCAGCGTCGGCACCGACGAGGAGATGCTCGTCCTGCAGGAGAACCTGGAAGCATGGCTAAAGCACGCGTAGCAACGCTCTCGCGCAAAACCACCGAGACCGACATCGCCGTGAGACTGGCGGTGGACGGCCGGGGCACGGCGCAAATCGACACGGGCATCCCGTTTCTCGATCACATGCTCACGCTGTTCGCAAAGCACGGCCTGTTTGATCTCGAAGTGAAGGCGCGGGGCGACGTGGCGGTGGATTACCATCACACGGTCGAAGATGTCGGCCTGGTGCTGGGGGAGGCCTTCAAGGCGGCGCTCGGCGACAAGCTCGGCCTTAAGCGCTACGGATTTTTCATCCTGCCGATGGACGAGGCGCTTGCCCGTGTGGTCATCGACCTCGGCGGCCGGCCGCATCTCGTCTACGACGCGAATACGCCGGCGAGTTTTGTGCGCGACTTCAACGTGGCCCTGGTCAAGGAGTTTTTCCGCGCGTTTGCCAACACCGCCGGCGCCAACGTGCACGTCAAGCTCGTCTACGGCGAGGAGCCGCACCACGTGGTCGAGGCCGTGTTCAAATGCTTTGCGCATGCGCTCGACGTGGCCACCCAGATCGAACCCCGCGCAGCCGACCGCCTGCCGTCGACCAAGGGGAAGCTTTAAGTCCGCGGCCGGCGGTTCACCGTTCACGGTTTGGGATGGCGACCTACCGGCCCCGTGGACCGTCCAACGTGAACCCGCCACCCGCCAGGATCGCCGTCATCGACACCGGCATCTGCAACCTGCGCAGCGTGACGAAGGCCTTGGAGTCCGTCGGCGCGCAGCCAGTGGTGGTACGCACGCCCGCGGCATTGACCGCCGCCGCACCGGCCGGATTGGTGCTGCCCGGCGTGGGAGCCTTGCGCGATTGCGTGGCCGCGCTGAACACCACCGGCTTGGCCCATTCGGTGCGCGGGTGGCTGGCGGACGACCGGCCCTTCCTTGGCGTGTGCCTCGGCCTGCAGGCGCTGTTTGAATTCTCGGAGGAGGGGGCGATCGCGGGGCTCGGCATTTTTCCCGGGGAGGTGCGGCGCTTCCGGCTGCCGCCGGACCTCAAGATTCCGCACATGGGCTGGAACACGGTGCGATTCCTCCAGCCGACTTCGCCCTTCTGCGCCGGGCTCCGGGCCGAGGGCGAGGCCTTCTACTTCCTGCACAGCTACCACGTCGTGCCGGCCCAGCGCTCCCTCGTGATGGCGGAGTGCGATTATGGTGGTGGATTCGTGGCGGCCGTCGCGCGCGGCCATTGCTTCGCCACCCAGTTCCATCCCGAGAAAAGCCAGGCCCGGGGCCTGCAGCTCTACCGCAATTTCGCGATGATCGTGGGCGCCCGCCCGGAGAATTCGTGACCGGACCGGGGCTTGGCACAGGGGCGAAGCCGGCGCCGGCAATCGGCGGTCGGTCGCCGTGAACTTTGTTTGCATCGGAAAAACAATTGAATCTTTATCCCCCCATGACTCCGCAAGCTACGCTCAGGCTCGAAAACAAGGACTACAGTCTTCCGGTGATCGTCGGTGCGGAAGGCGAAAAGGCGCTCGATATCCGCAACCTGCGCAACGATTCCGGCTTCATCACCTACGACGAGGGTTACGGGAACACCGGCTCCTGCCAGAGCGCGGTGACGTACATCGACGGCGAAGCGGGCGTTCTGCGCTACCGCGGCTTTCC
>DATJUU010000237.1:0-3852 GCA_035502155.1 Opitutaceae bacterium
CGCGGCGGGCACGCGGCGGCGCGGGCGGCGTTCGACGCGCTCCAGCGCATCTGGCGGGCGACCGACCTGGGCCGGATTAAGAGCGTGGCCACGATCCCGGCCATCTCCACCCACCAGCAGCAGGGGTCCGAGGGCCGCAAGCTCGCGCGCATCCCGGCCAACCTCATCCGGCTGTGCGTCGGCGGGGAGCATCCCGACGACATCATCGCCGATCTGGACCAGGCGCTGCGCAAGGCGCGCGCCGCGTGAGCGCGGCGGCGCGCCTTGCGCAGGGGTTTGGGGGTTGAGTTGTGCGGTTTGGGTTGATGGCCGACGGCGGACGAGCCAGAGGCGGGCGCACGTGGGCCGTGGGCCGTGGGCCGTGGGCCGTGGGCTGAATGCTGAGGGCGTTGGATTGCGGGCCGACGATGGACGGCCCACCTTGATGCGGCGCCAATCTGGCACCGCATTGCTTCCGCAACAGTCAACCTGAACTCAGCGTTCTGACCTCTGATTGCTGATCTCTGACCTCTGGGCTGAGGGCAGAAGGCGGTGGACTGTAGGCGGTGAGCTGAGGGCTGTAGGCTGATGTCGGACGACCTGGGTCCCCGGCGCAGAATCGATTTCCCTTTGCGCCGACTGGCCGCCAGACTGCCGGCACCCATGAAAAAGGAAGCCGTCCTCGCCAAGATCAAAGCCGAGAAGGTCGTCGCCATCATCCGCGCCGACAGCCCGGCCGGCCTGCTCGACTGCGCCCGCGCCCTCGCCGCCGGCGGCCTGACCAGCATCGAGCTGACGATGACCACGCCCGGCGCCATCGCGATGGTCGAGAAGGCCAGCGCCGAGCTGCCCGATTTCCTCTTCGGGCTCGGCACCGTGCTCGACGCCGAGACGGCGCGCGCCGGCATCCTCGCCGGCGCCAAGTTCATCGTCACGCCCGCCCTCCGGCCCGAGGTGATCACGCTCTGCCGGCGCTACAGCGTGCCGGTGTTCGCCGGGGCGCTCACCCCGACCGAGATCGTGGCCGCCTGGGAGGCCGGCGCAGACGCGGTCAAGGTCTTTCCCGCCGAGTTCTTCGGCCCAGCGTACATCAAGTCGGTCAAGGCGCCGCTGCCCCAGATCGAGCTCGTGCCCACCGGCGGCGTCACGCCCGACACGATCGGCGATTTCCTTAAGGCCGGGGCGATGGCGGGCGCCGCGGGCAGCGCGCTGGTCGAGGCCAAGGCGCTGAAGGAGAAGAACTGGGCGGCGATCACCGCCAAGGCCCAGGCGTTCGTGAAGGCCGTCGCAGCCGTCAAACAGTAGGCGGCGGGCGGCAGGCGGTGGGCCGTGGGCGGTAGGCTGTAGGCAGTAAGCTGACAGCCAACGGCCAACTGCCTACCGTTGCGCGGCGGACGCCGGATTTCTTTTCCCCACGAATCCACACGAATGGGCACGAATTGGGGCGGAGCTTGGTGCGGAATTGCGGACGGCGGACGCCGCTTTTCTTTTAACCGCTAATTGACGCTAATCTTTTCTCCGTTTCCTCCTGCGAAAAAAGAGACGTGATCTCTCCTTCGCTCCCCCTGCGTCGTCCTGCGGAAGAGGATCCGCCATTATTGCGTCCTTGGTTCCTTGGTGTCTTGGTTGTCCAAAGCAACCCATGAGCGCCCGCCCGCAGGTCTATCTCATCCTCGGCGCCGCCGGCTCCGGCCGCCGGGAGGTCGTGGCCGACCTGATCGATGGCGGGCTCGAGGGCGCCGCCGGCGTGCGCTCCCTCCTCGCCGCGGACGAACCCGCCACCCCGGCCGACGCCCGCCTCGGCGCCGTCGCGCGCTGGACCTGGACCGACGGCCGCATCGAGTCGCCGGACCTCGCCGGGGCCGCGACCGTGTTTTTTTTCGCCGACGGGCGCCGCAATCCCGTCGACCAGATCGAGGCGTTCGCTCCGTGGCTGGCCGGCCGCGGCGGCGAGCTGGCGCGCATCCTCTGCGTGGTCCATTGCGGGCTCGTCGCGCAACACCCCCCGCTGCGGGCCTGGTTCGACGCCTGCGTGCATTTTTCCGACGTCGTGCTGTTCAACCGGCGCGACGGCCTGCCCAACCGGTGGATGTCGGAATTCCGCGCCCACTACGCCGGCCTGTTCCTGCCCTGCCTGTTCGAGCTCGTGAAGGCCGGCCGCGTGGCCAACCCCGCGCTCATCCTCGATCCGCAGGCCCGGCGGCTCTCGCAGTTCTTCGACGCGGAGCAGGACTGGGAGGTCGAGGGCGGGGAAGAGGAGACCGAGGACGCAGAGGCAGAGGAGGGCGAGGTCGAGGCGCACCCGGTGGAGGACCCGTACCTCCAGCGCCTGCCCGGCGGACGGCGGGTCAAGGTGATCCCGGATGTCACCAAATTTCTTGCCTGAAAATCGGCGGCAAACGACGCCCGGCGTGCGCTACACTGGGCGAAACTCATCCGCCATGATCGAAGCCACCGTGTCCTCCGCTCCCGCCGCTCCGCTGCCCTCGCCCCGCGTGATGTACCGGGCGCTCACCCGGCGCGACTCCGCCTACGAGGGCGTGTTCTACGCCGCCGTGAAGACGACCGGCATCTTCTGCCGGCCGACCTGCCGCGCGAAGAAGCCGCGCGCCGAGAACGTCGAGTTCTTCCCCACCGCCTCCGCGGCGCTGCACGACGGCTACCGCCCGTGCCGGCTGTGCCGGCCGATGGACCGGGTGCCGGCGCCGCCGCCGGTCGTCGCGCGCCTGCTGCGCGCGGTCGAGCAGGACCCGGGTGCGCGCCTGGCCGACAAGGAGCTGGCGGCGCTCGGGGTCGATCCCTCGACGGCGCGGCGCCGGTTCCGCGCCTACTACGGCCTGACGTTCCAGGCCTACCAGCGGGCGCGCCGGATGGGCCTGGCGCTGCGCGAGGTGCGCGCCGGCCGGCCGGTGATCGACGTCCAGCTCGACCGCGGCTACGAATCGGCCAGCGGCTTCCGCGCCGCGTTCCTGCGGCTGTTCGGCAAGCCGCCGCGCGGGGCGCGCACCGACGACTGCCTGCTTGCCCGGCGCCTCGACACGCCGCTGGGCAAGATGCTGGCCCTGGCGGACCGGCAGGGCCTGCGGCTGCTGGAGTTCGTCGACCGCCGCGGGCTGGAGCGCGAGATCCTCGGCCTGCGCCGCCGGCTGAAGTGCGCGGTCGTCCCCGGCGCCAGCGCCACGCTCGACGCGGTCGAGGCGCAGCTGCGGCGCTATTTCGCGGGCGAACGGCGGGAGTTCGACCTGCCGCTCGCGCCGGTCGGCTCCGACTTCCAGCAGAAGGTGTGGGCGGCGCTGCGGCGGATTCCGCCGGGGCAGACGCGCTCCTACGCCGAAATCGCGGCCGGGGTGGGGCGGGCGGGCGCGCAGCGGGCGGTGGGCCGCGCCAACGGCTCGAACATGATCGCGATCGTGATCCCCTGCCACCGGGTGATCGGGGCGGACGGATCGCTCACCGGTTACGGCGGCGGCGTCTGGCGCAAGCAGCGCCTGTTGGAGCTGGAGCGCGGCGCTCCGGCAGCTTTAAGCGATAAGCTGTAAGCTCCAAGCTCCCTCCGTTGGCTCCTGTGAAAAGAAATCCACGCTCCGAAATCGTTTTTTCACAGAAGCACGCAGAGGAAGCAGAGGGGTGTTTTTTCTGCTACCTCTGCGACCTCCTGTGAAAGCGGATGGCGGATTCCTTTTGACCACGGATTACCGGCCGTCGCTCTGTCGAGCTATGGCCGGCAGGCACAGATGGGCCTTGGCCACAAAAAGGCACAAAAAGCGCAAAAAGAGATGCCTGCTGATCGTTGCCGCGCCTATGGGCGCGACGGAGACACTGCCGCGAAGGAGAACTCTTCTTGAGCCTCTTTGTGGCTAACTACCCCTCTCC
>DATJUU010000238.1:0-10623 GCA_035502155.1 Opitutaceae bacterium
TTTGGCAGCCTGATCTTCTACGGCCCGCCCGGCAGCGGCAAAACCTCGCTGGCGGAGGCGATCGCGTGCGAGACCAGGAGCCGGTTCGTGCGCATCAACGCGGTGCTGTCGAATGTCGCCGAGTTGCGCGAAATCCTCGCCACCGCCCGCCGCCGGCCGGAGGCCGCCACCATCCTGTTCATCGACGAACTGCACCGGTTCAACAAGTCGCAGCAGGACCTGCTCCTGCCGGACGTGGAGGAGGGCAGCGTCCGGCTGATCGGCGCCACCACGCACAATCCCGGGTTCTACGTCAACCCGACGCTGCTCAGCCGCAGCCACCTGTTCCGGCTGGATGCCTTGGCCCCCGCGCAGGTCGTCGCCGTCCTCCGGCGGGCGCTGGCCGACCGCGACCGCGGCCTGGGCGGCCGCGGCTGCACCGCCGAGGAGAAGGTCCTGCTCGACCTGGCCGGCCTGTGCGACGGGGACCTGCGCCGGGCGCTCAACGCGCTCGAGGTCATCGTCCTGAGCCTGCCGGAGCGCGCGCCGATCACAGCCGGCGAGCTGACGATCTTCGCCCGCGAGCGCCGCATCCGGTACGACGCCGACGAGGACGAGCACTACGACACGATCTCGGCCTTCATCAAGAGCTGCCGCGGCGGCGACCCGGACGCGGCGCTGTACTGGCTCGCCAAGATGCTGGCCGGCGGCGAGGACCCGCGGTTCATCGCCCGCCGGCTCGTGATCCTGGCGTCGGAGGACGTCGGTCTGGCGGATCCCGCCGCCCTGCCGCTCGCGGTCGCCGCCCACCACGCGGTCGATTTCATCGGCCTGCCCGAGGCCGAGCTGACCCTCGCCCACGCGACGCTCTACATCGCCAGCGCGCCGAAGAGCAACTCCGCCACCCTCGCCCTCGCGGCGGCCAAGGCGGCGGTCGCCGGCGGGCCGGTGCAGGCGGTGCCGGTGCATTTGCGCGATTCGAGCGGCCAGGCCTCCAAGCGGCAGGGGCACGGCCGGGATTACCTCTACAGCCATGAGTTTCCGGAGGCGGTGTCGGGCCAGGATTACCTCGGGACTCCGCTCGCCCTGTACGCGCCGAAGACCGTCGGAGCCGAAGCGGCGATCGCCGAGCGCTTGGCGCGCTGGAGGAAGCTCAAGGCCGAACTGCAGGCCCGGAAGCCGCGCAAAACGTGAGCACCGGCTGCCGCTGCAAAATCCCCGTAAACCGCCCCGCGGCAGCCGGGATGCGGCTTGCGGGGGCAACCGGGCCTGCTAGCTTGACCGAGAGCCCCGTCCTCGCATGAAACCGCACGCCTGCCTGCTGAAATCTCTTCTCGTGGCCCTCTTGTTTGGCGCGGCGCTGCCGCTGGCCGCCCAAACCCCGCCACCGGGTGGGGCGCAGAAGCCCGGGGCGGGCAAGAGCACGGCTGCTCCAGCACCGGCCAAGGAGGCCGAGCCGACGATCAAGGGGTACGTGCTGAACCGTCCGAAGGGCGGGTTCCTCGGCCTGACCCTCGAGGGCAACAACTTCAAGCTCGCCTTCTACGACGCCAAGAAGAAGCCGGCCAAGGTGGACGTCGCCCGCGCCACCGCCCGCTGGCCGGTGCATTACATGCCGCACGACGAGTTCACCGTGCTCACCCCCGGCGGCGACGGCACGGCGCTGGTCTCCCCGAAATACGTCCGGCCGCCCTACGCGTTCAAGCTGTACCTCTCCCTGTTCAAGGAGGGCAGCGAGAATGCGGTGGAGAGCTACGTCATCGATTTTCACCAATGACCGGCCCGGCCGCGGGCCAGGCGCGCACCGACCCCGAGGGCGGTTGACAGCCGCGGTCCTTCGCGTGAACGTGGGCGCCTTTTCACCGTGCCTGCCGCGTCCGCCAGCCCGCCGTTCGACTCCGTGGAAGCCGCGATCGAGGAGATCGCGGCCGGCCGGCTGGTCGTGGTGACCGACGACGAGGACCGGGAGAACGAGGGGGACCTGATCATGGCCGCGGCCAAGGCGACGCCGCCGGCCGTCGGCCAGATGATCCGCTACGGCAGCGGCATCGTGTGCGTGCCCCTGCTGGAGCAGCAGCTCCGGCGTCTCGGGCTCGGCCCGATGGTGGCCCAGAACCGCGAGTCGCACCGCACGGATTTCGCGGTGAGCGTCGACGCGGCGACGGGGGTCACGACCGGCATCAGCGCCGCGGACCGCACCGCGGCGATCCGCATCCTGGCCGATCCGGAGGCGCGGCCCGACCAGCTCGTCCAGCCGGGACACGTGTTTCCATTGCGGGCCCGGCCCGGCGGGGTGCTGGAGCGGGCGGGTCACACCGAGGCGGCGGTCGACCTGGCGGTGCTGGCGGGCCTGCCCGCAGCCGGCGTGCTCTGCGAGCTGGTCAACGACGACGGCACCGTGCAGCGGCTGCCCGAGCTGGAGGCGTTCAAGCGCCGGTTCGGCCTGCGCATGATCTCGATCGCCCAGCTCATCGAGTACCGCGTCAAGCGCGACCGGCTGATCGAGCGGGTGTGCACGCGTCCGGTGGCCACGGCCTTCGGCGATTTCACCCTCCATGTGTTTCGCGGCACCCTCGACGGCCGCCAGCATCTGGCGCTGACGGTGGGCGCGCTGGGACCGGAGCCGACGCTGGTGCGCGTCCACAGCGAGAACGTGCTCAGCGACGTGTTCCAGGCCAGGAACATGGGGGGCAGTCTTGAGCTTGGCGCGGCTCTGGCGGCGATCGCGCGCGCCGGACGGGGCGTGGTGCTCTACATGGAGCCGGCGAACGCCGGGGAGGTGCTGCTGCGCCGGCTCAACGCCGCGCCCGGGGAGAAGATTTCGCCCATGAGCCTGCGCGATTACGGGACGGGTGCCCAGATCCTGCGCGCGCTCGGGCTCGGCCGGATCCGCCTGCTCTCCAACAACCCGCGCAAGGTGGTGGGCCTGGACGGCTACGGTTTGGAGATCGTCGAGCAGGTGTCGCTCTAAGCGCCGGCGCGCGCCTTTTGGTTTGCAGCCGCCCGCAATCCGGTGTCCGGTCTTCGGTTTCCGCATGAGTCGGCTCGCTCCCAGTTCGTCCGAGGTCTCCGGCGCCGCCGTGACGGTGGGCATCGCCGCGGCGCGCTACAATCAGCGCCAAGTCGACGCGCTGCTCCGGCAGGCGGTCGCGGAGCTGCGGCGGGCGGGCGTGCCCGAGCGGCGGATCACGGTGGTGCGGGTGCCCGGCTCCCACGAGCTGCCGAGCGCGGTGCAGTGGCTGGCCGCGCGCCGCCCGGATGTGTGCCTCGCCCTTGGCGTGATCATCCGCGGCGGCACCCTCCACTACGAGCTGGTGGCGCAGGCGGCGGCGCAGGGCCTGCTGCGTGTGGCGCTCGACACCGGGATCCCGGTGATCAACGGCGTGATCGTGGCGGAGAACCCGCGCCAGGCCGCGGCCCGCTGCGGGGGCCGCATCCGGCGCGGCGCCGAGTTCGCCCGGGCCGCGCTGGAGATGGCGGCCCTGAAACGAGGGCATTCGCGATGAGCAAGGGCCAGTTCGCCCAGCGCCGCGAGAGCCGCGTGGCGGCGCTGCAGTATCTCTACGCGTGGAGCCTGAATCCGCCGGCGGAGCTGGCCGACGATCTGCGGGTGTTTTTTGAGAATCGGGAGAAGGCGCGCGACGACTACGCGTTCGGCGAGGAGCTGATCCACGGTGTCATCGCGCACGCGGCCGACATCGACGCCCGGATCCGCGCGCTGGCCCAGAACTGGGAGTTCGACCGCATCGCGAAGATCGACCTCGCGATCCTGCGGCTCGCCATCTTCGAGATGCTCTACCGCAAGGACATCCCGCCGGTGGTCTCGATCAACGAGGCCATCGACCTGTCCAAGCAGTTCTCCAACGCCGACGCGAAGCGCTTCATCAACGGCATCCTCGACCGGCTGAAGGACGATCTCGGGCGCGATGCGCGGCGGCCGACGGCGGAGTGAGAGGGAAAGGGAGGGTGAGAGGGGCGGCATTCTGAATTCGATTTGAAGTTCACCCTCCCTCTCACCGCCGCGCGATGCGCTCCCTGTTCCAGAAATTCCGGGCCGGACTGACCAAGACGGCGCAGAACCTCGCCGCGCACACCCAGGCGCTGTTTGGCGGCGGCGCGATCGATGCGGCGGCGCTCGAAACCCTGGAAGAAGCCCTGTATGCAGCCGACTTTGGCGTGGCGACCACCACCGAGATCCTGGCCGAGGTTAAGCGTGCCCACCGGGAGGAGAAGGCGCTGCGCGGGCAGGAGGCCGCCGGCATCGGCGCCGCCGTGCTCCGGCGCGTGCTGGCCGGGAGCGAGGGCCGGCTCGAAGGCGGCGCGCCGGCCGCCCGGCCGACCGTGATCTGCCTCCTCGGCGTGAACGGTTCGGGCAAGACGACCACCGCGGCCAAGCTGGCCTGGATGCTGCAGCAGGACGGCCAATCCGTCACGGTCGCCGCCTGCGACACCTTCCGCGCCGCGGCCATCGAGCAGCTCCGCACTTGGACCGAGCGGCTGGGGGTCGAGCTGGTGGCCAGCCACACGGGAGCGGACGCCGCCGCGGTGGCGTTCGATGCCTGGCAGGCGGCGCGGTCGCGCGGCCGCGACTGCCTGATCATCGACACCGCGGGCCGGCTCCACACCAAGAGCCACCTGATGGAGGAGCTGGCGAAGATCCGCCGCGTGCTCCAAAAACAGGACCCCGCGGCCCCGCACCACGCCTGGCTGGTGCTCGATGGTTCGCTCGGCTCCAACTCGATCGAGCAGGCCCGGGTGTTCCACCGGAGCTTCGGGCTGACCGGCCTGGTCGTGACCAAGCTCGACGGCACGTCGCGCGGCGGCGCCATCGTCGGCATCTGGCGCGAGCTGAAGCTGCCGATCTATTTCGTCGGGCTGGGGGAGCAGGCGGAGGACCTGCAGCCCTTCAGCATCGAGAACTACGTGCGGTCGGTGTTCGGGCTGGAAGGCTAGTCCGGGCCGACGCCGCGTCCCGTCACATCTTGACAGTTGCACCACTTGACAGTTGCACCATGCCGGCGGATGCCCTAGCCGGCTTGTCGCCAATGTCCCTCAACTGCGCCCGGTGTTTCAATGGGCTGGCCGCCGACCGCCGGTGGCAGGCCTTCACGGCGGAGGAACGGCGGAAAGTCGCCGACTTCGTGCGCCGCTGGAAGATCAAGCCCGGTGATCGGGTGCTCGAGCCGGGCTGTGGCTCCGGTCGCCTCACGGTCCTATTGGCCCGCCTCACGGGTTCTGCGGGGCGCGTCGTGGCGTTCGATGCTGCGTCTGACTTTGTGCAGCTCGCCAGATGGCGTCACCTGCCGTCGCAGGTTGACGTCCAGATGGCGGCGGCGGAGACGCTGCGCCTACCACGAGGGGCATTCGACCACATAATCTGCTTCAACGTCTTCCCCCATCTGGTTCCCCTCGCCACGATTACACGGCGCCTCGTCCGGGCCCTTCGCCCGGGAGGCCGGTTCTGCATCGCCCACACCTGCAGCCGACAATTCGTGAATGCCGTCCATCGACGCGGTCCGTCGTTGCTCCACCGTCATCTCCTGCCGCCACCAAGGATGTTGACGCGGCTGCTGCGCAAAGTGGGACTCGATGAGATCGAGATTGACGATGCGGCCGACCGCTTTTTCTTGCTGGCAGTCCGTCCGAAGGCTGCCTCCCCACGTCCCACCGCCATCCGTCATGTCTGAATCTGCCGCTGCCGGTATCCGCCGGGTTCCGCGTTTTCTCACCGCCTCGTTGGCGCGTGAACTCGGCATCTTGCTGTGCCTGTCGGTGATGTTCCCCGTCCTGATCCACGTTTTGCCGGTTCCCGGCGATGAGCAATGGGGTCCGCGGCTGCTGCCCATGTTCTACGCCCCGTTGCTTGCCGCGCTGTGGGGCCGCAAGCGTTCGGCGGTGACACTGGCGTTTCTTTCCCCATGGCTCAACTGGGGCCTCACGGCGCACCCGTCGCCGTCCGGCGCCCTGGTCACGATGATCGAACTATTGGTTTTTGTGGCGGCGTTTCGGACGCTGACGGCTGCGGTGGGCGCGCGCTGGTTTCTGGCGGCGCCCGCGTTTCTCGCCGGCCTGACGGCCGCGACGTTGGTTGTGGCGGGCGTGCCTGTTTTGGTCGGTGGGCAAGCCGCGGCGACCTGGGCGGTCCGAAGCGTGGTGATCGGACTGCCCGGAATCGCCATCCTGGTGTTGATCAACTGGGCCGCGCTGCGGTGCTATCCGCCCGGGCCGCTTGGCGGCCCGGTGGCGGCCTAGGCAGGATCTTGGTTCCGCCGGGCGGTGTGGCCGCCGGGGTGCGAGGGGCAGTCCACCCAGGGAGTCCGCCCCGTTTGCTTTTGGGCCGGACCGCATCATGCTGGGGTGTGCGCCGATTCCTGTGTGCCTCCTGCCTGCTGCTGGCCTGGCTTTGTGCCAACGGCGCCGCGCTGGATCTGATGCAGGTGTTTGCCTGGGGCCGGATGTTCGCGGGCTATGCGCACGAGATGCCGGTCGAAACGGCGTTGGCCGAGACCTTTGATCCGGCGAGGCCCTGTCCGCTCTGTGTGGCGGTGCAACAGGCCCGGAAGACGGGCCGCGAGCCCGGGCCGGCCGCGGCGCCGAACGCGGCCATCAAGCTGGTTTTGATCGCGCAGGAGATGGATGCGATGGAGCCGCCGGCGGTGCCCGGCGATCGATTGGAGGGCTTCCCGATGCGCGCGGCAATGCGGCGGGATCCCGTGCCGGTGCCGCCGCCGAAGTTTGGGGCTGAGTGCTGAAACCGGAGGCGCGCCTGCGAGACGCTCGCAGATGGCGCTCCGTTAACGGCCCCGTCCCGCAGGTTTGAGGGGCGGCCTGGCCACAATCCTTCCGCCCCCGATGTCCGGCGCGCCGGCATCCCGGGTTCTCCCGCACCGGCGCGCCAACCTCATCATGATCTCATTCGCATATTCATCTTTCCTCGGGCCGGCGGGTTCTTCATCCGCCGGCGCCAAATCGCTCCGGCGCCCGCGCCTCCGACTCGCGCTGGCGCCCCTCGCCGCGGGCTTGCTCGCCGCGGCTCCGAACGCCGGTCATGCCTGCGCCTGCGGCTGCGGCGTCTTCAGCGTCGCCACCAGCTCGATGCTGCCGCTGGACCAGGGCGGCATGGCCTACCTGGAATACGATTTCCAGAACCAGAACCACAACTGGAGCGGGAGGTCCGCCGCGCCGGCGGCGGACAACCCGGACCAACAGATCGAGACCGATTTCTACTCCGCCGGGCTCGAATACATGGCCAACCGTTCCTGGGGCCTGCAGTTCGAGTTGCCCTACGACCGGCGGTCGTTCCGGACGACCGGCGGGCCGACCGGGGACGATCCGGTGTCCCTGCGTTGGAGCGGCCCGGGAGATGTGCGCCTGAAGGGCATCTACACGGGGTTTTCGCCGGATTTGTCGGTCGGGCTGACCTTCGGCGTGAAGCTGCCCACCGGCAGCTCCACCCACAACGATGTCTTCGGCGACATCGATCGGGACTCCGAGCTGGGCACGGGGAGCACGGACCTGCTGCTCGGCGGCCTTTTCCGCCACCAATTCGCCGCCGATCCCCGCTGGGCTTGGTTCGCCCAGGCGGAATGGGACCAGCCCGTTCTGATCCGGGACCAGTACCGGCCCGGGGCCGAGGTCGACGCGGCCGCCGGAATCTACTTTGACGGCTGGTCGATTGGGGCGGTGAGGATCACGCCGGTGGGGCAGGTGATCGCCTCCGGCCGCGCCCGCGATAGCGGGAGCAATGCCGCGAGCCCGGTGGCTTCCGGCTTCCGGCGGTTCATGCTCTCGCCGGGACTCGAGATGCGCGTCCATCAGCTCACGGTTTATGCCGATGCCGAACGGCCGGTTTATCAGCATTTCACCGGCGACCAGCTGGCCGCGCCGGTGCTCTTCAAGGTCATCGTCAGCCGCACGTTTTGACGGAGCCCGATCCGGCCGGTGAAGCCAGCGGACGCCGGCAAAGGCGTTGCGGAGCTGGCCCGCCGGCCGGGTTTTGGGCGCGATCAGAAGGAGTACGCCAGCGACCCGAAGAAACCACGCCGCATGCCGTATTGGGCGGCGTTGACACCGACCCCGGTGCCGTCGCGCAGTTCGTAGGATTTGTCGGTGAGGTTCACGACGTCGAGGCGCGCCGTGATGACCCGCCGGCCGCCCAGGTCGAAGCGCCGTTCCGCGCCGAGGTTGACGGTCACGTAACCCGGGACCGTGCCCCCGTTGGGAATGGTGTTGCCGAGGGTGTCGGTGGCGTCGGTGCGCAGCCCGCTGCCGTAGATGACATCGAGATAGACCTTGGCGCCGCCGCGGGCCCCTTTCCAGGTGTAGCTGGCGCCGCCGGACGCGGAGAGCTGCTGGTCGTGGTCCAGAAAGATCCAGTGGTTCTGAACGTAGGCGAGGTCGGTGGGATCGAACAGAAACTGCGCGGACGACCACTCTTTGCCCTGCGCCACCGAATGGGCGAGGTTGGCGTAGGCGGAAAAGGCACCGTCCGTGTAGGAGGCGGTGAGTTCCACGCCGTAGACCTTGCCGAGGCGATAGTTGAAGGCGGAGAGGATCAGCGACTGGCCGAACAAGCCGTCGTCGAGCTGGTTCCGGGCGGTCTTGTAGTAGCCGTCCAGGCCCGCCTGGAATCGCGAGGTGAACGATTGGCTGATGCCGGCATCGAAGTAGTGGGAGCGTTCGGATTTGACCGGATCATCTTGGGTCACGGCCGAGGCGTTCGAGGTGCCGTCAAACAGGGCCAGCGTCCTTGAAGAGACATTTTCCAGCGGCGGCGGCGTGAAATAGCGGGCGTAGCCGGCGTGCAGGGTGGTGGCGTTCGTCGGCCGGTAGATCAGATTCACCCGCGGGCTGATCTGGTTTTCCCGGTCGGAGCTGGACGAGTAGGCGTCGAAGCGGGCGCCGTAGTTGACCGTCACCCGGGAGGTCAGCTTCCATTCATCCTGCACATAGGCGCCGGCGAAGAGGGCGTGCTGGACACCGTTGTCGACGATGGGAAACGCCGCGCCGGTCGGATCGCCGTCAGCGTCGACCGGAAACACCGTCGTGGTTGTATCGGCGGTCAGATGCTCGGCCAGCAGCATGGCGCCCCAGCGCAGGGTGTGGGTGCCGCCGGCGACATAGCTGGCGTCCGCCTGCAATCCGCCCGAGTAGATCTGGCGGTCGACGTCGCTGGCGACGCCGTTGAAGAACAGGTCGCCGACGGGGTCGGGGAGGAAATGCACACTGCTGTACCGGCCGTAGCCCGCCAGCTGGAAGTTCAGCACGTCGGTCGACTTCTGGTAGGCGAGAATCCCGAAGTAGTTCTGTTCGTTCTGGTGCTCGTTGAGTCCGGCCGAATCGAACGTTCCCGGCAGCCAGGGGTCGCCGTCCGGCGAAGTGCCCGGATCGAGCCCGGGGGTGTTCGGCACCTGGAAGTTGCTGACCGAGGCGCTGCCCATGAAGCTGATACGGCTCGTCGCGTCGAGGATGTGCGAGAGGTATAGAAACGTCTTGTATTGGTCGGTGGCATCGTGAATCGGCGCCGTGCCGGCCGTCGGGTTCTCGATGCCGATGCCGTTGTGTTCAAAACTGCCGTCGAGAAAAAGGCCGGACCCATCGGCGGTGCCGCTCGACTCGAAACTCGTCTTCAGCGTGTCAAAGCTGCCGCCGAAAACGTCGGCCGCGCTGCCGTTGGCCAGCGCGCCGCTCTTGGTGTGGATGTCGATGACTCCCGCGGTGCGGAAGCCGTACTGGGCCGGCAGGGATCCGGTGACGAGCTGCATCGTGGCCACAAAGCGCGGGTCGAGTTCCAGGCCGAACCCCGAGATGCCTTCGGGCAGCAGGACGTCGTTGATCCGGTATTGGAGATTGGCGTGCTCGCCGCGAACGTGCAGATCGCCATTGGCGGCCGAGTCCTGGGCCACGCCGGGCGCCTGCAGGACGATCTGGTTGAAACCGGCGTTGGCGCCGAGCGGCTGGAGCTCAATCTGGACGCTGCTCATCTTGAACGTGGAGGCGCCGAGGCTGGGCACGATATCCTCGCGGGCGGTGTCCAGCGTGGTGCTGACCACCACCGGACTCATGACGATGGGGGTCTGGTTGACGGGCGTGTCGGGATTGGGATCGGCCGCCGGCAGGACGGCGGCGGCGCCGAGGAGGAAGAAAGGAGTGAAATGGCGAAGGGACATGGGAAGGCTGGGCTGAATGGATCGAGGCAGGCCGGCGGCACGTTCGGCCGTCCGGCAGACGAGACAGTGGAGGGCGCGCACGCCCGCCACGACAGGTGGATCAATTCAACACCCCGGCGGCGCCCGCTCCGGCGACCACCGATGGCGCGGGGCGATCAGATCCGGCCCCTCTGGCGCCACCACCAAGGCGGCGACCAGCAGGAGCGGAACGATCACCAGCGCGGCAACGGTGCCCGGCTCGATCGCGCCATGGCTGAAGAGCGTGATCGCGCACTCGTGGTCCGCCTGGGCGGCATCCGGGTGCAGCCACTGGTGCAATGCCGGGCTGGCGGCCACCACGCCGATCGCGAGCACGAAGACGGCGGCGGCCGTGGCCACGAGACGACGCGGCCAGGGCGCGCCAGCATCGCGGTGCAGACCGGCGGTCATCATGTCGACTTCCTACGCTATGAAAAACCGTGAATTGTCAACCGGC
>DATJUU010000239.1:0-2048 GCA_035502155.1 Opitutaceae bacterium
CTCGCGGCCTCGAACCAGGGCGGAGTGAGCCTCGTGAGTCATTTAGGATTTGTGTTGGAAATGCGCGTGGGGTGAACTTAGCCCGCTATTTCCCGCATTCAATCCCTTTCCCGCCGCGCCCTGCGGACGCTGTCTCACACCGCGAGCTTGTGCAGCGCGCTGGTGCTGCTGCTGCTGCTGGCGGACGGCTGCGAGCAAGGCGACCATGCGGCCTACGGCGGCGAGGTCAACGACCCCTATTACCAGCGCGGCAAGGAGCTGCTCCGCCAGGGGCGCAACCAGGAGGCCCTGGGCGCCTTCCTCAAGGTGATCGACAAACGCAGTGACGACGCGCCGGAGTCCCACCTCGAGGCGGGGCTGTTGTATCAGCAGTACTTGAAGGATCCCATCGCCGCGATCTACCATTTTCGCAAGTACCTCGAACTGCAACCCAACTCGCGGCAGGCCGATTTGGTGCGCCAGCGCATCGATGCCGCCATGCGCGACTTTGCCCGGTCACTCCCCGCCCAGCCGCTGGAGAGCCAGGCCGCGCGGCTCGAGTTCATGAGCAGGATCGACGAACTTCAGAAGGAGAATCTTCAATTGAAAGAGGAACTCGCAGCCCTGCATCAGGGACGCCCAAACCCGGGTTCCCCGGACGGGGCGGCGGCGCCCGACGCCGATTTGTCCCCGCCGGCCACACGCGGGCTGCGGCTGAGTCCGGTCACTGCCGCCTCGCCCGCCACGGTGACCAAACGATCCTCGACCGCGCGGCAGCCGGCCGCCGCGACGGCCAGTCCGCCGCCGGCCGCCGTGCGCCGGCATGTGGTCGCCCAGGGCGAGACGCTCTACAAGATCGCCCAACGCTACTACGGTAGCGGCGCGAAATGGCCGGAAATCCTCGAAGCCAACCGCGATGTGCTGAAAAATGAGAACTCGGTGCGGGCCGGCATGGAGTTGCGCATTCCCTGATCGGGCCGCGGGCGCGCTCCTTCGTTCCAAGGGAACCGCCCGTACCCACGCGCGCCCGAGCCTGCGGAGGGCAGGAGAGCGGCAGGCGCTCGCCTTTTTGCCGACGGCCTTTGGGGTTGGGCCCTTTGGCGCGGCAGTGCCGGTCGGGACGGACCGCCGGGCCGTCCGCTGACATTCTTACGACGCGACCAGCCACTTTCGCCAAGGCTGCGGCGGCCTCGCGAAGGCAAACCGGCCCGCCATGGCTTTGGCGACAGCGGGCGGGCGCGCCCTACCCATCAGCTCACGCCGGACAGTCCGGATTAAGGAGGATGCTGGCATTACCCCGGGACCGCGCGAATTCGGGGGCAGCCGGAAGGCGACCTTCACGAGGAATACTCCGCCCAGGTCGTACGGGTTTCGGTCACCCGCACTCGCTCGACCCGGGCGCCGGCCGGCAACGGGCGCGCGGCGGAGGCTTTGGCCGTGGAGTCGAGCCGGCGCTGCAGTTCCTCGAAGATCACCCGGGCCATGACCTCGCTGGTCGGATCGGTCTGTTCGAAGGGAATAATACGATCGCCATAAGCCTTGCGGTAGAACGCAAAATGGGGGTCGGTCGTGTTGAGGCACAGGGCATGGTCCCATTTTTCCAGGAAAGCCTCGAGCGCCGCCTTCACCGTCCCGAAATCGCAGACCATGTCGTTTGCATCAAGCCGATCGGCGGCGAGCACCACTTCCACGGTCCGGCTGTGGCCATGCGGGTACCGGCACTTCTCGGGATGTTTCGAGAGGAGGTGACCGCTCTCGATTTCGAAGATCTTGCAGATGCGATAAGGCATGGCGCTGAACCCGAGACTGGTAACGCGCGGTTCGCCGCGGGCCAAGAACGTAATGGCGCGGCCGATTGGCCAAAGCCCGCCCCCAGACTTGGCTCGTCATCGTGGAACGAAACATCCGGCCAGGCCGAGCCGGAGATGCAGTGAACGTCTCTTGGACGCTTCCTCCTTCGCTGAGGCTACGGAGGAGACGGCGCCGCGCTCTGCATGCCACTCGCCCGGACGGCGGACTGTGGCGCCGCTTCCCGCTTCAGACCGTCCGGGAGAAGCGCCGCTGGCCCT
>DATJUU010000240.1:0-4331 GCA_035502155.1 Opitutaceae bacterium
GTCGCCTGACGCTGAATCGCAACACGTGTCGCCAAGAAACTGTGCCGGGCACGACATGTCGTGCCCCTACCACCCCTCTCCGCCGCGCGCGCCATCCGCCTCGCCCTCTCGCCCGCCATCGCCGCTTCCGCCATCCGCCTCGCCGTGTCGCCTGAGGCTGAATCGCAACACGTGTCGCCAAGAAACTGTGCCGGGCACGACATGTCGTGCCCCTACGGCCCGTCTCCGCCGACGAACTCCTCGCCTAACGCCGTGTAGCGCCAGCTTCCAGCTGGCGTTTTTCTGGTGCGCCATCGCGGCGTGAGGCATTTGCCTCGATCGTGCTTCGAGGCTTCTTGGCGTGCGCTGCCTTGGCACCGCCATCCGCCCAGCCGCCCGCGTCCGCGCCATTCGCGCCGCGCTTCGTAGGGGCATGGCATGCCATGCCCGGTGGTGATGTATGCGCGATCCAACCATCCGCCTCGCTAGCGCCGCCATCCTGGCGGCGTTCTTCCTAGACATCCGGAGTGCGGGAGCTTGCTTGTCCTGAGCGAAGCCGAAGGGCTCCCGCCAGGTTTTCGGGCGAGGCTTGCCTCGCCATGCCGAAGCAAGCTTCGGCATGGAGCAGCGGCGGCAAGCCGCCGCACTCCACAGATCTCTCTGTTCGACCGCGGCAAACACCAACACGCGGGACTCCGCTCAGGATGACGGGCGATTGCACACGCCAGGCCCTTCACACGAAAAACGCCAGCTGGACGCAAAGTCTGGCGCTACGTAACCCCGAAAGGAACTTCCTTGCCCACCGACCCGCTCACCACCGCCGCGCACCTCACCCAAAGCGACGTGCCTCGCCCGCTCTCGCACTTCGGCCGCGAAACCATGCAGATCGACACGCAGCCCCGTGGCGACACCGCCGCCACCGTGGCCATCGCGTCCATCTCTCCCCAGGACTGGTACATTTCGCGCACGCACGGCGTTTATCACATTCCCGCGTGCCCGGCCTCCCAACCCTTCGCGCTGCTGCTCGTCACCTCGCGCGGCGACGTGATCGACATCGGCGACGGCCGCCGCCTGCCCTTCGCCATTTCCGCGCGCGAAATCGCCGACGACCTCGTGCAGGATTTGCAGGACCACGGAATTTTCGTCTGCGCCGGCGCGCGCCCCGCCGACGCGGAGCTCGCCGCCGCCGCCGCGCGCCGCGACGCCTACTATCACCGCCTGATCGCCGAAGGCGACACGCTCTGGGCCCGCGGCCATTCCTTCCGCGAAATTTCGGACATGCACCGCCGCGCCGCGCTCGCGATCGGCGCCGAGCGCGAATGGGCTTACGTCCCCATGCGCCTGGCCGATTGCCCCGCCTGCGGAGAAAAAGTGAAGCCGGGCGTCGCCGTCTGCCGCACCTGCGGCGCCATCCTCGATCCGGAAAAGGCCGCGCAACACGGCCTGGGTCACGGCGCGCCGGGGAAGAAGCCGGCTCCCGGGCGATAATCCGCCGCATGGAGTGCGGGAGCTTGCTTGTCCTAAGCGAAGCCGAAGGGCTCCCGCCCGTTTGCGGGCGAGGCTCGCCTCGCCCGCCCGCCGAAGCAAGCTTCGGCAGGCAAACCAGCGGCGGCAAGCCGCCGCACTCCCTGGGTCTCGACTCCGAGTTCCTCGCAGTACGGCGGTCCGCGTACGTATTTTCCGCAGCTACCCGAAACCGCGCGCGGGCATACAATCGCACCGGATGTGCGTCTCATTCACGGCCAGGGAATCTTCGAGGGAAGGGAAGACGATGAAGACAATCGCCGCGATCACCACGTTCGTATCGCTCGCGCTGCTGACCGCCGCGCCCGGCGCCCGCGCGCAAGGCTCGCGCCACGACGACATCGTCTTCGGCACCACCGGCCATCCCGTCGCCGGCGCCACCGTGCGCGTCTGCCAGGCGGCGGCCACCGGCACGCCCTGCTCGCCGCTCGCGACGATTTACACCAGCGCCGCGCTCTCCACCACGGCCACGAATCCGCTGCAGACCGACGGCCTCGGCAACTACCACTTCTACGCCCCCGCCGGACGCTACCTGATCCAGATCACCGGCCCGGGCATCACCGGCACCATCACGCAGCCGGACGTGATCCTCGCGCCCGACGTTTCCTCGACCGGCGCGGGCAACGACATCTCCGCCTTCGGCCTGAACCTGGGCGGCAACCTCAACGTCGCGGGCAACGCCACCGTCAGCGGCACGCTGACCGCCGCGGGCTTCACGCCCGGCCCGCTCACCTCGCTCAACGTGAACGGCCCGGCCACCATCAAAGGCCCGCGCCCCTACATCGACGTCACCGCGTACAACGCCTCGGGCAGCACGCAAAGCACCACGGCCAACTGCGCCAGCGGCGTCGCCAGCCTTACGCTCGCTTCCGCCATCGACTTCGTGAACGGCCAGGGCGTCAGCATCAACGCGTGCGGCGCGAGCCCCACAGTCACGCCTCCCGCCGTGCAGATCGCCAATATCGGCGCGGCGGGATCGGCCACCTATAGCTACGCGGTCGCCGCCGTCGATGCCGCGGGGGGCAACTCCGGCTACGGCACCCTGGTCTCCACCACCACCGGCAACTCCGCGCTTTCCGGCACGAACTACAACGCGGTCTACATCACGCCGGTCGCGGGCGCGCGCGGCTACGTGCTGATCGGCCGCTCCTCGGGCTCGCCCGCGATGCTGCAATACATGCCGTGGGAGGATCCCGCGAGCTACACGGGCGCCAGCGCCTCGCGCGCCGCCAACGTCGTCACCGTCACGGTCGGCACCACGCTCAGCTTTTTCCCCACCTGGTTCGTCACCCTGTCCGGCTGCTCGGATACGTCCTTCAACGGCACGTTCCAGGTGACCATCACGGGATTGAACACCTTCCAGTATCCGCAAACCGCGTCCGCTTCCAGCGCCACCGGCTGCACCGTCACCGTCAATCCCACCTTTTTCGATTTCGGCACCGCGTTTCCGCTGCCCGCCGGCCTGGCCGTCTCCGCGTCGCCGCGGCGCGACATTTTCTCCGCCACCATCGTTTCCGGCGGCGGCACCACGGCGCTGGCCCTGAGCGCCGCGCCCAGCGTGAACGCCGCGGGCGCCACCGTGCAGCACGACGACACCGCCGCGTGGAACTCCGCCATCGCCGCCGCCGCCGCGCTCTCCAACGCTTCGCCGCTCTACTGCCCCGCGGGAACCTACCGCATCTCCTCCGACCTCAACATCCTGAACGGGTTCACGCTCAACGGCCCGGCCCTCGGCATGGGCCAGTTCTCCTGCGGCATCGCCCAGAGCAACCCGGGCGCCGATATTTTCCGCGCCGGCAGCGTTTCCAGCGGCACCGGAATTCAAATCTCCAACGTGCAGCTCACCGGCGGCCGCATCGGCTTCGATTCCGTGTCGCCCGGCGGCACGGCCCTGGTCGAAACCAACAACGTGATGTGGCAGACCTACGTCGGATTTCGCGCCTCCGCGAACACCATCCAGCTCACCATGCGCAACACCTACTGCCAGACGCAGGACTGGTGCGTCGACAGCTCCCCGGCCGCCGCCATCCAGGGCCTCAAGATGGACGTGGCCTGGTTCAGCGGCGTCGGCAACGGCGCCTGGCACGACGTGCGCATTCCCAACACCTACGGCTATTCGGTCGCCGTGACTTTCGACCACTGCCTCTGGGAAGGCCCTCTGGGCAGCTGGATGGTGAATTCCGCCACGCCGGTCGGGGCGCGCATGATTTTCGGCGCCGTGAATCCCCTGATTTTCAAGAACGGCCAGCTCGCCGACAACGGCTCCTCCAATGTGAACTTTCTCCAAACCCTCCCGACCACCAACGGCGCGCCTCTCGCGGTCGAATTCGACGGCGGCTACTTTGCCGGCGAAACAGGAGGGTATCTGGTGAACACGCTGCCCGGCACCCCCATCGGAAATCTGGCCTTCCGCGACGGCCTGTTTACCTCCGGCGCGGGCATTTGGGGCGGCACGCCGCCGCTCGGCGTAGCCAACGCCGGCGGGGTGTTCTCTCCCGCCTTGCCCGCCACGAATCTGGTCACCCTGAGCAATGGAAAGGTAGGCGTGGGCGTGGCGGCGCCCGCGTTCAATCTCGACGTGAACGGCACGGCCGCCGTGAACTCGCTGAACGGCGTGCAGATGGCCGAGCGCTTTTCCGGCGCCGACGCCGCCGCCAAAATCAACGCCTGCCTCACCGCCGCCAGCACCGCCGGCGGCGTCTGCGACGCGCACGGCCTCACCGGCTCGCTCACCGCCAGCGCGCACATCCAGATTCCCGCCGGCACCACGCTGCGCTGGGGCCAGGCGCAGCTCACCATCAACGATACGACCAACAACGACGCCGTCG
>DATJUU010000241.1:0-19080 GCA_035502155.1 Opitutaceae bacterium
CGGCCGGCCTCCACCCATTCCGGGCGGCCCGCGAGGGTCCCGGCGGTGCCCAGGATCTCAGCGCGGCCGAGGTTGCCGCAGCACAGCTGGTCGATGAACTCAATCCGGTGCGCCCGGATGGCGGCCGCGCCGCGCTCGAGGTCGGTGCGGATTTCCCCGTCGTCGAGCCAAGGCAGGCCGGCCGCGCGGCCGAGGAGGATGCCGGGCGCGCCGTGGCACCAGCTGCACAGCGGCATGCCGGCCGCGCCTTCCGGCAGCTCGCGATGGTCGAGCCAGTTGGCCTGCTCGACCGAGAACTGCGAGTTCTCATAGCGGACGGCCTCGCGCGCCGCCGCCAGGAAATCCTCCCGGCCGGTGACCGCCGCCGCCCGGGCCAGCGCGTAGGCGATGCCGGCCGCCCCGTGCGAGAAGCCCGTCAGCAGCGCGCCGCCGTCGCCCGTCGGCCACGCACGCAGGCCGTTGGCGGCGGCCGCGCGATGCTTGAGCAGGTGGTCGCCGCAGGCCGCGATCCGCGCCCGCCAGTCCGCCTCCGGTTCCAAATCCGGCGAGGCCAGCAGCACCAGCAACGCGCCCGCCGCGCCGAACAACAGGTCGAACCGCCGGTCGGCGGCAATCCGCCCGGGGGTGAGCAGCGCCGCGGCCCGGCGGGCGTCGTCGCGCAGCTCCGGCTGGTCCAGGCTCGTGGCCAGGCGCGTCAGCGCGTAGACGATGGAGCCGAGGCCCATCCCCGCGCCGACGCCGAGCTCGGCCGCGATCTTGTCCGGCGCCTCGCGCAGCCCCTGCCGCAGGGAGAACAGCGCCATCCCGGCGAGTCCGCGGTAATCGTCGCGCCCCGTCTCCGCCGCCAGCGCCCCGAGGAACAGCGCCGGCCCGGTGATGCCCTCGTAGAGCCGGTAGCCCATCGGCAGCAGCTCATAACGGCCGGCGGACTCGATGAACTCGAACGACACCCAGGTGGCGCTGCGCGCGGACTCGGAGCGCACCGCCCGCCGGGCCAGCTCGCCGCCGATTTCGTCCGCGATCTCCCGGCAGCGCTCCGGGGTCAGCGGCGGCGGGTTCTCCGGCGCCGGCTGCTCGTCGCGCCCGGACCGCGCCGTCAGGGTGTGCGCCAGCGCCTCGCGGGCGTGGAGCGCGCTCTTGATGAACAGGAGCTGCTGCTCGAGATCCTTTTCGGACAGCAGGGCCAGCCGGCGGTCCAGCGCGGCGGCCCCCGACTCGAGGAAGAAATCCGGGATCGGCGGCTCGGTCCCCGGATGCAGGGCCCGGGAATCGGCCAGGGCGTGGAAGAACGGCACGTCGAGCAGCATCAGGCCCGCCGTCTCGAAGGCCACGACCGGCCACGCGGCCGGCGGCCGTTCGTCGCCGAGAAACGCCCGCGCCAGCACGTCGAAATGGATCGCGGCCGCCGCGCCGTCGCGCAGCCGGTCGGGTTGGGCGCTGTTCTTCAGGAGCGAAAAATAGACCTTGGTGTGTCGCAGGAGGTAGCGCAGCCGCTGCCGCTTCAGGCCGCCTCGCTCCAGCGGTCCGTCGGCAGCCAGCAGCTCGCCCCGGCGCGCCAGCACCCAGCGGTACATCTCCGTGAAGCCGGCGATCAGCTCCGGCAGGTAGTCGGTGTAGCGCACCGGCTCGCCGCGCAGGCGCGGCGTGTTGGTGTCGCCCTGCGTCTGGATCGGCTCCTCGGCCAGCGTCATCGTGTCGGTGTTGATCTCGCGCCAGACCGCCGTGCGGAACGGCGTCGCCATGCCGGCGCCGCCGCCCAGGCCGCTGATGTCGTAGCTCTCGCCGTTGGGCCCGAACTCCCAGCGCGGCAGGAACATGGTGCGCAGCACGGAGTCCTGCATCTGCTGGCTGGCCAGCTCGTGCGCGCCCTCGATGCGGCCGGACTCCGGCCGCGGCCGGCCGTGGAGCAGCGTCTCGAGGTCGATCAGCATCGGGTGCTCGCCGCAGGCGATGATGTTCTCGTAGTGGCAGTCGGTCGCCTCGAGGGCGTAGGCCAGGGCGAGAAACATCCCGGCGCGGGTGTAGTAGCGGCGCACGGCGGCCTCGTCCGCGCACGGGAGGGCCTCGACGGACTCCACCCAGCCGTGCGTGCCGCGGTCGAGCACTCGCAGCACCTTGAGCGGGAGCGGCGGCCGGCGTGCGTTGCACCAGTCGAGCAGCGCATAGTAGGCGGTCTCGGCCGAAAGTCCCTTGGGCTTGTACACGACCCGGTCGCCGCTGGCAAAGGTCAGCGCCATCACGCCGCGGCCGCGGAAGTGCCGGTCGGACAGGAACGGCGCGAGCTCCGTCACCAGCCCGGGCTCGCGTCCCGCGCAAAACTCGCGCCGCAGCTCCGGCAGGTCCGCCTGCAGCCGCGCCAGGAACTCCGCCACCGCCTCGACCCACAGCTGCACCAAGGTGCCGAGCTGGCGGGCGAGGACGCAATACTCGCCCAGGAAATCGAGCAGCCCGCGCTCGGCCCAAAGGCGGCGCACAAAAGCCCGGTACCGGTCGCGCGCGCCCGGCACCACGACGGCGTCGGGATCGGTTCCGGTCACCTGCGCCGCAAAGCGCGCGGCCTGCCGCTCGATCGAGAACTCCAGGAACAGGGCGCGCTCCGACCGGCGGCTGAGAAACGCCAGCAGATGCCGCTCCAGCGCCAGCCAGGCCGCCGGCGCCAGCAACTGCGCGGCCGGGCCCACCGCGGCCCGCGCCTGAATCCCGGCCGTGACGACGAACGGCACGAAAACCTCCTCGAAGGCGAGTTCCTGGCCGGCCAGATAGCAGGCCGGCCGGCGCGCCGGATCGTCGATCCACGCCCGGTCCGCATCCGCGAAGCCCGCCTCCAGCGACGCGCGCAGCGGCGCCGTCCACGCCGGCAGCGGCCGGTCGCCGTCCGGCGCCCGCACCCCTCCCAGCCAGGTCGCGGCCGTCGTGCGGTCCAGCCCCTCCCATGCCAGGCGCCGGTCCAGCAGCTTCGCGTCGCCCCGGCCGACCAGCTTCAGCCAGAGGTCCAGCCGCTCCTGCGCCAGGCGGTCGGACTCCTCCGAGCGCACCGGCTCGGCCGCGCCGGCCCGGCGCTCGGCCAGGCCCGCCGCCCGGGCGGCGACGCCCGCCAACCATGCGTTGAGGGATTCGTCAGGCATCCGCCAGACAGCTGGTGCGCCGCGATCCCGACCGCGGCAAGTCGAAGGATGAGTTTGTCACTGGAGAAAAAAAAGGACCCACGTCGAAACGGGAGTCCTTGCGGCGGGTCTGGCGGCCAGACCGGCGCGGGAGTCAGACGCCGACGACGCCGGTGACGGATGGCAGCGGGAAGCAGACGCAGGTGGAGATGGCGCAGGAGCCGGCGCAGCTGGCCGCGCAGCGATTGCCGCCGGCCACCTGCTCGAGCTCCTCGTCCTTCAGTTCTCCGCTGCTGTCGACCGCGTCGGGCAGCACCAGGGTCAGGGAGGCACCCAGGTTCTCCACGAATCGGACCTTGAAGCCCTTGGGGACGTCCTCCCCCGTCACCTGCTTGATCGCGGCGGCGGGGTTGGACAGGCAGAGCTTGTGGAAGGCCGCGTCCTTGGCGGCGCGGGACAGCACCTTGATGATCGCCCGGTTGACATCATCCTGAGTGCGCAGGGACATAGTGAGCCTGGGTTGAGGGCCGGCTCAGTAGATCCCGGACATGAAGCACGACGCGGCGCAGGAGCCGCCGCACGACGCGGCGCAACGGCTGCCGCCGGCGACCGCCTCGAGTTCCTCGTCCTTCAGCTCCCCGCCGGCGCGGGGCGGATCGGGCAGCACGATCGTGAGGCTGGCTCCGGCATTTTCGACAAAGCGGAGCTTGAATTTCGGCGGGACATCCTCGCCGGTCGCCTGCTTGACCGCGGCGGCGGCGTTGGAGAGACACAGTTTGCGGAACGCGGCGTCGGTGCTCGCCTTCTTGAACACCTTCTGAATCGCGGCCTGGATTTGGGCGTCGTTGGAGAACGGCATGACTAGTGGCTGTTTGATGGTTGAGGACTCGGGTGAGGAAGCGGGGGCCAGTGGATTCCTCCGCTCCGGGGGAACGCGGCAACAAATCGCTTTTTGCGCGATCGGCAACCGGGAGGGGGAAATAGTTTCAAAAACGTCATCAAAGGACTAGGGTCGCCCCCTCAGTCCGGCATGTCCACGAGCTGCCGTTTGGCGAGTTCCCCAAAGACGCCCGGCTGGTTGATGAGCGTCTCGTAGTTGCCCTCCTGCACCAACTCGCCGGCGGACACGACGAAGATGCGGTCGGCGTTCATGATCGTGCTCAGCCGGTGGGCGATGACCACGCGGGTCGCCTGCAGGGCGTCGAGGCTCTTGGTGACCAGCGCCTGGGTACGGTTGTCCAGGGCGCTCGTGGCCTCGTCGAAGAACAGGAGGCGGGGGCGGTTGGCGATGGCGCGCGCGATCATCAGCCGCTGCTGCTGGCCGCCCGAGAGGGTGCCGCCGCCCGAACTGATCACGGTGTGCAGGCCCATGGGCATCTTCTCGATGTCCTCCCCCAGGCCGGCGAGGGCGGCCGCGTCCCACGCCTCCTGCTCCGTCAGGGGCAGCGCGCCAGTGATGTTGGTGTAGATGTCGCCCGGCAGCAGCTTGCCGTTCTGCAGGACGACGCCGATCTGCCGGCGCACCGAGCCGATGTCCAGAGTGGCGAGGTCGTGGCCGTCGTAGTGGATGGCCCCGGTCTCGGGCTGGCCGAAGCCGAGCAGCAGGCGCAGGAGGGTGGACTTGCCCGAGCCGGACGGGCCGACGAACGCCACGAATTCGCCGGCGCGGATCGAGAGCGAGATGTTGCGCAGGACCAGCGGATCCTTCTCGAAATAGCGGTAGGACACCTGGGTCAGCTCGATCCGGCCGGCCAGCTCCGGCGCCTCCAGCTTGCCCTCGCTCACCTCGGGCGCGGCGGCGAGGATCGGCTGGATGCGCTCCAGCAGCGGCTGGATGTTGAACATCTGCACCGCCGCGTCGCTCAGCCCAAGGACGCCGGCGATGAAGGTGCCGAATGCCGCGTTGAAGGCCAAGAAGAGGCCGGTCGGCAGCACGTCCCCGCCCGCCTGGGCGAAGTAGAACAGCATGAAGAAGATCACCGCCGAGCAGATGGTGGGATAGGCCGCGGTGAACACGTTGACGATGCTCTCGTAGCCGCGGGCGAGGTACGCCTCGCGCTTCTGGTCGCTGAACCGCCGGGCCCAGGCGGCGAACGCGTGCACCTCGGCGGCGGCGTTGCGGAGCTTGGACACGCCGGTGAGAAGCTGGAGCACCAGGCTGGTGGAACTGCCCTGCAGGCGGGCGACGCGCCGCTGGTGCCGCACCCTGGCCGCCCCGAGCAGGTAGGTGATCAGACCCGCCAGCACCGCCAGCCCGCAGGAGACGAAGGCGAGCTTGACGTGATATTTGAACAGCAGGACGAGACTGAGCAGCGAGAACAGCGCCCCGAGCGCGGAGGTCATCACGCCGTTGGACAGGATCTGTCGGATGGCGCTGATCGTGGCGGTGCGATCGGCCAGATCCCCCGCCGAGTAGTCGCGGAAGAAGTCGACCGGCAACTCCAGCACGCGGTCGAACAGCGCGGCCTGCAGCCGGCCGTCCATCCGGCCCTCCATCCGCAGGACGATCAGGTTGCGGCAGAACTGGAAGGCGCCGCCGCCGAAGCCCACGAGCAGCAGGCCGATGATCATCTGGGCCAGCTGGCTGCGTTCGGCCTCGGGAATGATCGCATCGAAGATCACGCCGGTGGCCCAGGGCGTCACCAGGCCGAGCAGGCCGATCGCGAGGGCGATCAGGCCCATGCGCCAGAGCTCGGCGCCGCTGCCCTGGCCGCCGAACGCGAGCAGTTCGGCCGGGCGCAACGGCCGCGGCGGGAACGGCCGGTAGAACATCACGGCCATCGGCTCGAGCGTGGCGGCGACGGCCGCGTCCACCCGCACGGGTTGCGGCCGCCCGGGGTGTTCCAGCACGTAGCCCTTGGCGGCCGGCAGCAGCGCCACCGGGACATGGTCCTTCTCCAGGTAGGCGAGCAGCGGACCGTTGGACTCGCGCCACCAGAAGCCGCGCAGCGCCACCTCGCGCGTCCGCACGCGCGAGGCGCGGGCGATCGCCTGCAGGGGCGCCTTGTGGGCCTTGTTGCGCACCAGCTCCGCCGGCAGCCGGACCTCGAATCCCTGCCGGGCGCCGATGCGCTCACAGACCCCGAAGATCGGCAGGTCGCTGGCCGCCTCGGGCGCGGGCGCCACGGTCTCGGCCAGCACCGAGCCGAGCAGGCGGGCGGCGCGCTCCTCCGCCTGCTTGTCCCAGCCGGCCTTGGCCTTGATGCGGTTAAACTCGTCCGCCTCCGCCAGCGGCCGGTTGAGGAATTCGCAGCTCAACACGCTCTGGTAAAGCGCGGCCAGCCCGGACCACACGCCGTCCGCCGGCCCGCCGAGCGCCGCCGCCGTGTCGAGGGCGGCGACCTTCGCGTTGCCCAGCGCCTCGAGCCGGGCGTCGGCCGCCAGCGGGAACAGCGCCGGCTGCCCGGCGAGGTTGAGCTCCTCCATGCCGATGAAGAGCAGCGCCCCGCTCTGCACCCGCAGCCAGACCACGCCCTCCTTCGCGCGCAGGCTCTGGCTGCCGGTCAGCTCGTAGGTGCGCCCCGGCTCGGCGGCGAAATCGGTCCGCGGGTTGATGTCCTTCGAGACGCCGGTGGCCAGGCCCGTGACCCATTGCTCGAGCGCCGGCCCGAGGGCGGCGGCCGCGCACCGGTGCAGCCGCTCCCGGGGCAGCCGCCGCAGCTGGGTGTTGACCATGCCCACGGCGAGGAACGACCGGCCCATCGCCATCGTCGTGTCCATGCCGAGGAGCAGCCCGCCCGCGGGCACGGTGAAGTAGTGGTGGCGCGAACTCGTCACCCGCCCCTCCTGCACGCCCACCGAGAACACCTCCACCACCCCGCTCTCGACCCGCCACACCGCCGCGGGATCGTCGAGCAGGAACGGCGTGTTGCCGGAAACCGTGAGCGGCTCGCCCTCGGCGGCGAAAAGCGCGGCCAGTTCGGACGGCGGACTCGGGGCGGCGTCGCTCATGTCTTGATCAGATCCGCGTACAGGCCCGGCTGTTCGCGGAGTTGGTCGTGGGTGCCGGTCTGCTCCACCTTGCCGTCGCGCAGGACGACGATCTTGTCGCAGTCGCGGATGGTGCTGAGGCGGTGGGCGATGATGACGCAGGCGCAGCCGCGCCGCCGCAGGTTCTCGTCGATCTGCTTTTCCGTGCGCGGGTCGAGGGCGCTCGTGGCCTCGTCGAGGAGCACGAGCGTGGGGTTGTTCACCAGGGCGCGGGCGATCTCCAGCCGCTGGCGCTGCCCGCCGCTGAAGTTCCGGCCGCCCTCCTGCACCAGGCTGTCGTAGCCGTTGTGCCGGGCGGCGATGACGTCGTGGATGCAGGCGTCCTTGGCGGCGCGGAGGACGTTCTCCTCGGGCACGGTGTGGTCCCAGAGCGTGAGGTTCTCGCGCACCGAGCCCTCGAAGAGGAAGATCTCCTGGTCCACGATCGCGAAGGAGTTGGTCAGCACATGCCGCGGCAGCGCGTCGCGGGCGACGCCGTCGAACAGGACCTCGCCGCCCCACGGCCGGTAGATGCCGCAGATGAGCCGGGAGAGCGTGGACTTGCCGCAGCCGGTGGCGCCGACGAAGGCGACGCGCTCGCCGGGCTGCACCACGAGGTCGAAGTGCTCGATCAGCGGGGGGTCGAGCGGCGAGTAGCCGAAGGTCACGCCGCGCAGCTCGAGGCGGCCGGAGAGCTTGACCGGGACCTTGCGGTCCTCGGAGACGGTGATGGCGACGTCGGTGTGCTCGTCCGCCGGATTCTTGAGCACGTCGTCGAGGCGCTTGAGGCCGCCCTCGACCTCCTGCAGCGTGCCGCCGAGGTTGACCAGCTCGTTGACCGGCTTGATGAAGTTGGCCATCAGGCTCTGGAAGGCGATGAGCGAGCCGATGCTCAGCACGCCCTCCATCACGCGGAAGCCGCCCACGCCGAGGATGACCGCGGTGTTGAGCGCGTTGAGCGTCGGCGGCACGACGCTCAGCAGCTGGCTGGCCACGCCCATGTTCTGCATGCCGTTGAGGGCCTTCGACTGGTAGCCGGCCCAGCGGGAGAAGAAATGCCCCTCGGTGCCGCCGGCCTTGAGGGTCTCGATGATCTGCAGCCCGGCCATCGTCGCGCCCATCAGCTTGCCCTGGTCCTGCATCAGCCGCAGGTTCACGTCGCGGCGGTGGCGCGAGACCAGGCGCAGGACGACGAGGTTCACGGCCGCGACCGCGACGCTGACGAGCGTGAGCAGCCCGTCGTACTGCACCATGATCGCCAGGTAGAAGAGCATGAGCGCCAGACCGACGGCGTTGCTCGCCAGCTGCCCGGAGAGCAGCTGGGCGACGCGGTCGTTGAGGGTCACGCGGGTGCCGATCTCGCCCGCGTAGCGCTGCTGGAAGAACGTCACCGGCAGCGCGAGCACGTGGCGGAAGAACCGGCTCGAGTTGACGATCGCGAGCTTGACCTCGGTGCGCTGGAGGCAGCGTTGCTGCAGGTAGGTCAGCGCCGCCTGGAGGAGGCAGGCCACGACCATGCCGATCACGAGCGGCCGCACCCAGTCGTGCATCCCGCCGATGAGGATGTTGTCGACGAAGATCTTGTTGAAGGTCGGGATGACCAGCCCGGGGAGCACCAGCGCGAGCGTGACCAGCACGAGGAACCACAGGCCGTCCTCGGCGCCCGGCAGCCGCGCGCGGAGCGCCGGCCAGATGCTCTCCGCCTGGCCGCCCGGCTGGAAGTCCGGCCCGCGCTCGAACACCAGCACGACGCCGGTGTAGCTGCGGTCGAACTCCTCCCAGGTCACCTTGCGCGGGCCGGTCTCGGGATCGTTGAGGTAGACCCACTTCGGGCTCCACCCCTCCACCACGAGGAAGTGGCTGAAGTTCCAGAACACGATCGCCGGGAGCGCGACCGCCCCGAGCTCCTCCAGCTCCTTCTTGAAGCCCTTGGCCACCAGCCCGTATTTGCGCGCCGCGCGCAGCACGTTGCTCGCCTTGCTGCCGTCGCGCGACACGCCGCACTCGACCCGCAGCGTCTCGAGCGGGACGAACCGGCCGTAATACCCGAGGATCATCGCCAGCGAGGCCGCGCCGCATTCCACCGCCTCCATCTGCAGCACGGTCGGCGTGCGGCGGCGGGGGCGGCGGCCGGGGGCCGGCGGGGCGGCGGGCGTGGGGGCGGCGTCGGCCATGGCGGGCTCAGAGTCCGAGCTGCTTCCGCAGGAAGGGCATCACCATCGTGATCGGCGCCTGCTCCTCGACGATCACGTTGCTGTCGCAGAGCGTGCCGGCGTTGATCGTGACCGGCGGGCCCTTCGACGAGGACCAGGCGTAGCCGCTCTCCGTCGCGGCATCGGGGATCAGGTCCGCCTCGACGGCAAACTGCGCCCCCTGCGACGAGAGCATCGCGATGAGCGCGTCATTCTTCAGGATCGCCGCCATCGCCTGCGTCGTGGACGGGAAATCCGACACCGAGTCCACCCGGCCCAGCATGACGCCGAAGCGCTCCTTCTTCACCGTCGAGGGCGAGATCTGGATCTTCATTCCCGGCTTGATCTGCTTGCCGTCGCGCGCCGGCACGTAGACGAGCGCGGTCAGCTTCTCGCCCGTGAGCTCGAGGTTCACCAGCGGACTGCCTTGGGCCACCAGGTCGCTCGGCCGGGCCATGATCTCGATCACCCGGCCGCGGTACGGGGCGACGACATTCGCGCCCCGCTGGTAGTTGTCCTCGAGCGCCGCCAGCGAGCGGCCGGACTGGCCGAGCCGGAATTCCGCCTGGCTCGCCCGGTCGCGGCGGTCATTTTCCAGCTGCATCTGCCGCAGGGCCAGGTCGTTCATCTGGCTGCGCGTGTCCGCGATGCGCACCTTGACACCGTTCAGCTGCTGCGTGGTGGCCACGAGGGTCTGCCGCGTGATCAGGCCCTCGGCGAGGAGCTTGTCCTGGTTGCCGGTCTGCTGCTCCAGCCAGGACGCCTGCTGCTGGAGGTTGCCCACGAGCTGCTCGAGGTTGGCCTTCTGCCGGTCGAGGGCCTGGATGTTGAGGGCGGTTTCCTTCTGGTCGGCGGCGAGCCGCTGCTCCGTGTCCGCCTTGAGAAAGGCGAAGTCCTTGCGCGCGTTGTCGAGCTGCTGCGCGAGCTGGGGCAGGTCGAGCCGGGCGACCACCTGCCCGGCCTCGACCACATCGCCGACCTTCACGTCGAAGCTGCGCACCTGGCCGGAGCCGAGCGACGATACGAGGAACAGTCCGCCGTTCTTGAGGATGATGCCCGTGCCGGCCACCTTCGTCGCGATGCTGCCAAACACGCCCCAGACGAGGGAGAAGGCCAGCAGCGCGCCGATGCTGGCGAGCGCGATCCAGAGGCGCGGGCTGGTGATCTGCATCAGCTCATCGAGCCGTTCCGGGGAGGCCAGCTGCTCGAGGGATTTCTTGCGAAAGATGCTCGTGTTCATGGGCGGGGCGGTTTCAGGGGGACGGTGGGGGGGGCGAGCGCAGCGCGCCGTCGCGGAGGTTGAAGGTGTCGCCTTGGGCCTCGACCAGCGTGCCGGTCTGCAGGCGCACGTTGACGAGGGCCGTGGCGTAGAGCAGCTGGGCGCTGATCAGGCTGAGCTCGGCCTGGGTGGCCCGGTCCTCGATCGTGAGCTGGTCGAGGACGGTCGACTCGCCGAGCTGGAACTTCTGCCGCTCCTTTTCCACCGCGTCGGTGAAGAGGGCGCTGGCGCGCTGCGCCTGCTGCAGGGCCTGCATCCCGGTGCGGAGGTTCTGCACCGCGCTGGCGACATCGGAGCCGATGGTCGCCGCCAGGTCCGCGGCCTGCAGGCGCGCCTGCTCGAACTGGGCGTGCTGCTGCCGGGTCACGCCCTGGGCCGCGTGGTTCGCGAACGGCCAGTCGAGCGTGAATTGCACGCCATAGTTCGGCCCGGCCTGGTTGCGCGCCAGCGGGTTCCACGGATCGCTGAACCGGCCCAGCTCCAGCCCGGTGTAGCCGGCCTGCAGGCCGAGATTCAGCAGCGGGCGCTCGTTCAGGCGGGCCGCGCGGTAGAGAATCTCCGTCGCCTCCGCGTTGGTGGTCGCCGCCTGGTAATCCTGCCGCAGCTTCAGCGCGAGGCGGCGGTAGGCGTCGGCTGCGGCCGGGTCGGGCAGCGGGGCGTCGCCGGGGTTCGGAAACGGCTCCGCCGCGGGGGCGAAGTGATCGAGTTCCGCGCCGTTCAGGCCCATGGCCAGGCCCAGCGCCTGGGTGGCGTTGAACAGGTCCTGCTCGGCCAGCAGCCGGTTGCCGGTGCTGTTGGCCAGATTCGCCTCGGGCTGGCCGAGATCGGCGGCGGGCACCATGTCGGCTTTCACCAGCGCGGCGGTCTCGTCCCGCAGCCGCCGGGCCCGGGCCTCCGCCGCGCGCTGCGCATCCAGCCGCCGGCTGGCCGCCAGCCACGACCAGTAGGCGTCGGCCACCGCGCCCGCGGTGGAGGCGACCGCCTGGGCGTAGACCAGCCGCGCCGCCTCCAGCCCGAGCCGCGCCGCCTGCTCCTGGCCGCCGGTGGCGACGGTGCCGCGCCCCTTGAGCAGCGGCACGGTCACGGTCAGCGTCGCGCCCCCCGTGCCGGCGGCGACGAAATTCTGGAAGTTGTCCTGCACCTGGCTGACCGTGACGCCGGGCGACACGGTGATGCCGTTGCGCATCTGCTGCGTGACCGCCGCCGTGTAGCTGAGCGTGTTCGTCTCGGTGCGATACAGTCCACCGGGCGCCGCCACGTTCTGGGCCAGGCGGCCGCGCGCCGCCGTGAGATTGAAGGTCGGGTCAAACTGGCCGGTGGCCTGCAGCAGCGTGCCGCGGCTGATCTCCACCTGCCATTGCTGCGACTCCAGCTGGCGGTTGTGGCGCAGCGCGGACTGCACCGCCCCCAGCAATCCCGGCGCCGCCCCGGCCGCCGGCTCCTGTCCCCGCATCAATGCACTTGCCAGCAGAAACAGACTTACCATCACTGATAAGTGTCCCTGATGCGTCGCCCGAAGTTGACAGCTGTGGGGTCCGTCCAAAGTGCGCGAGGGCCAACATGCGGCGGGCGTTCGAATTTTCAACCGGAGCAGCCACTCTTAACCCAGGAAATCGTCGCCGGCCGCGCCGCCCCCGAACCGCCCTCCCCGCTTCGCCCATGAAAACGCTGGAACTCCCCGGCACCCGCGACTCGCTCGACGCGATCCTCGGGTTCGTGCGGGCCGCCGCCGAGGCGGCGGGCCTGGAGCGCGCCGCGGCCTACCACCTCGAACTCGCGGTGGACGAGATCGCCACGAACATCGTGGTCCACGGCTACGAGGAGGCCGGCCTGCAGGGCAGCCTCCGCCTCACCGCCCGCTGGGATGAAGGGAGCCTCACCATTGAGATCGTCGACGCCGCGCGGCCCTATGATCCGCGCCAGCGCAACGCCCCCGTGAGCCTGGAGGCGGCGCTGGAGGAACGGCCCATCGGCGGCCTCGGTGTGTTCCTCGCCCTGCGCTCCGTGGACCATTTCGACTACGTCTCGGAGGGCGGCCGCAACCGCAGCATCTTCGTCATGAAGCGGCGGGCCGCGGGCGCGTCGGCCGCGCCATGAGCCGCCGCGACCGCAGCCGCCCGGCCGGATCGGGGGCTCCCTGGTGGCAGCGCCCCGACCTGCGCTACCGCGGCGGCGTCCTGCACCTCGGACGGTGCGACCTCGCCGCGGTGACGGCGGCGGCACGGCAGCCGAACTATCTCTACCATGCCGCCCGCGTCCGCGCCAACCTCGCGCGGCTCCGCGCGGCGCTGACCCGGCACACGCGGCGCTTCCGGGTGTTCTACGCGCTCAAGGCCAACCGGTGTCCCGGCCTCCTCGCGGCCCTCCGCGCCACCGGGGCGTGCGGCATCGACGCCTGCTCGCCGCGCGAAATCGCACGCGCCCTCCGGGCCGGTTTTCGCGAGGACGAGATCTCCTTCACCGCCACGTCCGTCGCCGACGCCGACCTCGCGGCGCTGGCGCGGCACCCCGGCGTGTGGGTCAACTGCGATTCGCTCTCCATGCTGGCGCGGCTGGGGCGGCGCCAGCCCGGGCGCGCGATCGGGCTGCGGGTCAATCCCGGCTGCGGCGTCGGCTACCGGCGCAACCGGCTGGTGCGCTACGCCGGCGCGGCCACCACGAAGTTTGGCATCTACCGCTCCGAATTCCCCGCCGCGCTGGCGCTGGCCGCGGACCTCGGCTTGCGCGTCACCGGCCTGCACGTCCACGCCGGCTGCGGCTACCTCACGCCCGAGCTGCCCCGGTGGGAGCGCGTGCTCGCGGCGACCATGGAGTTCGCCGACCGGATCCCCGGCCTGCGCCACGTCAACGTCGGCGGCGGGCTCGGCATCCCGCTGACCGCCGGCGACGCCCCGCTCGACCTCGCGGCGTGGGCGCGCCTGGTCGCCCGCCACGTGGTGCGGCGGGGCCTGGAGGTCTGGGTCGAACCGGGCGACTACCTGGTCAAGGACAGCGGCGTGCTGCTCCTGCAGGTCAACACCGTCGAAACCAAGCACGGCGCGCGGTTCGTCGGCGTGACCGGCGGCTTCAACCTGCACCCCGAGCCCGCCTTCTACGGCCTGCCGCTCGAGCCGGTGCCGGTGCGCGCGCCGGCGGCCGGCGCCCGGCGCCGGCGGGTGCAGGTCGCCGGCAACCTCAACGAGGCGCTCGACCTCCTGGCGCGCGACGCGGCGCTGCCGCCCGTGGCCGAGGGCGACTGGCTCGCCTTTCTCAACGCCGGCGGCTACGGCGCCGCCATGAGCTCCGACCACTGCCTGCGCGGCGGCTTCCGCGAACGGGTCGTTTGAATCCGCCATGGCCGAGCCCCTGCCGCCTTCCGCCGAACCGGCCGCCTACCGCGCCGGCGGGTTCGATTTCCGCGGCCGCCGCTTCGCCATCGACCGCCGGGCTTACGTGACCGACCCGGAGCTGACCTGCCTGGTGGACGCCGTTGTCCGCCGCGCGGGCGAACTCGCGGCCGCGCTCGGCCGGCCGCCGCAACTGCTCGACTTCGGCGTCGGCTGCGGCTCGCTCGCCGTCTGCGTCGCGCTGGAGTGCCCGGCGGCGCGCGTGGCGGGCCTCGACATCGATCCCGGGGCGCTCGAGCTCGCGCGGACCAACCTCGCGGCCCACGGCGCCGCTGTCGCCCTGTTCCAGGGCGACGGCCTCGCGGCGCTGCCCGCCGGCTTCGCGCCCGACCTGGTCTTCGGCGATCCGCCCTGGGGCGACCACACCACCCTGTATGCGCCGGACCGCCCCATCGCCCATTACCTGGCCATGCCGGCGGTGGCGGTTTTTCCGCGCGGCGGGACGACCGGCTGCCACCAGGAGATTCTCCGCCAGGCCCGGGCGCGCGGCTGGCGGTGCGAGTTCCTGCTCAACGCCGGCTCGCTCGCGCCCGCGGCCCTCGCCCCGGTGCTTGCGCTGGCGGATGAGGCACGCATCTTGCAGCCGCGTCCCCATGTCTCCCTGATCCACGCCCGCCTCGGAACGCCCGCGCGGCGCGGGCCCTGAGCCGCCCTCTCCTCTTTCCGTGACCGACCCCCTTCCGCCGGATCTGCCCCAGCGCAACAAGCAGGCCTGGGATCGCCTCTATGCCCGCACCCGCAGCCTGATCTGGGGGCGCGCGCCGGTCGGCTTCCTCGCCGCCTGCCTCGACCGCCTCGCCCCGGTGGGACCGGCGGACCGCGTGCTCGACGCCGCCACCGGCGAGGGCCGCAATCTCCCGGCCCTGCGCCGGCTGGGCGGCCGGCTCCACGCCTGCGAAGCCTCCGCCGAGGCCCTGCGCAAGATCGACCCGGAGCTCCGCGCCGGCGTCGAGCTGGCGAACTGCGACCTGCGCGCGCTGCCCTACGCCGATCACGCCTTCGCCTTCATCCTCCTCAGCGACGTGGTCGAGACCCTGCCGGACCTCGACGCCGCCCTGGCCGAGATCGTGCGGGTGCTTGCGCCCGACGGGCGCCTGCTGTGCAACATCCCCGGGCTGGACGATGGCATCGCCGGCCAGGAGATGCGCCCGCTGGGGGCCAACCGTTTTCTTTACCAGGACCGGTATTTCTACCAATTCTTGGAGCCGGCCGCCGCGCGCGCACTGCTCGAGCGGCACGGATTGCGCATCGAACTTGAAGAAACCTGCCGGTGGAGCGAGCCCCCGCACCCCGGCTTCCGCGCGGTCGCGCACGAGCACGTGAGCCGCGTGTTTCTGGCCCGCCGGCCCGCCCGGCCGCCGCCATGAGCCGCTGGCTCCGCCAACTCCTCCGCCTGGAGCCGGGTGACGCCGGCCGGCTGCTGCTGTTCGGCCTGCTCGGCGCACTGCTGCAGGGCGGACTGGCAATCGGCATCAGCACGGCTGACAGCCTCTTCCTCACCCGCGTCGGCGTCACCCGCCTGCCCGTCATCTACCTGCTCACGCCGGTGATCATGCTGGCGTACATCCCGGTCTACTCGCTGCTGCTCTCCCGGCTGGGCATCAACAGCGTCTTCCGGCTCACCCTCGGCCTCCTCACCGCCGGCGGCATCCTCTTCGGCGTGCTTTTCCTGGTCTGGGGCGGCGGCGCGGCGCCGGCGGCGCTCTACTATCTGGCCAAGCTCTACGCCACGCTCTGGTGGATCGCGCTCTACACCCTCTACTGGAATTTCGTCGACGGCTACTTCGACATCCTCGACGCGAAGCGCCTCTACGCGCTGCTCAGCGCGGCATGCGCCGCCGGCGCCGGGCTCGGCGGCCTGCTGGTGAACGCCCTCAGCCGGTACCTCGAGGTGCCGCAGCTGTTCTTCGCCTGGGCGATGTTCGCCGTGCTGACCATCCCGGTGTTCGTGCTCATCCTGCGCCGCGGCCGCTCGCTCGACGAGGAGGACGGGGCCGGGGACGCCGCGCCCGCCGGCCTGCTCCAGGAGCTGCGCCAGACCGGCGGCCTCTTCCGCCACTCGCGCTACGCCGGGCTGCTCACCGGCGTGCTCTTCCTCACCCTCGTCGTCACCGCGGTGTGCGAATACCAGTACATGGGGGTGTTCTCCGCCCACCACACCGAGAAGCAGCTGGCGGCGCTGTTCGGCGGCCTCTACGCCGGCGTCAGCGTCTTCAACGTCGTCGTCAACCTCTTCCTCTTCAACCGGCTGGTGGCCCGGATCGGCGTGCGCAACACGGCGCTCCTCCAGCCCGCGGTCTACCTGCTCGTCTTCCTCGGGTTCCTGCTCGACGACAGCGGCGCGGCGGCGCTCCTCGGCTTCCTCGCCTACCAGGGGCTGCTGGTCACGGTCGACTACAACAACGTCAATTTCCTGATCAACGCGCTGCCCGCCGCGGCGAAGAAGCAGCTGCGCACGTTCATCGAGGGCATCGCCGAGCCTGCCGCCACCGCGACCGGGGGGCTGTTCCTGCTCCTCTGGGCCGGCAGCCTCGGCCCCGACCGGCTGGCGCTCACCGGCCTGCTGCTGGCGGTCGCCGCCCTGGCGCTCGTGGCCTGGCTCCGCGCCGAGTACGTGCGCGCCATGATCGCCAACCTCAAGCGCGGCTGGCTGGATTTCGCCCGCCCGCTCGCCGCCGTGGTGCGCGACCGGCCGCCGGCCGAAACCGCCTGGCTCGAGGCCACCGCCCGTTCCGGCCCGCCCGAGGCCGCCCTGCTCGCCATCCGCCTGCTCTGGCTCAGCGACCGGTACCGCGCGGCCGACTGCCTGCTGGCTTTCCTCACCCCGCCGGAGGAGGCGCGCTGCCGCGCCGCCCAGCCGCTGCTCGCGCTGATGCTGGCCGAGGGGGACCACGAGATGATGCGCCGCGTCCTCGCCTGGCTCAACCGCCACCACGAGCCGCTCGGCCCGACCCTGCTCGAGGAGCTCGGCCAGCGGGGCCTCGTCGCCACCCAGGAGCTGCAGTCCGGCCTTCACACCCGCGCCCCCGAGGTCCGGGCCGCCGCCGCCGCCACCCTCTCCCACAGCTGGCGGGTGGGCGACAGTGTGAACGCCCTCCAGACCCTCGACCGGCTGCTGCGCGGCTCGCCGGCGGAGCGGCGGGCCGCGATGCGCGGACTGGGCCGCTGCGGCCAGCCGCGCTACGCCCATTTCCTCGTGCCCCAGCTGCGCCTGGCCGACGCCGAAGACCGGCGCGAGGCGCTCGATGCCATGCGGCGCCTGGCCACGCGCGAGTCCACCCGGCTGCTGCCCGCGCTGCTGGAGGTCGTGCGCTCCGGCCTGCCGCGCGAGCGCTCGCTTGCGCTCGACGCCCTCGGCCGGATCGGCGACCCGGACTGCATCGCCCCGCTGCTCGATGCCAGCGGCGGCTTCGCCCCGCGCGAGCTGCGCGAGGCGGAAAACGTGCTCCTCGGCATCGGCCAGCGCGGCGTGCCGGCGATCGTCTCCTGCCTCCAGGACCCGAGCCACCCCTACGCCGGCCGCGGGCTGGCGGCGCGCGCCCTCAGCCGTGTCTCCTTCGCCCAGTTCGAGTCGGTCTACCCCGGCTTGATCGGGAGCGAGATCGACCGCGCCTACCGCTTTCACGCCCGCCACGCCCTCCTCGCCGCCCCGGGCGCCGCCACGCCCGGCCGGGAGGTGCTCGCGCGTTTCTACGGCGACATGCCCGCCACCGTCATCGACTTCATCCTCGAACTCCTCGGCCTCGGCGGCCGGCTGCCGGACTTCGAATCCGTCACCGCGTCGCTGCGCTCACGCAATCCCAAGGACCGGGCCAACGCGATCGAGACGGTGGAGCAGGCCTGCAGCCGCGCGACGTTCGTGCGTCTGGTTCCGCTGCTCGAGGGCCGCTTTGGCGCCGCCCCCGCGGCCGCCGCCGCGCCCGGGGAGGACCAGGTGATCGGCGACGCCTGCGCCAGCCGCTTTGTCATCGAGGCGGCGGCCGGCCTGCAGATCCTGCTGGAGCGGTCCCCGCCCGCGGCGCGCGCCGCCATGCGCGAGCGCATCCGGGATCCCGAACTGCCGCCGGCGCTGCGGGCCTACCTGCTCGCGCTCCTCGAGCAGCTCATCACGGGCGCGCCGCCCACGGAGCCCAACCTGGTGGAAAAGGTGCACGCGCTGGGCCGGGCCGCGTTCTGCCGGGGGCTGCGGATCGAGGAATTGGTGCTGCTCGCCGCCACCGCGCAAGCCGTCGCGGTCGCCGACGGGCCGGTCGCCCCCCCCGGGGGCGGCGCCGCCCGATTCGGCCTGGTGCTGGCCGGCGAGGCGGTGGTGGGCGGCGTCACGGCCCGTCCGGGCGACCTGTTCAACGAGGCGTCCCTCTGGCGTTCGGGGCCGGGGCCGGCCGCCACCGGCCGGGGGCTCCGCGCCCTGCTCTTCGAGGTCCCGCTCGTCCTCGAGCTGGCCGGCTGCGTCCCGCGCCTCGCCCTCGCGCTGCTCGACTGGAAGCTGGAGCGACGCCATGCCGCATAACTTCCACCTCAAGCTGTCGACGCTCACCGCCGCGGTGATCTTCGCCGCGATGGCGGTCGTCACGGCCGTGCTCGGCGTGCTGGCCTACCAGCGGGTCTACGACCGGATCCAGGCGGGCTTCGACCAGAAACTGCTCGCGGTGAGCACCGTGACCGCGGCCTTCATCGACGGCGACGAGCACCGCGAGATGATGCGGGTGAATACGGAGACCTCGCCGCTCTACCTCAAGTACGTCGGCCCGATGCAGCGGATCCAGAGGGAAAAAGGCCTGACCTACCTTTACACCCAGATTCCCACCGGCGGCGCCAACATCATCTACGGGCTCGACGGCACGATCGGCACGGACCACTCGCCGATCTCCTCGCCGGACACCGCCCCGGCGGGCGAAGCCGAGGGAATTGTCGGCGTCTACGAGCACGGCAGCACCTACCTCAGCGGCATGCGCGTCTGGCAGGAATGGGGCCTGCTCAAGTCGGCGTTCGTGCCGATCCGCAACCGCCAGGGTGCCATCACGGCCATGAGCGGGGCCGACGTGAACATCTCCATCATCAAGCAGAAGACCCGCGTGGCGCTGCTCGCCGTCACCGGCTGCGGCCTGGTCCTCCTCGCCTTCGCCGGCTACGTGTCCACCCGCGTCGCG
>DATJUU010000242.1:0-8224 GCA_035502155.1 Opitutaceae bacterium
GGCGGCGGCTTTGTCGGCGTGCACATGGCGGCCGCGACCAAGCGGGAGTGGCCGTGGTACGAGCGCCTGCTGGGGCGGTCGTTCCGGATCCATCCCTACATCCAGACCGCCATCCTGCATGTCACCGACCGGAACTTCCCCGCCACGATGGCGGTGCCCGACCGCTGGGTCTGGACCGACGAATGGTACGAATTCGACGACGCGCTGGCGCCCGACCTGCACGTCGTCCTCACCGTCGACGAGACCACCTACGATCCGACGAAAATCTGGCCGGGCCAGCAGGCCGCGGGCATGGGCGCGTTCCACCCCATCGCCTGGTATCACCTCTTCGAGGGCGGACGCAGCTTCGTGACGGCGCTCGGCCACCTGCCGGAAGCGTACCGCAACCCGACTTTCCTCGACCACCTTTACGGCGGCATCTACTGGGCCGCGACCGGCCGCGGCGTCTCCACCGCGGGCAAATAGCGTCGGCGTCCGCCCGCGGCGGGGCGGCCGCTACTGGTTCACGTGGACGATCTTCGCCGGCGGAAAGCCGTTGAAGTACGTCGACGACGCCTGACTGTACGCCCCGATGTTCGTGCTGTAGACGAAGTCGCCGCGCTCGAGTTCCGGGAGGTTTTCGGCCATCGAAACGACATCGAGTGCGTCGCAGGTGGGGCCGAAGACCGCGCTGAGCTGCGTCGGGCCCCGCTTGAACGCGCGGATCGGGTACTTGCAGTGGTCGAAGATGACGCCCGAGTAGGTGTGATAGACACCGTCGTCGATGTAGTAGCACATCTTGCCGTCGCGGACCGCCTTGCCGATGACCTTCGACACCGCGTAGCCCGCGCTGGCGACGAGGAACCGGCCGGGCTCGGCGAGAATCTGGATGTTGGCCGGGAACAGCCGGTCGAGCTCGGCGTTGACCACCTTGGCGAGCTCGCGGAACGGCTTCACCGAGGCGTCGTACGGGGCGGGGAAGCCGCCGCCGATGTCGACCAGATTCATCTTGGTGTAGCCGCGATCGCGCGCCTCCTTGTAGACCGCCGCGGTCAGGCTGAGCGCCTGGACATAGTTGTCGAAGTTGGTCGTCTGGCTGCCGACATGGAAGCTGATGCCCTCGACGGTGAGTCCGGCCTTCTGCGCCGCCAGGATCAGGTCCACCGCCTCGCCGGGCGAGGCGCCGAACTTGGAGGACAGCTCGACCATCGCGCCGGTGTTGGGCACCTTGAGGCGCAGCGCCAGGCCCGCGTTGGGCGCGTGCTTCTTGATCTTCCGGATTTCCTCGAGGTTGTCGAAGGTGACCAGCGGCTTGTACTGGTTCAGCTGCTCCAGGGTCTCGGTGGCCTTGGTCGGGTTCGCGTAGATGATCTTGTCCCAGATCCAGTCCTGCCGCTGCTTGTCGGGCAGGTCCCTGATGTTCTCGTGGACGATCATGAACTCCGGCATCGAGGCGACATCGAAGCTGCCGCCCTCCTGGTAGAGGGTGCGGACGATGGCGGGGTCGGGGTTGGCCTTGACCGCGTAGTAGACCTGCACGCGGGGCAGGTAGCGCCGGAACTCGCGGTAGTTCTTCCGCAGGGCGGCGTGGTCGATCACGAAGAGCGGCGTGCCGTGCTCCTTCGCCAGTTTTTTCAGCCGGGTCGACGGGATCATGTCGGTTCCTTTGCGGTGCAATCTCGGCCGGGCGCCCGCGCGGCGGCCTCAGCTGCCGTCCTTCACGAGGAAGTTCTGGAACTGCCACGGATCCTTCCAGTCCAGGTCCGGGCGGTTGAAGCCGTGGAACGCGTTGCGATAGTGCTGCAGCGGCGTCCAGTCCTTCGGCTTGGAGATGAACTTGCCGAGGTACGGCTTGGAAATCCGCAGGACGTAGTCGTGCGGCAGGTCGTCCGGCACGCACACGCCCATGGCGGGGTTCTCGATCATCCAGGCCGCGGCCGCCACGACCGAGATCGCCACCTGCATCGTGGTGGCGTTCTGGTGGGGCACCAGCCGGCGCGATTCCTCGATGCTCAGGTCGCTGCCGATCCACCACGCGTTGTAGGCGTGGCCCATGAGCAGCGCCCCGAGGATGTCGGCGCCGCTCGTGATCTCGTCGTTCATGATCCGCTGGTTCTCGACCAGCCGGTAGTCGTAGCCGCGCAGCTCGTTCAGCGAGGCGATGGCGCAGTCGCACGGGCAGTAGGCGTAGTGCACGGTCGGGCGGTAGACGGCCCGGCCCCGCTCCCACACCGTGAGCTTGTCGGAGATGGTGAAGGCCTCGCCGTGGCGCACGACCATGCCCAGGATGCTGTAGTCCGGCACCCACGAGCGGACCCAGGTGTTGATGCCCATGCGGGCGAGGCAGATCTGGTTTCGCGGGCCCGTGCGGTGCTGATAGCCGAACTCGGGCAGCGTCTTCTCGTGCGTGCCCCACCCCATCTCGGCGGTGGTCGTGCCCTCCTCGCGGAAGCCCTCGATGCTCCAGGTGTTCACGAATTCGTCGACCTGCTTGGGCTGGTCGGTGACCTGCGTGTCGCGCTCGCTGCAGTGGATGACCTTCACGCCGAGGCGGCGCGCCAGGTCGTTGAACTGCCGGTCGGCCATCAGCTGGCGGAGGTGCTCCGCGGCGCGGCCCCTGACCTTCCGGTCCTCGAGCAGGCTTTCGCCGATGTCGAGCAGCCCCTGCTTGGTGAAATGCGAGATCAGGCCGGGGTTGGCGCCGTGCTCGATCACCGCGCTGGCGCCCTTCTCCTTCCAGCGGGCGGTCAGGCGGCGCACGTTCATGTGCCGCCAGTAGAGCGTCCGCTCGGTCGGGTGCTTGTTTGGCGCCCCGGCGTAGGGATCCCACAGCTCGGTCGAGGTGTTGACGTAGAGCACCCCGTGGTCGTGGCACCACTGGAGGATCTCGCAGGCGTCGATGTTCCAGGCGAGGTCGATGAGCAGGTCGCCGGCGCCGACGTACTTCCCGAGCAGCCGGCCCATGTTCTCCCGTGTCACCCGGTCGCGCACGAAGCGCACGCCCCGGCCCGTCCACGGCTTCAGCTTCGGCGCCCGGTTCTCGAAATCCATCACCGTGACGTTCCGCGCCGGCACCTTGAGGTATTTGAACAGGATCGGCAGCGTGCACTCGGCCACGGCGCCATAGCCCACAAAAAGGATCTTCTGGTTGAATTCGATCATGGTCTCAGACGGTTGTGCTGCGCCATCCGGATCCGGGTTCGCGAAAACTGCGCGCCGGTCCCTGCGCAACGTTGCCGCTTGAACCCAGTTTGAATCCCGCGCAAGTGCAAGAGTTTTTCCCCGCCGCGGCGTCGCGCGCCGCGGCCCGTCCGCACCACCATCCCCGCGACCGGCCGCTCAGACCAGCCCGGCCGTCTCCGGGAACCCGGCCCAAAGATTCATGATCTGCACCGCCTGGCCGCTGGCGCCCTTCATCAGGTTGTCGATCGCCGCGGTCAGCACGAAATTGTTTGTCCGCGGGTCGAGCACGGCGGACATGTCCACGCGGTTGGTGCCGGTGACGTGCGCCGTGTCGGGCGTCTCGCCGCTCGGGAGCAGCTGCACGAACGGCCGGCCGGCGTAGGCCTCGCGCCACGCCGCGTAGAGGGACTCGACCGTCGCCTGGGGCGCGGCCGGGACGGTGATCGTCGTCGCGATCCCGCGCCGCATCGGCGCCAGGTGCGGATTGAACTGGATGACGACCGGCTGACCGGCGTGCCGCGCGAGCTGTTCCTCGATCTCGGCCAGGTGCCGGTGCTTGGTGAGCCCGTAGGCCTTGGCGCTCTCGGCCCGCTCGACGAACAGGTAGGTTTCCTCGACCTTTCGCCCGGCGCCGCTCACGCCGCTGAAGGCGTCGACCACGATGTGCTCGCGCGTGACCACCCCGGCGCGCAGCAGCGGCGCCAGCGGCACGAGCACGCTGGTGGGATAGCAGCCCGGCGCCGCCAGCAGCCGGCATTGCTTCCAGTCGTCGCCCGCCAGCTCCGGCAGCACGAACCGCGCCTGCGGCAGCAGTTCGGGCGCGTGGTGCTCGCCGTAGTAGCGGGTGTAGGTGGCGAGGTCGGCCACGCGGAAGTCGGCGCTCAGATCGATGACCGGCTTGCCGGCCGCGAGGAAGGCCTTGGCGTAGTCCGCCGCCGCGCCGTGGGGCAGCGCGAGGAAGAACAGCCCGACCTCGCCCGCCGCCAGCGCCGCGGCGTCCGAGTCCACGAAGCGCAGGCCGCGGTCGAGGCCGCGCAGCGCGGGGATCACCTGCGCCAGCGGCCGGCCCTTGTGCTGGCGCGAGGTCACCGCCGCGAGCGTCACCCGCGGGTGGCCGAGCAGCAGCTTGACGAGCATTTCGCCGGAATAACCGGACGCACCGACGACACCGACTTTCATGGGAAGAGGATCCAGGGAGGAGAGAAGACTGGGAACGGCCCGAAACCGAGACAACAAAAAGAGCGGAGGCCCGAGGCACTCCGCTCCGATCGATCCGCGACTGGATCGCGGTCAGCGCTTCGAGAACTGGAAGCGCTTGCGGGCGCCCGGCTGGCCGGCCTTCTTGCGCTCTTTTTCGCGCGGGTCGCGCTTGAGGTGGCCGGCCTTCTTGAGGGCCGGGCGGAGTTCGGGATTGAACTTCTGCAGCGCCCGGGCGATGCCGTGCGCCACGGCGCCGGCCTGGCCGCTGATGCCGCCGCCGCTGACGTTCGCGGTGACGTCCATCTTCTCGCGCAGTTCGACGGTGAGCAGCGGCGCGTAGGCCTGCTTGGCGAAGTTCTCGTGGCTGAAGTAGCCCTCGAATTCGCGGCCGTTGCAGAGGAGTTTGCCGGTGCCCTCGATGAGGCGCACCCGGGCGGTGGCGGTCTTGCGGCGGCCGGTGGCGGAATAGATGGCGGTCTCAGCGCTCATGGAAGGGGTCAGACGGCGAGCTTGACGGGACTTTGCGCCTCGTGCGGGTGCGCCGCGCCGGGGAAGACCTTCAGCTTGGTCAGCATGCGGTCGGCGAGGCGGTTCTTGGGGAGCATGCCCTTGACGGCGTGCATGATGATGAACTCGGGGTGCCGGGCGCGGACTTCGGACAGCTTGCGGTACTTCTCGCCGCCGACGTAGCCGGAGAAGGACATGTAGCGGTTCTGCTCCTCCTTCTTGCCGGTGAGGGCGACCTTGGCGGCGTTGATCACCACCACGAAATCGCCGGTGTCGACGTGCGGGGTGTAGGTGGGCCGGTGGCGGCCGCGAAGGAGGTTGGCGAGCTTCACGGCCAGGCGGCCCAAGACGACGCCGTCGGCATCAACCAGATGCCACTTCGGTTGGACCGTCCCCTTCTTGGCAAGAAAGGTCTTCATATGCGGAAAAGGGTGCCATAGGTAGGTTAACGCGAGGGCGTGTCAACCCTTTAGATGGCTGCGCCGCCGCGCCGCGGAAGGTTCGCACCCGGCGGCCGGCGGCGCCGCTTCCAACATTGCGCCCGCCCGCCACATCGGCGACGTTGGCGCCGGCTGGTTAGTGACTTATCCAATCGCGCCATGTCCGCCCGAAGGCTGTTGTCGATCGCGGGGCTCCTCGGCTTGACCGGGGTCGCGCTGGGCGCGTTCGGCGCCCATGCGCTGCACGCCGCGCTGGCGGCCCGCCAGACCACCAGCCTTTGGGAGACGGCGGTGACCTACCAGCTCATCCACAGCGTGGCGCTGCTGGCCCTCGCCGGCTGGCGCGGCGACAACGGCGCCGGGGACCGCCATCCGGGGACCGCGGCGGCGTGGTGCTGGGTCGGCGGCGTGGTGCTGTTCTCCGGTTCGCTCTACGCGTTGGCGCTCGGCGCACCCGTCCGCTGGTTCTGGCCGGTCACTCCCGCCGGCGGCCTCCTTTTCCTTGCCGGCTGGCTTCTGGTGATCGCGCTCGGCCTCCGCCGGCCGCCCGCCGAACCGGCCGCCTGACTCGCGGCCCCGCCGATGCATCTGCCCGACGAATTGACTGCGGTCCTGCGCGCCGTGCGCGCCGCGGGGCGGCCGCGGCTGGTGGGCGGGTGCGTGCGCGACTGGCTCCTCGGACTGGAACCGAAGGATTTCGACGTCGAGGTCGCGGGCGTGGACTACGAGACGCTCGCGCGCCTGCTCCGGCCGTTCGGCGAGGCCGACCTGGTGGGCCGCAGCTTCGGCGTCATCAAGCTGCGGCTCGGCGGCGCCGAGGTCGATTTCAGCCTGCCCCGCCGCGAGTCCAAGACCGGTGCCGGCCACCGCGGTTTCGCGGTCGCGCCCGACCCCACGCTGTCCGACGCGGAGGCCGCGGCGCGGCGCGACTTCACGATCAACGCGATCGCCTACGATCCCCTCGGCGGCACCGTCATCGACCCGCACGGCGGCCAGGCCGATCTCCGGGCACGCGTGCTGCGGCACGCCGGCCCGGGGTTCGCGGAGGACCCGTTGCGCGTGCTGCGCGCGATGCAGCTGGCGGCGCGGTTCAACCTCACCCTGGCACCCGAGACCGCCGCGTTATGCCGTGGCATGGTCGACTCCTACCGCGAACTGCCGGTGGAACGAATCTGGGGCGAATGGGAGAAATGGGCGGTCAAGGCGACGGTGCCGGCGCGAGGCTTGGTGGTGCTCGAGGAAACCGGCTGGCTGGTGCATTTCCTGGAGATCGCCGCCCTGGCGGGCGTGCCCCAGGAACCGGAGTGGCACCCCGAGGGCGACGTGCTCGCCCACACCCGGCATTGCCTCAATGCCCTCGCCGGCCTGCCGGAATGGCGCGGGAGCGGGGCGGAGCGGCGCCGCCAACTGATGTTCGCCGTCCTCGCGCACGACTTCGGCAAGCCGGCCACCACCGTCCAGGCCGAGCGCCGCGGCACGGTGCGCTGGCTGAGCCCCGGGCACGAGGAGGCCGGCGGCCCGCCCACCGAAGCCTTTCTGCGCCGGATCGGAGCTCCGCTGGAGCTCGTCGACTGGGTGCGGCCGCTCGTGCTGCACCATCTGGCGCACCATCACGGCCAGCCGGAGTTCACCGACAGCGCCGTGCGCCGCCTCGCCCGCAAGCTCGCGCCCGCGACGATCGACGACTTGTGCACGGTGATGTGGGCGGACCACCTCGGGCGCCCGCCGCTGGTGTCGCCGGAAACGGAGGCCCGCATCTCCGCCCTGCGCAGCCGGGCGCAGGAGCTGGCGGTCCGCGCCGCGGCGCCTCGACCGCTTCTGCTCGGCCGCCATCTGGTGGAGTTGGGGCTGCCGCCGGGCCCAGAGTACAAGGCCGTGCTGGCCGCAGGCGCCGAGGCGCAGCTCGACGGTGCGTTCGGGGATGAAGCCGGCGCCCGGGCCTGGCTGCGGGAATACCTGCGGCAACATCCGCTCCGGAATCCCGGGCCGTAGGTCGGGCTTTGCGTCCGCCGCCCGCCGCGCTTGAATCCAGCCAACATAATGAACTCCGCGCCACCCCTCCGCGCCTTCCAGTGGGACCTCGCCCGACAGGTGGAGCGGCTGGATTTTCTGCTCGCCTGGCTGCCGCGGTACGCCGACTGGGGTTATCAGGAGCTCTATCTTCACCTGGAGGACGCGGTGGAATATCCGAGTCTGCCCGGTGTCGCCCGCCCCGACGCCTACACCCGCCGGCAATTCGCCCGCCTGGTCGACGCCGCCACGGCCGTCGGCATCCGCGTGGTGCCGATCGTCAACCTGCTCGGCCACACCCAATACCTCATCAAGGTGCCGGCGCTGCGCGCCCTGAATGAGCTCCGGGACCCCGACGGCGCGCCGCTGGCGCGCGGCCAGATCTGCCCGCTGCACCCGCGGACGCTGGAGGTGGCGGAGAAGCTCCTGCGCGACCTGGCGCCGTTCTGCACGGCCGGCAAGGTTCACGTCGGCCTCGACGAATCCTTTTCGCTCGGCCGCTGCCCGCGCTGCCGGGCGGAGATCCGGCGCCACGGCATCGCGGTCCATTTTGCGCGCCATGTGCAGCGGCTGCACCGCCTGTGCGGCGACCTCCGGCTCCAGATGGGTTACTGGGCGGACATGCTCTATTTCGTACCGGAGGCCATTCCGCTGCTCCCGCCGGGCACCGCGGCCTACGACTGGTATTACTATCCCTTCCCGCGGCATCCGCGGGTCGAGCTTTTCAACTTCGCCGAACGCGACCTGGCCGCTCCGTTGCGGGCGCGGCGCATCGAGTACTGGGGCTGCCCGATGAACGGCGCCTTCCGCTACGAGCCGCTGCCGGTGTTCGGCGACCGGCTGGCCAACGTCCGCTCCTGGTGGCGGCGGTGCGGGGAGGTGGGCGCCGGTGGTCTGCTCATGAC
>DATJUU010000243.1:0-10999 GCA_035502155.1 Opitutaceae bacterium
CGCCGAAGAGCAACACGCAATCGGCGACCTTTTCGCCCACGCCCGGCAGCTCGCACAACCGGGCCCTGGCGTCGGCGTACGTCAGATCCGCCAGCTCCTCCAGCCAGCCGGGATGTCCGGCCAGAAACCCGGCGGTCTGCGCGACGTAGCGCGCGCGGAAGCCGAGCAGGCAGGCCCGGAGGTCCTCCTCGCTCACCGCGGCCAGCTCGCCCCACGTCGGCAGGCGGTGGAAGCCGGGCGCCAGCTCGCGGCCGTGGCGCCGCGCCAGCAGGCCGACCATCTGCCGGATCTGGACGATCTGCTTGGTCGCGCTGCAGAGAAAGCAGAGCAGCGTTTCGCCCAGCGGCTGGCGCAGCAGGCGCAGGCCGGGAAAGGCCGCGAGGCAGCGGGCCAGATGCGCGTCGCTCCGCCACGGCAATTCGTCCGCCAGGCGGCTGAAGCTGACGGAGGCGGCCAGATACGTCGCAATTTTGGACGGTGATGTCGCGGCGAGAGTCTGCGGCGAGGACCACCGGAGACTGCCGTCGCTCGCGGGCTTGAGCCGGACGACGCAATCGCCCCACGCGCCCTGCCAGATTCCATCCGTCTCGAGGGTCCAGCGGAACGACTGACCGCCATCCAGCACTTCGGCGAGCACCGGCGCCGCCAGCGGTTCGGGCAGCGACAGCGGCTGCCAGTCGGTCCAGGAAGGGCGGGAGGGCATGGGAACGGCGGCCATCACGGGGCAGGTGGCGCCCCAAGGCAACGACGGAGCGCGGGCGCCGCCGCCGCGGTAACCAGACCCCCTCGGCGTCGTCATCAGCGCTGCCTGAAAAGTTCCGCGGGGGACGGCCGTGCCAGCCGGTGGCAGGCAGACCATGAATCGCGAGCATAAAGTGATCATCACCGGCACCGGCCGGGCCGGCACGACCTTCCTCGTGCGGCTCCTCACTGAGCTGGGCCTCGATACGGGCTACACGCCGGCCGGGGCCCGCGCCTTGGTCAACGCGCACAGTCAGGCGGGACTTGAACTCGATCTGGGCGGCGGCATCCGCCCGCCGACCGCCCGCGACTGGCTGTGCCGGCCGCGGCACGCCTTCCGCTCCCGCTGGGGCGGCCCGCCCCGCACGCCCTACGTGGTCAAGAACCCGTCGTTGTGTGACAACCTGGACGAGATCCTCGCCGGCGGCCGCGTGGTGATCGACCACGTCTACGTCCCGCTGCGCAATCTGGACGAGGCCGCCCTCAGCCGGATCCGCGTGGGCGGCGCGAACGGCAGCCGGCCAGGCGGCCTGTGGAAGACGGGCGATCCGTCCCGCCAGAAGGCGGTGCTGGCCGAGATGTTCTTTCAGCTCATGCACACCTTGGCGCGGCATGACATCCCCCACACGTTTCTGCTGTTTCCCCGGCTGGTCGACGACTGGACCTACACGCACCACAAGCTTTGGCACCTGGTGAGGGACATCGAGGGCGAGACCTTCCGGGCCGCGTTTGCGCGCGTGGCGGACCGCCGGCTGGTCCACCGGTTCGCCGCCGCGGCCGATTGGAGCGCGGGACCGGCACCCGCGGGGTCTTGAGCGGCGGCGCCGCGCGACCTGCGGTATCCCCGCGTACCCGCGCCGGCGCGCTGAAGAACGGCGCGGAAAGGCCGGCCGGGCGCGGGACCGTCCGGCGATTTCCCCTTGAACTTTCGCCGCGGATTGCGGTCCGTGGGGCATGTTCCGACGAATGAAAGCCGCCCTGCCCAGCTACACCCGCGGCGAGGAGATCGCCAACAGCCTGACCCACGGTCTGGGTCTGGCCCTGAGCATCGCGGGCCTGAGCGTGCTCGTGACACTGGCGGCGCTGCGACGCGACGCCTGGACGGTGGTGGGCTGCACGGTGTTCGGGGCGTCGCTGGTGCTGCTGTACGGGGCCTCGACCTGCTACCACGCCTTCCGGGCGCGCCGCTGGAAGCGGGTGCTGCGCGTGTTCGACCACGCGGCGATCTTCCTGCTCATCGCGGGCACCTACACGCCCTTCATGCTCGCCAACCTGCGCGGGCCGTGGGGCTGGAGCCTGTTCGGCGTGGTCTGGGGTCTTGCCGTGACCGGCATCGTGCTGAAGGCCTTCTGGACGGGGCGCTTCGAGGTGATGTCGACGCTGATCTACCTGTTCATGGGCTGGCTGGTGCTGATCGGCATCCGGCCGCTGATCGAGGCGCTGCCCCACGGCAGCCTCGTCCTGCTGGTCACCGGCGGCGTGGCATATTCCGTGGGCACGCTCTTTTACTGCTGGGAGCGGCTGCCGTACCATCACGCGGTGTGGCACCTGTTCGTGCTGGCCGGCAGCACCTGCCATTTCTTCGCGGTGCTGGTGACGGTCGTCGGACCGGCCGCCTAGGCCGGGCGGTTGTTCCGCGCGCCTCAGGGCGCCGGCGGCAGCGCCCAGAGGAAACTCTGTTCGGCGAGGAGCGTCCGCCCGTCCGCCGCTAGCAGCTTGAGCCGCCACGCGGCGGGCCGGGCCGTGGCGCCGGGCCAGTCGGCGCCGGTCAGGCCGAGGTCGTAGAGGGCGCTGCCGGGGGCGATGGTGGCGAGAAAGGTGAAAGTCTTCGGGGTGGGCGCGGCCGGCGTGATGACCTCGAGCTGGAACTTTGCCCCGCTCAGCGGCGCGCCGTCGTTCTTCAGCCGCACCAGCCAGTAGAAGCCGGCGCGTTCGCCCGGCTGCGTGCGCCGGACCGCGATTCCGCCGTCATTCTCGCGACCGTCCAAGTACTCGCTCACCCGCTGGAAGGAGGCCGCCGTGCGCCAGCCGGTGCTCACGCGGACGATCTCCGGGCCCGCGGCCCGGGCGGCGACGGGCAGGGCGAGCAGCAGGGCGGCGAGGCAGCGGCGGAGCATGACGGTAACTTGGTGGGACGGCGGCCCGGGCACAAGAGTTCCGACGCCGGCGCGGCTTCAGGGCGCAAGGTAGACGTTCTTGTACTGGTGCACGCCCAGCAGCGACGGGTACCAGTTCTTCACCTCGGGGTGGCAGAGGTAGATGCGGGTCCCGAAGAAGACCGGCGCGATCGGCGCCGCGCGCAGCAGGAGGGCCTCGGCCTGCTGGTAGAGTTCGTCGCGCCGGGCGGGATCCAGCTCGGCCCCCGCGGCGCGCACCAGCCGGTCGTACTCCGGATCGGCCCAGCCGGTGGAGTTGTTGCCGCCGTCGCCGGTGAACAGCTCCAGGTAGGTGCTGGGATCGACGTAGTCGCCGATCCAGTGGGCATAGGAGATGTCGTAGTTGAGCTGGCGCTCGTCGTTGAGCCACACCCGCTGCTCCTTGTTGGCCAGCGTGACCTCGATGCCGAGCTCGCGCCGCCACATCTGCTGCACGGCCTCGAGCAACCGCTGGTTGAGCTCCAGAGTGGCGAACTGGATCTCGACCCGCGGGAAGCCGCGGCCGCCGGGATAGCCGGCCTCGGCCAGCAGCCGCCGCGCAGCGGCGAAGTCATCCGGGATGGCGGCGCGCGCGGTGTAGCCGGCGGTGTCCGGCGGCGTGAGGCAGTGCGCCGGCCGCTGCCCGCCGCGCAGGACGTCGCGCACGAGCGCGGCGCGATCCAGGGCGCGGGCGAGCGCCTGCCGGACGCGCGGATCGGTGAACGGCGCCCGGCGGACGTTGAAGCGGAGGAACGCGGTGTCGAGGAACGGGTCGATCCGCAGCTCCGCCGGGTCCTCCCGCCGGTAGGCGTCGATCTTCGTCAGCGGCACGTCGGAGGTGAGGTGGAGCTGGCCGGAGCGGAAGGCGGCCTCCTGGGAGTTCGCGTTCTCGATCGGATAGAACACGATCCGGTTGAGCCGCACGTGGCCCGCATCCCAGTAGTCGGGGTTGCGGACGACCACGACGCGGTTGTTGGGCGACCACTCCTCGAGGCGGAACGGGCCGTTGCAGACCATGTGCTCCGGCCGCGTCCACGGCACGGCGCGGTCGTCGAAGCGCCCGAGCCGCTCGAGGCTGGCGCGGTGGACGGGGAACCACGCCGGGAGCGAGGCCGCCGCGGCGAGGAATGGCGCGGGCCGGACGAGGGTGAACTCGAGCGTGCGGTCGTCGACCGCGCGGACGCCGACCTGGGAAAAGTCGGTGAGCCGCCCGGCGTTGAAGGCCTCGGCGTTCTTCAGCGGGTAAAGGACGTACGCGTACTCGGAGGCCAGACGCGGCGAAAGGACGCGGTGGACGCCAAAGACGAAGTCCCGCGCGGTCAGGGGATCGCCGTTGCTCCAGCGGGCGTCCGGCCGGAGGTGGAAGGTCCAGGTGAGGCCGTCGGCGGAGGTTTCCCAGCGCTCGGCGACCCCGGGCACGGGCCGGGACGTGCGCTCGTCGATGTTCGTCAGACCCTCGAACAGGGCCAGCACGATGTTGAAGTCGTTGTACGAGACCACGACGTGGGGATCGAGGTCGCGCGGCTCGGAGCCGTTGCCGAGGTAGAGGGTCTGGTCGCGGATGCCGGCCTCCACCGGCGTCACCCGGCGAGCGCAGCCGGGGGCCAGGAGGCAGAGGCCGGAGACCAGAAGCCAGTGGGCGGTCCGTCGAAGACCGGCGGCGGCACGGCGGGGGAGGAGGGTGCGGCGCATCGGCGGTGCGCACTGAAGCACGGCGACCGGGCTCCGCCAAGGGCCGTTTTTTGGGGTCGCCGCCGGCGCCCCGCCGCGGCAGAACCTTCCGGGGCCGATTTTTTCTAAGAAAGGCGCCGTTCCCTCGTGGTATGAGCAGTCCATCGCACGTGCATCCGGACTCTTCACCGTCCGACCGCTCCCATGAAAACGCCGCCTTTGTGCGCTCCGCCGTCGAGCAGTTCCAGGCTCCGCTCCTCCGCTACGCTGCGCGCCTGGTCGGCGACCCCGACCGGGCGCGCGACGTGGTGCAGGACACGTTCCTGCGTCTGGCGACCCAGCCGGCGGAGGCGGTCACGGGCCACCTGGCTGAGTGGCTCTTCACCGTGTGCCGCAACCGGGCGTTCGACGTCAACCGCAAGGAGGGACGCTTGAGGGCCTTCGCCGAGGGTGCGGAGGAGCGCGTCGTGGCGACCGAACCCCGGCCGGGCGCCGCGCTTGAGGCCGCCGAGACGCACGCCGCCGTCCTGCGCCTGATCGAGCGGCTGCCGGCCCACCAGCAGGAGGTCATCCGCCTCAAGTTCCAGAACGGTTTCAGCTACAAGGAAATCAGCCGCATCACGTCGCTCTCGGTGAGCAACGTGGGCTTCCTCATCCACACCGCGATCAAGACGCTGCGGCGCGAATGGCTGGCGGAGACGCCAGGCGCCGAATGACGAACCCACGCGCAACCAGGAGACCCGTCCATGAATCCCTTTGATCCGATCCGCCTGAACTCCGATGACCCCCGCCTGACCGCCTATGCGCTGGGCGAGCTCGAGGGGGACGAGGCGGCGCAGGTGGAGGCGGCGATCGCCGCCGATCCCGCGCTGCAGGCCGCCGTGGCGGACATCCGCGCCACCGCCGGCCAGCTCGCGGCCGCGCTGGAGGCCGAGCCGCTGCCCGCGGCCCCCGCGCCTCGTGCGGTCTATCATACCGTGCGCCCGGCGCGGGTGTTCCGCCTGCCCTATTTCGCCCTGGCCGGCCTGGCTGCGGCCGCCTGCCTGACCCTCATCATCGCGGTGCGGGTGTGGCCGACGCGGGAGGCGGAGGCGAAGCAGCAGGCGCTCGCGCTCGCCGACCAGGGAGCGGCGCGCAAGGCGGCCGCCCCCGCCGCGGCGACCGCGCCGGCGCCGGCGGGCAGCCCGATTGAATTGCAGTTCGGCAAGGAGGAGGCCGGCAAGACGCCCGCGCCCGCCGGATTCACGGCGGACCGCATGGAGCACCTCGCCACCGTCGTGCCCAACCCGCCGCCGGGCGAAAAGGTGGCGGCTGACGCCTCGATGGCGCCGGAAATCGTCGGCCGGTCTTCCAGCGGCGGCACCCCGACAGGGGAGGTCCGGGTCGCGCGACAGGCCGAAGCGAAGGACGAAACCATCCAGCTGTCGCCGTTCGAGGTCAGGGCGAAAGCCGGTGAAGGGCATGCCGCGCAACCCACGCTGGCGGGCTCGCGGACGAAAATGACACCCGCGCTGGCCATGGACGCCAATGCGCCGGCAGCGGCAACCTATGGCCGGAGCACGGGCGGCGCGGCGTCTGCCGACACCGCCAGCGCGGACGCGTTTGGTGCGTCGCGCAGCATCCCGTGGGCCGCTCCCGCGGACTGGGAAAGCCCGCCGCCGCCGGCCGTGGCCCGGCCGGCATTCAACACCGAGGCCTACGACTTTGTCGGCGACAACGACTTCCTCGCCGCGGCGCAGAACCCGCTGTCGACGTTCGCCGTCGATGTCGACACCGCCAGCTACAGCAACGTGCGGCGGTTCCTGAACGCCGGCCAGCGCCCGCCGCGCGATGCAGTGCGCATCGAGGAACTGGTCAACTACTTCACCTACCACTATGCGCCGCCGTCGGGTCCGGCGCCGTTCGCCGCCTCGCTGGAGGTGGCGGCCGCGCCCTGGACGCCCGCGCACCGGCTCGTGCGCATCGGCCTGAAGGCTCGGGAGCTGTCCGCCGCCGCGCGCCCGGCCGCCAACCTGGTGTTCCTGATCGACGTGTCGGGTTCGATGGGCGCGCCGAACAAGCTGCCGCTGGTGAAGGAGGCCCTGCGCCTGCTCGTCGACCAGCTCCAGCCGGAGGACCGCGTCGCCATCGTGACCTACGCCGGCACCTCGGGCCTGGCCCTGCCCTCGACCCCGGCCCGCCACCGGCAGGAGCTGCTCGATGCCCTCGACGCCCTGCGGGCGGGCGGGCGGACCAACGGCGCCATGGGCATCCAGCTCGCCTACGACGTGGCCAGGGCCAACTTCCTGCCCGGCGGCATCAACCGCGTGATCCTCGCCACCGACGGAGATTTCAATGTCGGCGTGACCGATCGCGGCGACCTCGTGCGCCTGATCGAGGAGAAGGCCAAGTCGGGCGTGTTCCTCACCGCGCTGGGCTTCGGGATGGGCAACTACAAGGATGCGACGCTCGAACAGCTGGCCGATCACGGCAACGGGACGTACGCCTATGTCGACTCGACCCGCGAGGCCCGCCGGGTGCTCGTCGAGCAGCTCAATGGCACCCTCGCCACGGTGGCCCGGGACGTGAAGGTGCAGGTCGAGTTCAACCCGGCGAAGGTGCAGGCCTACCGCCTGATCGGCTACGAGGACCGCCTGCTGCAGAAGGAGGATTTCAACAACGACCGGATCGACGCCGGCGACGTCGGCGCCGGGCACACGGTGACGGCGCTCTACGAGGTCATCCCCGTCGGCGTGGAGTGGAAGCCGGCCGGCACCGTCGACGCGCTCAAGTACCAGGCGCCAGTGGCCGGAAGCCAGAAGCCAGAAGCCAGTGAGACGAGCGACCAATTACTGACGGTGAAAATCCGTTACCAGGCGCCGGAAGGCGGGGCGAGCCGGCTGCTGGAGTTCCCGCTCGCCGACCGCGGCACGGCCTTCGCCGACGCGAGCGCCGACTTCAAGTTCGCGGCGGCGGTGGCCGGTTTCGGCATGGTGCTTCGCGACTCCGCGCACAAGGGGACGGAGACGCTGGCGGACGTGGCGCGCTGGGCCGCGGCGGGCATAGATTCCGACGCGGGCGGCGACCGCACCGAGTTCGTCTCACTGGTCAAGCGCGCCGGGGAGATCCTGCCGACGCAGGGATGACGGGGGCCGGCACTACCAGGTCTCCGGCCACGTTCAGCTGAGGCGGCGCCAAGGGATTCAGCGCCGGCGGCGCCAGCCGCGGAGCAGCAATCCCGCCAGGCCCAGGCTCAGCAGGGCGCAGGTCGACGGCTCGGGCACCGGCGTGAAATTCAGGAAGAGCTCGGTATCGTCACCGCCCAGGCTGAGGCTGAACGTACCGCCGTTCGGATAGTTGAGAAACGACGACGTCGTATCGAGGATGAAGTTGTTGGCGGCGAAATTGGTGATGCAGTCCGCCGAGGCGATCATCCACGTGTAGGATTGGTTAGAATTGAAATCACTGACCAAGCCGTGAGCGCCATCGGGATCGAGGGAGTAGAGTTCGATCGTGAACGGGCTGGCCACCCCGGGCCTGGCGGTGATGTCGAGCTGGCCCGTCACGTTGATCAAGTCCCAGCCGATGCCGGCGCCGGCGTTGACCGATTGCAGCTGCCAGCGATAGGTCCCGTCGGCAGCGAAGGTGAGACCGCTGCTGCCGAAGCTGAGGGTGCCGGGCGACTTCAGGTCGATTGATCCCGGAGCCAGGATCACGTTGGCGCCGATCTGAAGCGGGTCCGGCGCATCGAATTTCCCGTAGCCGCCGAGGGTGCCGGAGGTCAGCACGAGGGCGTTGGACAAGGTGACGTTGGGCTCCGTGAGCAGCGTGCCGCCGCTGAGCGTGATGGTGCCCGAACCCAGCGAACCGCAGTCGCCGGCCACGATCGCGCCGTTGTTGATCTTGGTGCCGCCGGGATAGTCGTTGGAGCTCTCGAGATAGAGGCGCCCGCTGCCTTCCTTGGTGATGGTGGTCGCCTCGCCGGAGGCTTCGATATACCCGTAATAGTGGGAATCGGTGCTTTGGCTGATCGTGAGATTGACCACGCCGGATTCGAGATAGACCGGATCGCTTTCGCTGTTGCCCGAGAGGCCGTGAATGACCGGATTCGCGCTGGTGAAGGTCGCATCGCCATTGACGATCTCGAGCGATCCGTTGCCCGCGGCCGTGTCCGAGGCAAAGATGACCCGGCCCTCGGTGTCCTCGTCGATCCCAACGTGCACGCCGCCGGAGAAGGTGTTGTCGCCGGACAGAACGATCGTGTCGCCCGACGTGGTCTTGATGTAGAGGCCGCCGGTGCCCGAGATCGGGCCGGCTAGGGTGTAGTTGCTGTCGGCCCAGCCCTGGAGAGTCAGGTCAACATTCAGGGCGACGGCGTTGGAGATCGTCGTGGCCGAGGTGATCAGGGTGGGCCGGAGCGAGCTGTCGTGGTCGAAGTTCACCGGCTGCACGGTCAGCGCACCGGTGCCGAGAGCCGATTGGCCAACCCGGAGCGAGCCGGCGTACAGGGTGGTGCCCCCGGTATAGGTGTTGGTGCCAAACAACTGGACGGTCGAGGAGAGCGTGCTGTTGGCGCCGGTGGGGTCGTTGGCGGTCGCGGGCACATCGGGATCGCCGATGATCACGCCGGTTGCGCCGAAGAGATTTGCGAGCGTGCTGTTGACCGTGAGCTGACCACCCTTGTAGGCGGCGAACCGGTAGGCGGTGGCGGTGGATGACAGCGAGATGGTGCCGTTGAAAGTAGCCTGGGTGGCGGTGCCGAGGTAGAATGAAGGACTGCCGAAGGACAGCAGGTTGAGGTTGCCGATCGTCACCGGGTCGCTGTCGGGACCGGTGTCGAAGCCGATGATGCCTTGGCTGGTGTTGCCGGCGAAGCGGGCCAGATAACTGGTCAGATTGTCTGAGTTGACGTCCTCCAATCCAATGTAGCCTCCCGGGCCCAAGTGCAGATCGGCCGGTCCGCCCGAGGGCAGGGCGCCGCTGGCGGCAAAGATGAGCGCCGACTGGGTGACGGTGGTGCCGCCGGTGTAGGTGTTTGTTTGGTCGGTGGAGCGCGGATCCAAACGCACCGTCAGCGGAGCGCCGGCCGGCGAGCTCACCACCACCGACCGCGGGGCGAGTATGTCGCTGACGTAGGTGTCGGTGAGCGGCGAATCCACCTCAAGCTGGCCCCCGCCCCCGCCGAAATTGTAGGTCAGTCCCTGGGGCGTGATGGTGCCATAGAGCTTGGCGCTGGTGGCCGACCCCAGCCGGGCGCCGGCCGCGAAACCGGTCAGGTCGATGGTGGAGCAAAAACTGTTGGTGCCACCGACCGCGGGATCGGTGTCGAAGCCGATGGTCCCGGTGGTGGCGGATTTGTCGAACCTGTTGAGGAACGTGCTTTGCAGAGTCTCGGAGTCGGCCGCGATGCCGATGTAGCCGTCGCCCGTGGCCTTAAGCAGGCTGGACGTGGTGGCGGGGGGAATGGCAGCGTTGTTGCCGAAGATCAAGATACCGTCGCTGACGTTGGTGCCGCCGGTGTAGGTGTTGTTGCCGGTCAGCGAGACGACCCCCGGACCGTCGACGGTCAGCGATCGGGGTCCGCCCCACTCGGCGACTGTACCGGAAAGAACGAGGGGCTGGTGGGTCTGTGGTTCGACCGTGATGTTGGCGGCAAGGGTGACCGTGCCGCTCAAGGTCAGGGTGCTGTTGAGCAGCGTTTGAAAATTGCCGCTCAGAATCACCGGATTGTCGATCGTGGCGTCGTTGCACTTCTCGGTGCGGAGATAGGGCACACTACTGGCGTTGATGGCCAGAGTCGCGGAGCCCAAAGCACAGTCGCTGCCGAGGAGCAGGCCGCCCTGGTTCAGGTTGAAAACACCGCTGAAGCCGGAGTTATAGCCGTAGAGGCGAAGTTCGCCGGCGCCGGTCTTGGTGAGGGTGGCGCTCCCGTTGATGTACCCGTCGATTTCCAGCGACCCCTTGCTGATGTTCCAAGACTGATCCTGCGCTGGAGAGATGTTCAGATAGTAGTCGACCACCGAGTCGACGGAATTGGTCGGCGAGTACGTCAGACCACTCCTGATCGTGAGAGTGTTACCGTCTCCCCCTTCGATGTAATAAGGCTGGAAATCGCCGCTGAGGATGAGCGAGTTGATGCTCTGATTGCTGCCAATATAGAAGTAGGTGGTGCCTCCGGAGACGTTGGCCGCCGGCCCCAGCGTGATGTCCGCGGTGCCGTCACTCGTTGGCACGGAGACTCCGCGCCAGTTGGTCGCCGTTTCCCAGTCGTCGTCGAAGGCTAGGCCGGTCCAGACAAAACTACCCCCGCGTAGCGGCAATGCCGCCGCTGCAAAAGCGAACCCCGCCGCTAAGGCCCAACGGCGCATCGCAATAGTGACAGCTGGAAGCGGTCTACCTATTGCAAGCCGTCTGCTCTAGCAAGGGTATTATCACCGCGGCGGCTGAACGCTGGATTCCGGCAGGGCCCGGCG
>DATJUU010000244.1:0-2509 GCA_035502155.1 Opitutaceae bacterium
GACCAGCGTCCGCGCGGGTCGGCGGCCGTCGTGACGTAGATGCCGAAATCGGGGTCGGGGTAATAGATCCAGAATTTCCCCGCGTGGTAGCGGATGGCCGGCGCCCAGACTCCGCCGCCATGGCGCGGCACGGCGAAGAAATCCGCCGGCACGAGGCGCGGCAGCGCGTGGTTGACCAGCGTCCAGTTGACCAGGTCCCGCGAATGCAGGATCGGCAGTCCGGGCACGTGGCTGAAACTGGAGGCGGTGAGCCAGTAGTCGTCGCCGACGCGCACCGCGTCCGGATCGGAGTAATCCGCGAACAGCACCGGATTCCGGTAGTTTCCATCGCCGCGGTCGGGCAACCAGGGGGGCGGAGGCATGGCAGAGGAATTTGAGGAGGGCGGCGCCGGGGGCGCCAGCGGATTCGGCGGCAGCGCCGGGACCGCCAGCTGCTCCCGCACCCAGGCGATCACCGGGTCCATCCAGACCGGATCGTGCTCCGCCCACGACAGGAGGCGGTGCGGGGCGCCGGGCACGGTCCGCAGCTCGGCCGGCACGCCCGCCGCCTGCAGTTTGGCCAGGAAGTTGCGCGTCTCCTGCAGCGGGATGGTGCGGTCGGCGTCACCCTGGATGAGCAGAAACGGCGGCAGCCCCGGGCGCACGCGGTTCACGGGGGAAAGCGCCGCCAGACGGGCGAGCGCGGCGGGCGTGAATCCCTCCGGGCAGCCCAGGAGGTTTTGCAGCGCGGTCCACTTGCCTTGGCGCAGCGGGAGTTCGTACTCGAAATCCGTCACCGGCGCGCAGCCCACCACGGCCTGGACGCGGACGTCGGCCGTCGTCTCCGTGCCCACCATGCAGGCGTAGTGACCGCCGGAGGAATGGCCAAAGACCACGATCCGTCGCGGGTCGCCCCGGTATTCCGCGGCATGCGCCCTGACCCAGCGGATGGCGGCCAGCACGTCGTCATAGCCGGCCGGCCAGGGATGCGCCGGCGCGAGCCGGTAATTGAGCGAGAACCAGGTGAATTTCGCCTCGGTGAGCGGCGCGAACCACGGCGTGATGTCCGCGCTGTCGCCCGGAACGTTGCTGCCGCCCTTGTCGCCGTGGCTCCAGCCGCCGCCGTGGATCAGGATGGCGATGGGGAACGGCCCGGGACCGTCCGGAACATTGACATCCAGGCGCAGGCTGACGCCGTCCGCCTGGCCGTATTCGACGTCGCGGATCAGGCCGGCGGGCTGGGCGGCGAGTGGGATCGTCAACACCGCCAAGGTTGGAGCCAAAACGCACCGAATCACCCGTCGAGGCCAGGCGCTGGCGCCTCTTCCGCAAGCTCGCTCGAACTTCGTAGGGGCGCGATCTTGTCGCGCCCTCGATGGCGGGCGCAGCCCCTCGGCTTTGCTCGGGGCCCTGACCGTTCGGCTCCGCTCCGGGTCATCCTGAGCCTGTCGAAGGATGAGCTTGTCGAAGGGCAAGCCTGCGCCCCTACAGCTTTCAGATACTGAGCCGATCGAGCTTATGGCTTGGATTGCGACACCGTCAGCGTGTTCACGTTGTTCTTCGGGTCGCGGTAATCGACGTACTGGTCGGGATCGGTGCCGTTCAGGTACTCCTCGAGGTTGGTGTAGCCGTCGTGGTCGTTGTCGGCCGCTGCGTCCGCAGGGTCGTGCAGGTTCAGCCCGTGCGCGACCTCCCAGGCGTCCGGCATGCCGTCGTTGTCGCTGTCGACCGGCGCGGCGGCGGTCTTGAGCGCCGGCCAGCCGCCCACCTCGGTCTGCGAATTGATGAGGTGCCCGCCGCGCGTCCGCACCTCGCCCACGATCCGCGCGTCGACCGGATCGCGCACCGGCAGCGAGGCGCCGACTGATGCCAGGACCAGGTCGAGCGCCTCGGCCGCGGGGACGGTTTTCACCGCCGGAGCCGGAAATGGTGTGTCCACCAGGTGCACTTGGAGCTGGCCGTGCATCAGCGTCGGTTGGAAGAACTGCGAGTTGTCGGCCGTCAGCTCCGCGCGGCCGTCGACGACGTTGTCGCGAATGAAGTAGACGAGCTCGGACGGATAGCTGACGCGGATCGGCGACGTCGCCGAGCTGCTCGGGCCGGGCCGGATGTAGTTGTCGACATAGTTGACGTGCAGCCGCCCCTGAGTGAGGCCCGCAGCGATCTGGCCGTAGTCGTAGATGACGTTGTCCCGCACGTCGAAGGTGGGGTAGGGCGGCCGGCCGTAGTTGTCGCCGAGGCGCGGGTTGCGGGCGTCGTTGTGAATCCAGAGATTGTGGTGCCACGACATCGGGCCGTTCGCGCGGGCGAGCGAGCCGTAGCCGTGCGCGCCCTTGCTGTGCTTGCTGTGGTCGAGCGACTCGCCGATGAGGCACCACTGGATCGTGCAATTCCGGTCGTTGCCCGAGGTCGAGAGGCACTCGTCGATCGACCACGTCGCCGAGCAATGATCGAGGATGCAATCATGCGCGCCGTTGAGCAGGTCGATACAATCCTGCTCTTGCGCCGTGACGTCGCCGAGGCGGCTGCG
>DATJUU010000245.1:0-2782 GCA_035502155.1 Opitutaceae bacterium
GCCGCGCGCTTCAGCATGGGCGGCAAGGCCGTCGGCAAGAAGGACCTCGGCCTGCTCGCCATGACCTACGGCAACACCTACGTGGCCCACATCGCCCTCGGGGCGAAGGACACGCAGACGCTGCAGGCCCTCCGCGAGGCCGAGTCATTCCCCGGCCCCTCGCTGGTCATCGCCTTCGCCCACTGCATCTCGCACGGCTACTCGCTGACCGACGGCATCGAGCACCAGAAGCTCGCGGTGGAGACCGGCTACTGGCCGCTCTTCCGCTACGATCCCCGCCGCGCCGAGCGCGGCGAGAATCCGCTCATCCTCGACTCCACCGCGCCCAAGGGCGAGCTCACCAAGTACACGAAATCGGAAAACCGGTTCCGCATGCTCGAGAAGAAGAACCCGGCCCGCTTCCAGGAGTTCGAGCGCCTGGCGCAGGCCGAGGTCTACAAGCGTTTTGCCTACTACCAGAAACTGGCCGCCACCCCGCCCCCGGCCGCCCCCGTGCCGGCGGCGCCGGCGCCCAAGCCGCCGCCGAAGAATGGAGACGGGCCGGGCACCATCAAGGCCGTCACCAGCGGCTGACCTCTGGTAGCAACTGACATCCGACCCGAGCAGCCGCGTTCTCCACGACGCGGCTGCTCTTTCCCCGGTGACCGATCCCATCGCCCAGTTCCAGGAGTGGTTCGCCGCCGCCCAGCGCGCGAAGTTGAAGGAGCCCACCGCCATGGCGCTGGCCACGGCCGATGCGCACGGCCGGCCCTCGGTGCGCATGGTGCTGCTCAAGCACGTCGATGAGTGCGGCTTCGTCTTCTACACCAATCTGCACAGCGCCAAGGGCCTCGATCTCAAGGCCAACCCGCGCGCCGAGTTGTGTTTCTACTGGGATCCGCTCGGCCGCCAGGTGCGCGTGAACGGACGGGTCGAGCCGGTGAGCGAGGCCGAGGCTGACGCCTATTTCGCCACCCGCGCGCGCCTGAGCCAGCTCGGCGCCTGGGCCTCGCAGCAGTCGCAGCCCATGCGCGGCTATTACGAGCTTGAGCAGGCCTGCGCGAAGATGGCCCTGCGCTACCATTTCGGCAAGGTGCCGCGCCCGCCGCACTGGTCGGGCTGCCGCGTCGTGCCCGAGACGATCGAATTCTGGAAGTCCAAGCCCTTCCGCCGCCACGAGCGCGTGATCTACCGGCGGGTCGACGGCGGCTGGAAGAAGCAGTGGCTGTTTCCGTAGTCGGCGCCGAAGGCCGGGTCCGTCGAATCTTCAACCTCCCCATGGCCAATTCCACGATCCGATTGGCGAGCCTGGCCGTCGTGGCGACCGTCCTCTACTTCGCGCTCGCCGTTCTGGGCGAGGGCGGGATTGCCCCCTTCCTCGCCCACCCGGCGCTGGTCGGCCTGTTCGTCGTCAGCGTGATCCTGGCGGGCATCGGGGTATTCAGCGGCATCAGCTTCAGTGCCGGCGTGCGCGAGGATCGCGGGAACCGCTGGGTGATCTGGGCGTTCGGCGTGCTGGGGATGCTGGGGGCCTATCTGCCGGCCCTTACGGACCGGAGGGACTTCTGGACCCTGGACGGCGAGGCCATCCGCTGGATCGGCCTGGCGGTTTATACGGCCGGCTCCGTGTTGCGCATTGCCGGAGCATTCGTCCTGGGCCGCCGGTTCAGCCCGCTGGTGGCCATCCAGCCGGGCCACACCCTGGTCACGAACGGCCTGTACGGCACCATCCGCCACCCCAGTTACCTGGGCCTGGTGACCGCATCGGTCGGGATGAGCCTGGTGTTCCGATCCACGGTCGGGCTCATCATCTCCGCCCTGATGCTGGTGGTCGTCCTCTTCCGGATTGCGGCCGAGGAGAAGCTCCTGCAGGCGCAGTTCGGCGACGCGTACGAGGCGTACCGGCGCCGCACCGCCAGGCTGGTCCCCCGGGTCTATTGAAGGGAATGCCGTCAAATCCCAAGGCCGAGGAACCGCCTGTGACAAACAGGTTCTCTTTCGCGTGTCTGGCGGCCGCCGTCGTGTTTTCGGTTGCGGCCGGCAATTCGCTCGCGCAATCGACCGGTCAGCCTGTGGCGCCCGGTGGGAATCGAAACCAGGCGCGGCTTTTTCTCAAATACGCGGGTGATCCCAAGATGCGGCTGTTCGGCATCGCCATTGCCAGCCGCATGTACGCCGTCGGCGGCGACGTCGCGGCCGTCGGCACCGACGGATATGTCTCGAAGGTAGATGCCGCGGGAACCGAGGAACGATGGGTTGCGTTCAAAAGCAAGTTCGTCGGACCGGGCGCCGACCTCGATGCGACCGGCCGCCTCTACCTCGCCGCCGGGGATCGCATTCTCAAGATCACTCCCGCCGGCAAGATCGACGTGCTGGCGGACGGATTCGCCGGGGCCTTCGACGTGAAGCTCGATTCCCGGGGCAATGCGTATGTGGCGGATCACCGCGAGGGCCGGATTTACCGGCTCACGCCCTCCCTGGAGAGAACCGTGTTCGTGGACTATCATCTTGGCCCCGGTGACTTCCTGCTGGGCGGTCTGGCCTTTGATCGGGACTGCTCCCACCTCTACTCGTACGAAGCGGCCAAGGGAACGCTCTGGAGAATCCGCATCGCGGCGGACGGCACGGCCGCCCCGCCGGAGGTGGTGACGGCCTCCGCCCCGCCGATCTTCTCGTTCGCCATCGACCGCAACGGCAACATCTTCGGCGCCGATTACGACCGGGGCGAGGTGGTGAGGATCGACCCAGCCGGAAACATAACGTACGTGACCCGGAACAGCGGCCTCAAGCACCCGATCGGATT
>DATJUU010000246.1:0-11701 GCA_035502155.1 Opitutaceae bacterium
GGGCACTTGAATCTATCCGAGAATTGCCTCGACCGCCACTTGGGCACCGCCCGGGAGCACAAGGCCGCGCTGATCTTCGAGGGCGAGCCCGGCGACGTCCGGACGCTCACCTACCGGCAGCTCCATCGCGAGGTCTGCAAGTTCGCCAACGTCCTGGAATCACTGGGTTTGAGGAAGGGCGACCGCGCGGCGATCTACATGCCGATGGTGCCGGAGGCGGCCGTAGCGATGCTGGCATGCGCCCGCGTGGGCGTGATCCACACGGTTATCTTCGGCGGTTTCAGCTCCGAGGCGATCAAGGACCGCGTCAACGACTGCCAGGCAAAGCTGGTCATCACTGCCGACGGCGGCTGGCGCCGCGGGCGCATCATCGAGCTCAAGGCCAGTGTTGACCGCGCCCTGCCCAGCACGCCCAGCGTGCAGCACGTCATCGTGCTCAAGCGCACCGCCAACGAGGTCACCATGGCTGCCGGCCGCGACCTTTGGTGGCACGACCTCATGGCCGGCGCCGCGGACGTGCACCGGGCCCGCGCGCACGAATCCGAAACCCCGCTCTTCATCCTCTACACCAGCGGCTCCACCGGCAAACCCAAGGGCGTGCTCCACTCCACCGCCGGCTACCTGCTCGGCGTCACGCTGACCACGAAGTACGTCTTCGATATCAAGGACACCGACATCTACTGGTGCACGGCCGACATCGGCTGGGTCACCGGCCACAGCTACGTCGTCTACGGGCCGCTCTCGGTGGGCGCGACCGTGATGATGTACGAGGGCGCGCCCAATCATCCCGGACCGGATCGATTCTGGGACATCATCGACCGCCACGGCGTCACGGTTTTCTACACCGCCCCGACGGCCATCCGCGCGTTCATGCGCTGGGGCGACGAGCACGTCACGAAGCATCCCATGCGCTCCCTGCGCCTCCTCGGCTCGGTGGGCGAGCCGATCAACCCCGAGGCGTGGATGTGGTACCACCGCACGATCGGCCGGAAACGCTGCCCGATCGTCGACACCTGGTGGCAGACCGAGACCGGCGCGATCATGGTCACGCCGCTGCCCGGGGTGACGCCGACCAAGCCCGGCTCGGCCACGCTCCCGTTCTTCGGGATCGTGCCCAAGGTCGTCGACAGCGACGGGGTCGAGGTGCCGCGCAACACCGGCGGCAGGTTCGTCCTCACGCGCCCCTGGCCCTCGATGCTGCGCACCCTCTGGGGCGACGACGAGCGGTACCAACGCCAGTATTGGAGCGAGGTGCCGGGCGTGTATTTCACCGGCGACGGCGCGCGGCAGGACAAGGACGGCTATTTCTGGATCGTCGGCCGCATCGACGACGTGCTCAACGTCGCCGGCCATCGCATCGGCACCGCCGAGGTCGAGAGCGCCCTGGTCTCCCACCACCAGGTCGCCGAGGCGGCGGTCGTGGGCCGGTCCGACGAACTCAAAGGGCAGGCGCTCGTGGCTTTCGTCACCCTCAAGGCCGGCATCCAGCCTTCCGATGAACTCAAGGAGGCCCTGCGCAACCATGTGGCCAAGGAAATCGGTTCGCTGGCCAAGCCCGACACAATCCGCTTCGCCGCCGCGCTCCCCAAGACCCGCTCGGGTAAGATCATGCGCCGCATCCTCAAGGAGATCGCGGCCGGCGGCGATGTGAAGGGCGACACAACGACGCTCGAGGATTTCTCGGTCGTGGCATCGCTGCAGCAGGAGGAATGACAATCCCGCCGGCCGCCTTCGGCGCGCCGATGCCGCGCTTGCCTTGCCGGGCGTGAGCTGAGCCCGAGGTCCGGCCGCCACCCCGTGGCGGCCTCCCAAGCTCGCTGTGTCAGCCGGACACGGTCAGCCGCGCCACGACCTTGTGCACCCCGTGGGTGTCCAGGGCGAGGGCGGTGGCCCGGCCTACCAACTCTGGGGTCTTCACGGTGCCGGTGAGCGTGACCGCGCCATGGTCACTGGCCACTTCGATGGCCAACGCTGACAGATCGGCGTCGAGCACGTACTTGGCCTTGACCACGGCCACCACCCGCGCGTCATCAATCTTGGACGCGACCGCCGCCGATTTCTCGCGCACCACCTGGCCGGTTATTGCAAGGTCGTTCTTGATGTCCCCGGGCGTGAGCCTCCAATCCTTGAGCTTCTGATCCAGCGATTCGTTGGGCTCGGGCTGGGGCGAGCGATCGTCCGCCAGCGCCGGAGCGGCGGCGGCCGTCGTCGGTCCTGATTCGATGCGCCGGTATTGGCGGTAGCCGATCGCACCCACGATGAGTCCCAACAGGAAGAAGATGGCAGCGTTTTTCATGGCAGGAACCTCCAGTTTTGATCGCCGCAGACAACGGGTGGGGCGGGTTGTTCGCCGCGGTCTTGCATTTTTGCCGCCAGGGTATGGATTCCAATAAAACAGAAAAGTCCATTTCGTGATTGCGGCGGCCGGCGGGGATCGCCAGAGTGCCTCTTCCCCCTATGCGCAAGCCGATCGGCCGACGCGGTGCGTCCGGCCCGTCGCGGTTTCCGGCGGGCGCCGGTCCGCGCCGGCGGGCCGCCGGTTTTACCCTGGTGGAGCTGCTCGCGGTCGTCGCCATCGTCACGCTGCTGGCCGGCCTCTTGTTGCCGACGCTGGCGACGGTCCGCGCCGCCGCCCTGCGGACCCAGACCCGCGTCCGGTTCTGCCAGTGGAGCGCGGCGGTGGAACAGTACCGCCAGGAATACGGAGTCTACCCCGGCTTGGGCGCCGACGGCCGGCTCGCGACGGCGGCTGACGCCGTGCAGTTCGTCCGCACCCTTGGCGGGCGCAATCCGGACGGCACCGCAGTCGCCAGCGCGGCCGACCTCAACGGCAACCTCAAGCGCCTTGCGTTCTGCGCCATCAGCCCGCGCGATCTCTACGACCCCGACCGGGCGGACGGCGTCCCCGATTACAGCGGCAACGAGCTGCTGTGCGACGCGTTCGGCAACACCGAGATCGGCGTGGTCGTGGACCGCAACGGGGACGGCTTCATCCGCGCGGCGGATGACGGCCCGGTGCCCGCGGTGCGGGCGGCGCGCAGTGGCGCCGCCTTCGCGCCCTCGGACGCGGACCTGCCGCCGGGCGGGGTGCGCGCCGGCGTCCTGTTCTACTCGGCCGGACGCGGCACGTGCCAAGCCGACATGATCCTCAGCTGGAAATGAAAATCGCCGGCGCCGGTCCCGCCTTGGTTTGCCCCACGATCCGTGCCCATCCGTGAAATCCGCGGCCAAAGGCAGGTCGTCCTTCACCTTGCTCGAGCTGCTCGTCGTGCTGGCGGTGGCCACGGCGGCGGCGGCCGCGCTGACCTGGACGCTGCGCACTCCTGCGGGCGCCGTGGCCCTGCAGGCGGGGCAGGGCACGCTGGCGGGCCTGTGCACGGCGGCGCGCGCCCGCGCGGTGCTCGCCGGCGTCAACACCCGGCTGGCCGTGAGCGCCGATCCGGCCGACGCGGATGGCGTGCTGCGTTGGTGGCAGGTGGTGCAGGAGGACGGGGCCAATCCCGGCTGCTGGCGGGCCGACGGCGGCGGCTTCCGGCTGCCCCTCGGCGTCTATGTCGTGCCGCCGCCGGGCGCCGCCGTCCCGGGCGCGCCGTCCTGGCCGGCGGCCCGGCGCTCGACCGCGCTTTCGGCCTCCGCCCAGGCGATGACGATCAACGGCGCGGCCGCCGGCTCGTTCTACTACCTGCAGTTCACGCCCCGCGGCACCACCGGCGGGGGTAATCTGGTGCTGGTGGCCGGTCGGTCGGAGCCGGGCGGATCTTATCCCTGTGTGTTCGACAATCCGGACGCCATCCGCGGCGTGCTGGTGCGTTCCTCGGGCGCGATCACGCTCCTCAGCGACGCCGGCGCCTTCGGCCCATGAGCCCGGCGCGGCGCGTGCCGGGAGGGTTTTCGCTGCTGGAGGTGATCGTCGCGATCGGGATCGCCGGCGTCGTGCTGGTGGCGCTGCTCGGGTGGTTTGGTCCCGCGATGCGGTCGAGCGCCGCCACCGCCGATGCCCAGACCGCGGCGGGGCTCGCCGACGGCCTCCAGCTCGAACTGGAGCGGCTGCAGGCCGAATGCGGCCTTGACGGCCTCGCCGCGGCGGTGCCGCCGGCTGGTTCCGGCGCGGCGCTGCGGTTGGTGGCCACTCGCGACGGCCGGCGCGTGCGTTGCGCCGTCGCGCCGGATCCGGCCGCGGACCGCCCGCTTGATGACGGGGACCTGGCCGGCATCGCCTGGCGCGATCGCTACTTCCTGGCGGAGGTCGTCCAATCGGAAGACCTCCCGTATCGGGCCGGTGCCGGATTCCTCGCCCTGACCGTGCGGGTGACCTGGCCGTTCCGCCTGCCGGCGGGTCCACCGACGCCCGGCGCGACCGTGCCCACGGCCGATCCCTCGCAGGAGGTTCCGGAAACCGAGCGCTCCAGCCTGGTGATCGTCATCGCCCTTCGGCCATGAACCTGTGCCCGGCCAGCCCTGGCAGCCCGCGGCGGGCGCAGCGGAGCTTCACGCTGGTGGAACTGCTGGTCGCGGCCGCCATCACCGTCCTGCTGGCCGGACTCATGCTCGCGGCCGTTTCCACGCTGCTGCGCCAATGGAACCTGACGGCGGGCCGGCTCGCCGGGGCGGTGCAGGCGCGCCTGGCGCTCGACCAGCTGGCGCAGGATCTCGAGGGCGCGCTGTTTCGCGCCGACGGCAACGTGTGGCTGGCCGCGACGGTGCTCCCCGACACGGGCCGCTCGGGGCGGTGGCAGGCCGCCGCCGTCGCCGCGCAGGGGAAGCCCGGCAATTCGCATCCGCGGACCCTCGCCCTCGCCGCGCCGTCGCTCACCGACGCCCGCGGCGGGGTCGCCGGCGTCTGGCTGCGATTCTTCACGACCAAGCCCGACACCAATGCGAGCGTCGCCGATCTGTCGGCGCCGGTGGCCGTGGCCTATCAGCTCATCCGCCAGAATGTCACCTCCAGCGCCGCTTCCGAGCAGCGCTACCTGCTGTTCCGTGCCGAGGTGCGGCGGACCCGCACCACCGGCGGCGCCCCCGGGACGTTCGAGGCCGGCTACCACCTCGATCCCGCGGCCTCGCCGGCGACGCCCTACCAGACGCCGAGCGCCACCGCCGGCGATCCGGGCAATCTGCTGCGGCCGCCGCTCGGCGCGGCGCTGGCGGACAACGTCATCGATTTCAACGTGCGCCTCTACGTCCGGGAGCGCGGGGCCTTGCGCCTGATCTTTCCGGCCCGGGCGGCGGCGGCGGGCGCCGGTCCGCCCGGCGGCGCGTTGACCGCCGCGCTGCCGCCGGCGGACGAGACGGAGCACTTGGCCCGGAGCGGCACCCCGGCGCCGGACGATTACTACCGCCATGCCTTTCCCGAGGTGGCCGAGGTGTTGCTCCGCGTGCTCACTGACGAGGGCGCGCGTGCGATCGCCGCCTACGAGGCCGGCCGCCTGGCCCCGCCGGCCGGCGTGGCGCCGGGTGACTACTGGTGGACGCTGGCCGAGGCGAACTCGGAGGTTTTCACCCGCACTATCATCATCCGCGCCCGGCCGTTTTGAGGCTGGGCCCGGAGGCGTCAGCGGCGTCTTGCCGGATCAGCCGGTGAATCGAGTCCGGCGCGGGGTGAGTCCGCGCGCCGCGCCCAGCAGGGCCAGAGCGCCGGCGAACCACGCCGGCAGACCGCCACCGCCACCACCGCCTCCACTTCCCGACGAACCGCTGGGGGTGGATGCCGCCGGTGTAACGGCGTTGACGGTGAGCGTCGCGGCGCTGCTGGTCACGCTGCCGGCCAGGTTGGATACCACGACCGAATAGCTGCCCGCGTTGCCCGTCTGGACGTTGGACAGGCCCAGGCTGGCCGTGGTGGCGGTGGAGCCGGTGAGCGCCGTCGTCCCAAGATACCACTGGTACGTCGGCGCCGGTACGCCGGTGGCGGTGACGGAAAATGTGACGCTGTCCCCCGCATTGGCGGTCTGGCTTTGCGGCTGCACCGAGATCGTCGGCGCCGACACCGGCGCGGCCTTGCGCACCGTGTGGTTGTCGGTGTCGGCCACGTAGACGTTGCTGCCCGCATCGGCGACGACGCCGGTGGGATAGAAGAACCGGGCGGCGGTGCCCATCCCGTCGCCGCTCCCGCTGGTGCCCACCGTGCCGGCCACCGTCGCCACCGTGCCTCCCGGCGAAATCTTGCGGATCGCGTGATTGTCGGTGTCGGCGACGTAGACGTTGCCGGCACTGTCGACCGTGAGATCCGACGGATTCTGGAACCGGGCGACGCTTCCCGGGCCGTCGGCGCCGCCGCTGACCCCGGCCGCGCCGGCCAGGGTGGTTACGGCGCCCGCGGGCGAGATTTTGCGGATCGTCTGGTTGTTGGTGTCGGCGACGTACAGGTTGCCGGCGCCGTCCACCGTCACGCCTTCGGGCGAGGAGAACCGCGCGCCGGCGCCGGTGCCGTCCGTCGAGCCGCTCGCGCCCGCCACGCCCGCGACGGTGGTGACAACGCCGGTCGGCGTGATCCGGCGGATCGTGTTGTTGCCGGCGTCGGCGATGTAGAGATTGCCGGCCGAGTCGACGTTGACGTCGGAGGGCGAGGAGAATTGCGCGGCGGTGCCCGTGCCGTCGGCGCTCCCGGTGCGCCCGGCCTGTCCGGCGACGGTGGTGACGACGCCGGCCGCGGTGATCTTGCGGATGGTTTCGTTGTCCGTGTCGGCGACGTAGACGTTGCCCGCGCCGTCCACGGTGATGCCGGTGGGATGATTGAACCGCGCGGCGGACGCGGTGCCGTCGGTGCTCCCGCGGGCGCCGGCGAGGCCGGCCAGCGTGGTGACGGCGCCGGCGGGCGTGATCTTGCGGATCGCGAAATTGTCAGTGTCGCTGACGTAGACGTTGCCGGCGCCGTCCACGGTCACGTCCGCGGGATCGGTGAAGCGCGCGGCGGTGCCGGTGCCGTCGGTGCTCCCGCTGTTGCCGGCCGAGCCGGCGAGCGTCATCACGACGAGCGGATAGCTGACGACGAGCGCGGCGGGCGCGGTCGTCGCGGTGCCGTTGGTGTTTGTGACGATGCACTGAAACAGGTCGCCGCTCATGGTCGTGATGGCGGGGCTCACGGTGAGCGTGCCGGCGGTCGCTCCGGAATAGGGGCTGCCGTTGCCCAGGTTGGCCCAGGTCGAGGTGCCGGCGGCCTCGCGCTGCCACTGGTAGGAGGGCAGGGGGCTGCCCGTGGCCGTCACGCTGAAGACCGCATCCTGGCCGGGCGCAATCGTCAGGCTCACGGGCTGGATCAGGATCGCCGGGCTGGGCGATGCCGGGGCCAGCGACTGGACCAGTGTCGACATGATGGGCGTGCCGACGCCGGTCACGAGGTCGTAGCCGGGACCGCAATTGTAGGCGCCATTATTGCCGCTGGTGATGTCCCGCAGGCTGGTGGTACCGATCAGCGGATAGATCTTTGGTCCCAGCAGGCCGATCGGGTCGAGGCCGGCGGCGGCGCGGGCCTGGTTGAGCAGGGCGCAGAAGCCGGCCCAGATGGGGGCGCTCACGCTCGTGCCGCCGAAGATGACCCCGCTGCCATTGACCACGATGTAGCAGCCGTCGCTCGGATCGCCGGTGGCCGCGACGTCGGGCACCAGGCGCATGGTGCCGGACGGCACCCCGGGACCGGTCTGCCAGGTGGGCCGCGTGAAGACCCGGCTCACACCGCCGCCGCTGGCGGCCTGGCCGCCGGAATAGGTGCCAATGGACCAGCCGGTCTCGCCGGCCTCGTTCCCCGAGCCCAGGTCGAGCGTCAGGGTGGTGGCGCCGACGCCGGTCACGCTGGGATCGCTGGCCGGATGGCCCGGCTGCGCCGCGGCGGTGGCGGCGTAGCTGCCCGTGCTGGCATTGGGGTTCGAGCCGCCGTCGCCCGACGAGGCGAAGATCGTGACGCCGCGTGCCGCCAGGGCCGCGAAGATCTGGCCGTCGCTGCGCAGCTCGCTGTTGGACACCTGGTCCTCGTTGATGCCGTAGGAGAGGTCGAGCTGATGCAGCCCCGGATTGGTCGAGGCGTCATTGTAGACTTCCTGGTAAGCCTGGCTGAGGTAGCTGGGATTCAGGTCGGTGGTCGCATAGACCCGGATCTTGGCTCCCGGGGCGAGGGAACTCGTCAACTCGGCATCGATCGTGGCTTCCTCCGGGCCGACGCCGGCGAGCGATCCGTTGATCACCTGGATCTTGGTGACGTTGCTGAGGTGTTGGGTGTTGCCGATGGCCTGGTTGACGTGGCACTGGGTCCAGAAGGTGGTGAGATCGTTGTCGGCCGGGAAGGTGTCGATGACAATGGCGATGGTCTGTCCGGTCCCGTCGAGGTTCAGGCTGTTGGCGTTGTAGGCCTTGAGGATCTGCGACGGAATATACGGCGGCGCGTTGGAGTTGAGGGAAAGCGGCCGCGGGTCCGGCGCGGCGGCCATCTTGTGGGGCCGGAGATGGGGTTGCAGGCCGTTGATGCCCACCAGCGCCGCCGCCAGGCTCGTCGGCAGGTTCGGCGCCGTGACGGCCGAGGTGAATTCGCCGCCCTCGAACGCCACGCGGGCGAAGTCCATCTGGAAGATATCCTGGAGCTGGCGGACCGTGCCCCGCACGAAGACGCTCAGCCGGGTGGGATCCTGGTGCGTGATGGTCAGCCCTTGGGCGCCGACCCACGCCACCACCGCCGCATAGTCGGCGGGCAGCGGGAAATACTTCGCGGCCATTTCGTCGGGCGCGATGATCTCGCCACGCGCGACCCGCGCCTGCAGTTCGGCGAAATTGCGCATGCGCAGCGCCACCTCGACGTCCATCGGGGCCGATGTCTCCGCCGGGCTCAGGGCGGCGCGCACGATCGCGGCATGACGCGGATCGGGCGTCGCGCCCGGGCTGGCCGCCGGGATCTCGCGGATGCTGTCGGTGAAGGCCACCCGCGGACCGTTGCTCGACAGCGCCGCGAGCGGGACCGGCAGGAGCAGTGCCAGCAGCAGGGCGGGGCGCGCCGCGCGCCACGCCGCCGCGGGGCGGCCGGACCGGGTGTGGCGGCCAGGCTGGGCGGAGGGCATGGGGGCCACCGTAGGAGCGGTTTGATGGGGAGTCAAAAGGCTGGGGGCTTGTCCGCTTGTGACAGCGGGGCCGGTCGCGTGATTCAAGATTTTTTTGCATCCCGCGGCCCGGCGCGGCGCGGGATCCGGCGCCGGTCCGCTCAGGGATTGTGGCGGAAAACCCCGTAGCCGACCTCGGAATAGACCATCCGCATCCCGGGCCGCACGCCCTCCGCTTTTACCTGCTCCGAGACGTCGAACACCTTCATCAGGTGGTAATTCGGTCCCAGGATGGTGGACGCCTGCAAGGCCTGCGCCTCGGAGCCCCGCGCGACGATCCACGCCGGCTTGAGGACCTCCGCGGCCTCCAGCCAGGTGTAGCCCGCCTTCCGGCTGATCTGCCGCCGGGCCGCTACCACCTCGGACGAGACGAGCCCGGGCCAGTCGAGCATCTTGCACTGGCTGAAGTACCCGATGTAGCCGAGCGGCTCGAGGTACACGCCGTCGCCGGGTTTCACATGGTCCTTCAGCCACAGACCGATCAGCCGCCGATTGCCCCATTCGATCACCGCCTGCTGGAAGCGGAGAGGCCGCAGCGAGGCGGTGAAGAGCAGCGCGAGAAACGCCAGCAGCCCCGCCCCCGCCAGGGCCGCGGCGCACCGGGACGCCCAGACCCGCCGGATCGCCCCGGACCCGGTGAGGATCGCGCAGGTGAGCGTCAGCAGGCTCAGGAACGCCAGCGGTGGATAATACCAGGGGGCGAACTGGGCCACTGACCCGGCGTAGAGCAGGTAGCCAAAGATCAGGAACGAAGCCAGCGAGGCCATCCGGCCCAGGCGGTCGCGCGTCGGCAGCAGCCAGTACAGCACCGCGGTCAGGGTGAGCAGCAGCTCGACGTCGTGCGTCCAGGGCGGCCAGCCCCCGGGGAAACTGTCGAACCAGTCGTAGATCGGCGCCAGCGTCCACGTCAGCACGTCGGGCGCCTTGCGAATGCCGGAGGCGAGCGAGGCCGTCGCGCCCCAGGCCGAGGCCGGGTCCACCTCGACGCCATACTTGGCGACGACCGTGTGGGGCACCGGCGAACCGTAGTACGCCCAGGTGAAGACGAACCACGGGAGGTAAAGCAGCGCGCACACCGCCGCCGATTTCAGGAACGCCCGGAACAGCGCGCGCCGCTCCGCCGGGGCGAAGGCGAGCGCGGCGATGCCGATGGCGCCGATGTAGGCGAACGCGTCCGGCCGGCTGTACATCAATCCGGCGCAGAGCAAGCCGCCGAGCATCGGGCGCTCCGTCCACCCGCGCCAGGCGAGGGCGAAGGCGGGCCCGAGAAACGCCAGCACCAAGCCCGTCTCCTGGCCGTTCATGGTGAAGGCGGTGATCTTGATCTCGAGCGTTGCGAGCAGCGGAAACAACAGGCCGGCGAACCATCCGGGACTGGGGGCGGCGTGCTCGCGCGTCAGCAGGCGGGCCACCGCCGCCAGCGCCAGCGCCAGTCCGGCCAGCGAGACCAGCCGGTAAAGCCAGAGCGGCGCGGTGTAGCTTCCGGCGCCGGTCAGCAGCGCGAACAGGGCCGGCAGCAGCGTGTTCAGCGGCGAGGTGAAGCCGTAGATGCGTTCGCCCGCGGTGTAGACCAGGCCGTGGCCGCGGGCGAGATTCTCGCTGAAGCGGTAGGTGATGAAGAAATCCTCCCAGATCTCGCGGGTGTAGAACACGAAGACCAGCGGGGGAAGCAGGCCCACCGCGACGGCCGCAGGAACGGCGGCGGGCGTGCCGAGCCGGGCGGCGCCGGCGCGCCAGCGCGCCATCCAGGCGGGGGAACGGAGGGAGAGGGTCATGGGCGGGGGAACGGCGGGGGCGCCGGCGCGACTCTGCCGGGCGCCCGGGCGCAAATCAAGGCGGCCCGGCGCCCAGCGCCTTCCGGACGAAATCGGGGCCGAGCGGGGGCGGCGGACCGTCGAGGGCCCGCGCCAAGTCCGCGTCGCTCAGTCTGTAGACGAGAATCGAGTAGTTCACGTTGGCGTCGGGCTCGCGCTCGCGCAGAAAGGCGGTCAGCCGCGCCAGGCGGCACATCCGGTAATAGGCCAGGGTCGTCACCCAGTCCTCCAGCGGGAGCTTGCTGAGCGCGGCGAGACGCGCCGCCGGGTCGGCGCTCAGCAGCGGGCGCACCCGCGCGGCGAGCGTCTGGTAGGCATCCTCGTACCGCCGGTTCCACGGGCCCAGGGGTCCCTGCAGCTGGTACATCACCGGCTGCAGCATGGAGGCGCTGATGAAATAGGTGCCGCCGGTGAGGCGCAGCGCCTCCGGCCGCAGCAGCAGCGCCAGGCTCTCCTCGTTGGCGCCGGTGTGGCCCTCGCCGACGATATTGTAGTCGGGATTGTCCCGCACCAGGGCGGCGAGGCGCGGCTTGAGGTTGTCCGTCGGCAGGCGCACGACGGCCATCGCCGGCGGGCAGTCCTGGCCGAGGTAGGAGTAGAGGTAGCGCACGTGTTTCGCCGGCGGCAGGTAGTAGTTGGGGCTGGCGCTGCCGAAATACGACAGGTAGACGGGCCCGGTCGCGGGATGGCGGTCGAGGTAGCGTGCCACCCCGGGCAGGTCCTGCCCCCAGTCCAGCGAGCTGTCGACCAGGTGCCGGTAGGCGTGCGCGGGTCCGCCGGCGAGGACGTTGAAGAAGGCGAGGTAGT
>DATJUU010000247.1:0-2281 GCA_035502155.1 Opitutaceae bacterium
TTCCACGGCGGCGTGAGGCTGTTGTTCCACAGGCCCTGGAGGTTCGCCGGCAGCAGGTCGCGCGAGCTCGAGAGCAGCAGGTAGCGGCCGTACTGGAAATAGAGGGCCTCGAGCCCCGGATCGCCGCCCGCCTCGGTGTAGGCGGCGAGGCGCTGGTCCGTCGGGAGCAGCCGCCGCTCCGGCGGCGTCCGGCCCAGGTCGAGCGTCACGCGGCCGAACAGCGCGCGGTAGTCCTTCTCGTGGTCGGCCAGCAGCGTCGCGTAGGGTTTCGCCGCCGCCGCACCCACCTGCGCCGTCACCCGCGCCTGGGGATGCTCGCCCTGGAAATGGCGCGCCGCGTCGAGCACGTAGCTGGTGCCGGCGCCGAGGATGACCGTCACGGCGTCGCAGCCCTGGAAGGCGAGCTTCGCGCCGTCCACCACCAGCGTCCCGCCCTCGTGCACCACCGCCACCTGGCTCGCGTAGTCCATTACGTTGCCGGACGGCGGGCTGGGCTGCGGGTTGTCGCGATCGACCGCCTGGAATCCGGCGAGCGTGCCCAGGGCGTAAACGCGGTTGCCCGCCGCCGCGATCCGCGCGTCGTGCATGTCGGTCAGCTCGACGTCGCCGGTGTAGGCGCCGGCGCGGTCGGCGGTGAGGCGGATGACGATCACCTGGTCAGGGTGGCTGGCAAAGATCTCGCGGCGGTAGGTCACGCCGTCCTTGCGGTAGCTCACGACGTGCACGCCGCGGGCGAGGTCGAGCTCGCGCGTGTAGTCGGTCGCTCCGAGGTCGTGGCCCGGCAGGTCGAGGTAGAGGTTGCCGAAGGCCTGATAAGCGCCCATCACCTGCTCGTCACCGCTCCAGAGGCTGATGTCGTTGAACTGGATCCGGTCGCGCTCGAGGCCGCCGAACAGCATGGCGCCGATCCGGCCGTTGCCGATGGGCAGCGCCTCCTTCTCCCAGTCCTGCGCCGGCGCGTCGTAGGTGAGTTTCAGGTCGGCGTCGGTCGCGGCGGCAGGGGCGGCGGCCGGCGCGAGCAGGAGCAGGGTGCAGCAAACGAGCGGGGTGGCTTTCATGGGCGGCGGAATCAGGCGCATGAAAACGATCCCGCCCTCGTGGCGCAATCCCGCAGGCGCAGCGGTCCAGCTTCGCGCATCCCTGCCGCGGACCGCCCATTCACAAGCTTGCGAAATCCCGCGAACAAAGCGACGGGTGAAGTATGAAACTCCCAGCCAGCGTCATTGTTGCCGTGCTTGCGGCCGTCGGGCTGAGCGCGGCGCCGCCTGTCTGGCAGCCCTCGCCGGGGCACGTGCAGGCGCCAATCTGGCCGGCGTCTGTGCCGGACGCGCGCCCGGCCGCGGGCCCCGAGGCCGTGACGATCGTCCGGAAGATTCCCGTGGCCGGCCGGCCGTGGCTCGCGGTCAGCAATGTCGCGCAGCCCACCATGACCGTCTATTCGCCGGCCGGGAAGAACACCGGCGTGGCGGTCGTCGTGTTTCCCGGCGGAGGCTACGAGATTCTGGCCGTCGATCTCGAGGGCGAGGAGGTCTGCGCATGGCTGGCCGCCCACGGGATCACCGGCGTCCTGTTGAAATACCGCGTCCCGGCGCCGCGGTCGCGACCGAACAATGGCGCCTATCCGGAATCTCCGATGGCCTTGGAGGACGCGCAACGGACAGTGGGGTTGGTGCGCTTCCACGCCGCCGCGTGGCACATTGATCCGCACCGGATCGGGGTGATGGGATTCTCGGCGGGCGGGCACCTGGTGGCGGCCCTCAGCACGCATTACGACCGGCGGCTCTATCCGGCCGTGGACGCCGCCGATGACGAGAGCTGCCGTCCCGATTTCGCGGCGGCCCTGTACCCCGGACACCTGTGGCTCGACACCAAGGACCTGGTGCTGAATCCGAACGTCCCCGTCACCCGCGAGACGCCGCCCACGTTCCTGCTGCAGGCGGAGGACGACCACGTGGACAACGTGAACGACGCGCTGGTCTATTACACCGCGCTCAAGAACGCCGGCGTCCCGGTCGAAATGCACCTCTATGCGCAGGGCGGACACGGGTTCGGCCTGCGCCGCACCGGGCGGCCGATCACCGCCTGGCCCGAACTGTTCGAAACGTGGCTGCGGACGATCGGCCTGATCGCCCCGTAGGTGCCGAGCGACCGGACCAAAGGCCGGGCGCAAAGCCCCGCCGGATGGACGTGTGCCGCGGCGGCGCGATGCCGACGGCGCTACATGTTCTTGATCATCTCCGACGCGAACTCGCTGCAGCGCAGCTCGGTCGAGCCGGGGATC
>DATJUU010000248.1:0-17880 GCA_035502155.1 Opitutaceae bacterium
TGAAACGGCCCGCCGGCCGCAGCCGCGGATTTCCGCGCCCGCCCGCGTTTTTTGCTGGGCAACGCTCCCGCCTTCTGGAATGGGTGAAACTCCTTTTCGCCCTCCATGCCAGTCTGGGAATACAAGATCATCACCAGCGGACCGCTGGGCTTCGCCTCGCCGCAGCTGCTGGAGCAGCATCTGAACCAGCTGGGCAAGGACGAATGGGAGATCGTTCATTACCAGACGCGCCCCGACAACCCGCTCGCGTTCTACGGCCTCGCCCGGCGGCCGGTGGCGCGCGATTGGACAATGGAGGCGTCGCTGGCGGCCGGCCCCGGCCTGAAATCGGGCGCGCTCCCGGCGCCGCCGGAGGAGAAGGCCGCCCCCGCCCTGGACACGGCCGCCCTGCGCGCCGAGGCCGAGGAGCGCCGCGAATCGCTGCTGGCCCGCGAGGAGTCGCTCCGGCCGGTGCACGGCGGCGAGGAGGAGGACGCGGAGGACGACGGCGCCGCCGCGGACGATGACGACCAGTTCGAGGAGGAGGAACTGCCGACCTTTTTCGAGGCGATCCGGCCGCACATGCGGCGAAACGAGAAAGGTCCCGGCATGGCGGCCAGCGTCGAGTACCTCGCCAAGAAGTTCGGCCAGACGGAGGCCGACCTGGTCGAGGCGCTGAAGGAGTGCGGATTCACGATTCCCGCGGGGCCGAAGGACCCGCCCGCCCACCTCGAGTACGATGGCGACCTGTATTGGCTGAACTTCAACCACCGCCACCAGCTCTGGGTGAACACGAAGGAAAAGCCCCGCGCGGCGTTCAAGGTGGTGCCGGGGACGAAGGTGGAGGGCGGCCCGATACCGGAAACCGGAGAGCGGAAATCGGAAAGAGAAGGCACACCGCCGGAGGGTGGAGCGGAGTCGTCGGCGCTTTCCGGTATCCACGATCCGAAATCCGAAATGGTCCCCGCCGGCCCGGCGCTGCTCGACCGCCTGCGGCCGATGATGCGGCGCAACCGCCACGAGCCCGGCTGGTCCGGCAGCCTATCCTATCTGGCGCGGGCGCTGAAGACGGAGCGGGGCGCGCTGGAGGCGGCGTTCGCCGCCCTCGGACTGGCGATGCCGGCCTCGGCCGGCGACCGGCCCGCGCGGGTCGAGATCGGCGGCTTCACTTACTGGCTCAACCGCGACAAGAGCGGTCAGACTTGGATCAATGCGCGGGAGGGCACGGCGGCGGAAGCCGGCGCGGCCCAGCCCGAGTTGCCGCTCGCCCCGCCGCCGGCCGCCCCAGCGCCGCAGGGGTCGCCGCTCGCGGCGGTCCGCCTGCTGCTCAAGGAGACAAAACGCGGCGGCGTGGCGGCGGAAACCGGCCGGCTCGCGGCGCAGTTGAACAAGACGCCCGGGGAACTGCTCGCCGGGCTGACCGGGGCCGGCCTGAAGGTGCCCGAAAAGGCGCGGGAGAAGCCGGTTTTCATTGAACACGCCGGTGAGATTTTCTGGCTGAACCGCAACGCCCGCGGCGAGCTGTGGCTGAACGCCAAGGCGTCGAAGTTCGCCGGCGCGGCGGCCGAGGACGAGGCCGGACCGGCGGCGACCGGGAGGCCGCGCCGACCCCGCCGGAAGAAGGACGAGACCACCGGCGCGTGAGCGGGCGCGCCGCCGCGCAAATTCCCTCCGGTTCATCCCAACCCCGCGGCCCCGTCATGGCGCAATCGACCGATCCGGAACTGGTGCTCGATGCCCACGCGCGGCTGGGCGAAGGCGCGATCTGGAACCCGGGGCTCCAGCGCCTGCACTGGATCGACATCGAAGCCCACCGCGTCTTCACCTTCGACCCGGTCACGGGCGGGAATCGCGGCCTGGACGTCGGCCAGCGGGTCGGCACCGTGGTGCCGCGCCGCGCCGGTGGCCTGATGGTGGCGCTGCAGACCGGCCTCGCCGCGCTCGACCTGGACTCTGGCCGCGTGTCGCCGTTGCCGCCGCCGCCGGAACACGACCCGGTGCTGGCGCGGTTCAACGACGGCAAATGCGACCCGGCGGGGCGCTTCTGGGCGGGAACCATGGCGTTCCAGAAAACCCCGAATCCCCCGGGGAAACTCTATCGCTTTGATCCGGACGGGACGGTGCACGTCATGGTGCGCGGCGTGGGCACGTCCAACGGCCTCGCCTGGAGCCTCGACCGGCGCACGATGTACTACATCGACACGCCGCTGCGGCGGGTGGACGCCTTCGACTACGACGACGCGACCGGCGCCATCGCGAACCGCCGCCCCGTCATCACCATCCCGCCGGAGCTCGGCCGCCCGGACGGATCCACGCTGGACGCGGAGGGCATGCTCTGGATTGCGATGTGGGAGGGCTGGGGTTTGACCCGCTGGAATCCGCGGACGGGCGCCCTGCTTCAGCAGGTGCGCCTGCCGGTGGAACGCACCACCTCGTGCGCCTTCGGCGGGCCGGAGCTGGACACGCTCTACGTCACCTCCGCGCGCGACGGGCTCACCGAGGCGCAACTCGCCGCCCAGCCGCTGGCCGGCGGCCTGTTCCGCCTGCGTCCCGGGGTCCGCGGGCTCCCCGCCCCGGCGTACGCGGGCTGAAAAACCACTGGCCCCGCCACGCGGCGGCGGCTTAGCCTTGGGCCGGTGCTGCGCCGCCCGCCGGGCCGGCCCCCGCTGCCGATGTCGACCAACCCCTCAGTGCCGTCCCTGCGCGACCATTTCGACTGGGTCGCCGACCACGACGCCGGGCCCCGCCGGGCCCAGCGCGGCTTCCACGCGCAGATGCTGCGCTTTTTCCGGCACCACATCCCCGAGGGCGGGCGGGTGCTGGAGTGCGGCTGCGGCGCCGGCGACCTGCTGGCCGGCCTGCGCCCTGCGCGCGGCCTGGGCATTGACTTCAGCCCGCACATGGTCGCCCGGGCGCGCGAGCGCCACGCGGCGGCGGCACTGGAATTTCGCGAGGCCGACGTGGAGGGCGCCGCCCTCGAGGAACCGTTCGATCACATCATCCTCGACTATCTCACACCCTACCTGGGCGATATCCAGGCGACGCTCGAGCGCCTCCAGGCCGCGGCCCACCCGCGGACGCGCCTGCACCTGACGACGATCAACACCCTGTGGCTGTTCCCGCTCCGGCTGGCGGTGGCGTTCGGACTGGTCAGCCCGCAGCCGCCGAGCAACTGGCTGTCGCACGCCGACCTGTTCAACCTGCTGGAGCTGGCGGGCTGGGAGGTGGTGGGGTTCGAGCGGCTGCAGTTGCTGCCCTTCGAGGTGCCGTTGCTCACGCCGCTGCTGAACGGCCTGGTCGTGAAGCTGCCGCTGCTCCGCCACCTCGGCCTGACGCTGGCCATCACGGCGCGGCCGCGGCGCGCGCCGGTCCTGGCGGGGGAGGTCGGCTGCACGGTGGTGGTGCCGGCGCGCAACGAGGCCGGCAACATCCGCGCGGTGCTCGACCGCACGCCCGTGCTCGGCCGCGGCACCGAGATCATCTTCGTCGAGGGGCACAGCCGCGATGACACCTGGGCGGTGATCCAGCGCGAACTGGCCGCGTACCGCGGCCCGCATCGCGTGCGCGCCCTGCAGCAGCCGGGCGCGGGCAAGTGGGACGCGGTGCGCACGGGCCTGGCGGCGGCGACGGGCGACGCGGTGGCGATTCAGGACGCGGACCTTACGGCGGCGCCCGAGGAACTGCCGAAGTTTTTCGCCGCGCTGGCCGGCGGCGCGGCCGAGTTTGTCAACGGCAGCCGGCTCGTCTACCCGATGGAAAAGCGCGCGATGCGGTTCCTGAATCTGCTCGGCAACAAGTTCTTCTCCCTCGCGCTGAGCTACGTGCTCGGCCAGCCGATCAAGGACAGCCTCTGCGGCACCAAGCTGCTGCTGCGGGCCGACTACGAACGGTTGCGCCACCGCATCGCCGCGTTCGGCGAGTTCGATCCCTTCGGCGATTTCAACCTGCTCTTCGGCGCGGCCCTGCTCGACCTGCGCATCCGCGACGTGCCGGTGCGGTACGGCGACCGCACCTACGGCGCCACCAACATCTCGCGCTTCCGCCACGGCTGGGAGCTGCTCGGGATGACGTGGTGGGGGCTGCGCCATCTCCGCTGGCGCTGGCGCTCCTGAGGCCGCGGGCCGCGCCCCCCGCTCAGGGCTGCAGCCGCAGCGTGTGGCGGGTCGGTCCCGGTAGGAACGGCGTTGGTTCGCCGTGCGCCCAGGCTTCGTAGCCGGCGCGGTAAAACGGCGAGAGCGGATTGCCGCTTTCGCCGCCCGGCATCTCGAAAATGCCCTCCGCCTCGTGACCCGGGGAAACAATAAACCGCTCCGAGGCGCCGAAGTCCGGTGACTGCACCCGCGGCATGTTGTTGTCGCCCGGCAGCGGCTCGGCGGGCATGTCGAGGAAGCGCGCGAGCAGGCCGGGCAGGAACCGGCTGAAGGGATGGGCGATGTGTGCGGTGTTGCGCCGGCCCCAGGTGAGATGGTCCAGCGGCCGGCTCTGGTGGTCGCCCCAGCGCACGACGTCGTCCGCGGCGGCCAGGAGCAGCTCGTCCCAGGAGAAATAATCGGGCGTGAGGAAATAGGGCGGTCGCGCCTGTAGCAGCCGCCAGAGCGGCTCCTCGTAGTTGAGCCGGTGGAAATCGAACGGCTCGTAGAGGTCGCGGCACGGGGCGAAGATCGGGTCGAGGGTGCGCTGGGCCACGAAGTCGCGCCATCGGCGGACGAGGGTGTAGGCCACGGAGGCGGTCTCGGCGCGGCCCGTCCACTGCGCCGCCAGCCGGCGCAGTTCGGCGCGGCCCGGCTTCCCGGCGATGGCGTCGGGCGTGAGGGTGGCGAGCAGCAGGCGCTGCCAGCGGTCGAGCAGCAGGGCACGGTCGTCAAGCTGCACGCCGAGCAGGTCCCGGGGCGTGGCCGGGACCGTGAGGGCGGTGAGATCATCGCGCACCTGGCGGGCGCGGGCGGAACCCATGTAGCCGCCGTCGCCCAGCTTGGCGTAGTCGGCGCCGCCCACGGCGCGGTTGTTGGCGGACCAGATCTGGCCCGCGGGGGGTGACAGCACGCGCGGGTATTCGGCCGGCGGCAGGTAGCCGTCCCACCGGCGGTCGCCGTAGGCCCAGGTCGTTGGCAGCCGGCCGTCGTAGCCCACGCGCCGCGGCAGGCGTCCCGCGATGGTCCAGCCGATGGCGCCGGCGCGGTCGGCCACGACGAGATTCTGTGCGGGCATGCCGAAGGCGGGCGCGGCGGCGAGCACGGTGGGCACGTCCGGCGCGGTCTCCAGCGCAACCAGACCGAGGTTCATCGCCGAGGGATCGTCGAAGACCCAGTGCAGCGCCAGGGCGCGGTGGTGCTCCTCCTCGCCGATCACCGGACCCCAGATGGTCCAGCGGCTGGGCGCGTCAACCGGTTTGCCGCCCTTAACCTGGATCGCGTCGTGGCGGTCCTCCATGAGAAGCAGATCGGTGCCGTTGCGATACAGCAGCGGATCGACGGAGCTGGGTTCGACGACCACGACGTCGGCGGTGTCCGTGTAGCTGTTGGTGAATCCCCACGCGATCCGCCCGTTGCTGCCGGCGATGATGATCGGCACGCCGGGGATGGTGACGCCGGTGACGCGATGGGTGTCGGCGTCTTTGCCCCATTCCAGAGAGACGCGGTACCAGATGTTGGGCACCCGGAGGCTGAGGTGCATGTCGTTCGCCAGCAGCGCGGCGCCGGTGGTGGTGCGGCGGCCGGCCAGGGCGAACGCATTGGAGCCGGCGGCGGGCGCGTCGGCGGGCTCGGGGCCGCGGGCGAGGTACGTGGCGGCGTTCGCGGCGCGGGCGGCATCGCGCCGCGGCTTGCGCAGGTCGATGACGTCCGGGCCCGGCAGGGGGGGCACCGGAAAGGTGCTGCCGTCGAGCGCGGCGTCGTACTCGGTGCCGCGCGGCACGAGGAAATCGAGCATCGGCCGACCGTAGGCGTCGTGGATCGCGGCCAGCATGCGTTCGTAGTCGGCGTCGGAGTCCTGCAGATCCAGGACCTCGGCGTAACCGACAAGAAGGGTGTCCTCCGGCCGCCACGGCCGGGGCGCCACGCGGAGAATGTAGTACTCGAAGGGCTTGGCCCGCAGCGCGGCCAGTCCGGCGTTGACCCCGGCGGTATAGGCGTCGACCAGCGCGCGCTGGTCGGGCGGCAGCAGGGCGAGCGCCTGGCGGGCGAGCGCGCGGAACCGATGGACCCGCGCGGCCTGGTCCACCGGCACCGCCGCGGCGCCGAAGAGTTCGGCGAGTTCCCCCGCCGAGCGGCGCCGCAGCAGGTCCATCTGAAAGAAACGGTCCTGGGCGTGCACGTAGCCGAGGGCGCGCGCGACGTCCGCGCGGGTGACGCCGCGGATCGTCGGCATGCCGAAGGCATCGCGCTCGACCGCGACCGGGGCCGAAAGCCCGGGCAGCGGCGCCGCGCCGTCGAGCACCGGCAGGCTGCGGCGCATCACCCACCAGAGGGCGAGGACGACGGCGATCGCACCCACCAGCAGGACGCTGAGCACGCTGGCCAGGAGGCGGAGACGGGTGACGACGGCCGGGGACATGGCGGGATCTCCCAGTTTGGCGCTCAGGACGCGCGAGGCGAGGCCGCTCGCGCGGCGCGCCGGAGCCCGAGCCCGGCGAGGATCTGCTCCACGGCCTCGGCCGGGGGCCGGGCGGCGTCGACCACCAGCGCCTCATCCGGGGCGGGCTCCTCGAGGGTGGCGAACTGGCTCCGCAGCAGGGGCGCCTTCAGGTAATGGCGCCGGCGCCGCTCGAGGCGGGCGCGAATCGTAGCCTCCGCGGCGCGCAGGTAGACGAAGCGGGTCGCCACCCCGGGCACGGCCAGGCGGCGGCGATAGGCCTCTTTCAGCGCGGAACAGGCGAGGACGACGGAGTCGCCGCGGGCGGCGCAGGTGGCGAGGTGGGCGCGCAACGCCTCGAGCCACGGCGCGCGGTCGGCGTCGGTCAGCGGCGTGCCGCCGGCCATTTTCGCGACGTTGGCGGGTGGATGAAAATCGTCCGCGTCATCGAACCGCCAACGGCCGCCCAGCCGGGCGGCGAGTTGCCGGCCGACGGTCGTTTTGCCCGCCCCGGCCACTCCCATGACAATGAGGTTCATGCGGCGGACGGGAACGCGATCGGACCCACGCTCCGGCGGCGGCTCACCAGAGCCACGGTTTCGCGGCCACCGGATCGCGCCCCTCGTCGTATTCGATGAGATCGAAGAAGGTCTCGATCGGAATGCCGGTGAGACCGTACTCGCGCAGCCGCTCCTGGAGCCGGCCGCTGCTGTCATCGCGCCAGCCGGCCTTCATCAGGAAGCGGTTCCAGATGAGGCACTCCTCGTCGGAGCGCCTGGTCCCGCGGGCCTCGCACCACGCCAGGATCTCCTCATCGGTGCCGCCCTGCAGGGTGCGGGCGGCCACGTCGGCGTACTTCACGCCGAGAAAGCGGCAGCACCGGCCGTCGAAGAGGGTGGGGCGGCCCTCACCGAGGTTGGCGTGGTAGTCGGCCGGGAGCTGGCCGGCGGCGTGGAGCCGGATCTTGTCCAGCATCCGCCCGAAATAGACGAGGCGGCCGACCTTGACGTAGGGACTGCGGAGACCGGAAACCTGGGGCATTGGGGATCGGGGATTGCGGATACCGGATACCGGAAAGACAGGACACACAACGCAAGACTGATTCGCTTTCCGCGATCCGCGATCGCCAATCCGCGATCGCCTCAGTCCCGCCAGTAATAGACCGCCGTGCACAGCGCCGCCATCAGGATGGTCGGGACCGTGACCCAGTAGGAACTGAACGGCACCGCCCAGTGGTCGATGGCCCAGATCACGAGCAGGCATTTGGCGGTGATCACCAGCCAGCACGCGAGGATGAGCCGCTCAACCCACGGACTGCGCGCGATCCGCTCCTTCACCTCGACGCCGCGGACGAACGCGTGGTCGTAATCGGCCGGCGCGCGCCGGGTGATCAACTGGAGGAGGGTGGTCAGCATCCGCCGGAAAGGTCGCCGCGGCCGGCGAAAATGCAAACGGCCCGGCGGCGCGCGACCCCGTTGACCCCAGGCCGATCCGCGGTAGGGTGCGGCCATGCACCCCGTCCGCCCCCTTCTCGCCGGCTGGCTCGCGTTTTTGCCGGCCGTGGTTACCCATGCCCAAGTGGACCGCATCACCGGCCGATCGTTCGCCACCCGCTCCGAGGTTATCGCGCAACACGGCATGGTGTGCACCAGCCAGCCGCTCGCGACCCAGGTCGGGCTCGACATCCTCAAGGCCGGCGGCTCGGCGGTCGACGCGGCCATCGCCGCCAACGCCACGCTCGGGCTGATGGAGCCGATCAGCAGCGGGCCGGGTGGCGACCTCTTCGCGATCGTCTGGGACGCCAAGACCCGCCGGCTCTACGGCCTCAACGCCTCGGGGCGCGCGCCGCTCGGCCTCAGTTTCGAGCAGATGCAGGCCGAGCTGGCCAAGCTCCACCGGACCACGATCCCGCCGTTCGGCATGCTGCCGATCAGCGTGCCGGGCGCGGTCGACGGCTGGGCCGAGCTACACGCGAAATTCGGCCGGCTGGCGCTGGCCCAGGATCTGGCCCCGGCGATCCGGTACGCAAAGGAGGGCTTCCCGGTGAGCGAACTCATCGCCTTTTACTGGGACCGCAACGTGGACATCCTGCGCGCCCTGCACCTGCCGGGCGCGTTCGCCGACACCTTCGCGCCGGGCGGCCACGCGCCGGAGAAGGGCGAGATCTTCAGGAACCCCGACCTCGCGCACACCTATGAGCTGATCGCCGCCGGAGGGCGCGACGCCTTCTACCGCGGCGAGATCGCGGACCGGATCGACGCCTTCATGCGCGCGAACGGCGGCTGGCTGCGGAAGGCCGACTTCGAAAAACACACGTCGACCTGGGTCGAGCCGCTCTCCACCAACTACCGCGGCTACGACGTCTACGAACTGCCGCCCAACGGCCAGGGCATCGCGGTGTTGCAGATGCTGAATATCCTCGAGGGGTTTGACCTGCGGAAGATGGGCTTTCTCAGCGCCGACGCCCTCCACGCGATGATCGAGACCAAGAAGCTCGTCTACGAGGATCGCGCCAAGTTCTACGCCGACCCGGCGTTCGCCCGGGTGCCGGTGAAATGGCTCATCTCAAAGGAGTACGCCGCCGAGCGCCGGAAGCTGATCGATATGACCCGCGCCGGCCGGAGCTACGACCCGGGCCACCCGCCGGTGAACGAAGGCGACACGATCTACCTCTGCACCGCCGACGCCGAGGGCAACATGGTCTCGCTCATCCAGAGCAACTATCGTGGCATGGGCAGCGGCATCACCGTGCCCGGGCTGGGCTTCGATTTCCAGGACCGGGGTGAGATCTTCACGATGACGCCCGGCCACGCCAACGTCTACGCCCCGGGCAAGCGGCCGTTCCACACCATCATCCCGGCGTTCGTGATGAAGGACGGCCAGCCGTGGCTCGCCTTCGGGGTCATGGGCGGCGCGATGCAGCCGCAGGGCCAGGTGCAGATCCTCGTCAACCTGATCGACTACGGCCTCAACCTCCAGGAGGCGGGCGACGCGGCGCGCTGGCAGCACGACGGCTCGACCGACTACGACCACCCGCGGATGACCGACGGCGGCTGGGTCTACCTCGAGAGCGGCATCCCGTGGGACGCCGTGGCCGAGCTCAAGCGCCGCGGGCACGACGTCCGCGTGGACCTCGGCGGGTTCGGCGGCTACCAGGCGATCGAGTGGGACGCGAAGAACCGCACCTACCTCGGCGCGAGCGAGAGCCGCAAGGACGGCCAGGCGGCGGGATATTGAGGCGCGCGCGGCTTTTGCTTGTTGGCGCGCACGAATCCCGCTTGCCTTGGCGCCGCCGATGACGCCTCCGGCTCCCGCCACTCCTCCGCTGTTCGACTGGCTCACCACGCGCGGCGCCGGCGTGCTGCTCCACCCGACGAGCCTGCCGGGCGACTTCGGCATCGGCACGTTCGACCAGCACCTCAACCGGTTTCTCGAATTCCTCGAGGCCGCCGGCGCCCGCTACTGGCAGCTCTGCCCGCTGGGACCGACCGGCTACGGCGACTCGCCCTACCAGTGCTTCTCGGCCTTCGCGGGCAACCCGTACCTCATCAACCTGTTTGAGCTGACGAAACACGAGCTACTGACCCAGGACTCGCTCGGGCCGCTGGTGTTCCTCGGCGCCGACAAGGTCGACTACGGCGCGCTCTACCGCCTGGTGTGGCCGCTGCTGGCCCAGGCGGGCGCGAATTTCCGCGCCGGGCGCGGCGCCGCGCCCTATGGCGACTACGCGGCCTTCCGGCAGGCCCAAGCCGCCTGGCTCGAGCCCTACGCGCTGTTCCGCGCGTTCAAGGACCACTTCGAGGGCCGGCCGTGGTGGGAGTGGCCGGCCGAGGCGCGGGTCTACAGCCGGGCGCTCAAATCGAAGCTGCGCGGCCAGGTCGAGACCGCGGTCGAAACCCACGCGTTCAGCCAGTACCTGTTCTTCGGCCAGTGGCGGCGGGTGCGCGCCGCGGCCGCCAAGCGCGGCGTCAGCATCATCGGCGACGTGCCGATCTTCACCGCGCTCGACAGCGCCGACACCTGGTCCGCGCCGCAGCTCTTCGAACTCGACGAGAAGACCGGGCGGCCGCTCGCGGTGGCCGGCGTGCCGCCGGACTATTTTTCCGCCGACGGCCAGCTCTGGGGCAATCCGCTCTACCGCTGGAAGGCGCACGCGGCGGACGGTTACGCCTGGTGGAACTCCCGGATGCGCGCGGCGTTCGGCCTCTACGACGTGGTGCGGATCGACCATTTCCGCGGCTTCGCGGACTACTGGCGCATCCCGTATCCGGCCGCGACGGCGCGGGTGGGCGAGTGGTGCCCGGGCCCCGGGCTGGCCTTTTTCGAATCCATCCGGCGCGCGAACCCCGGGGCCAGGATCATCGCCGAGGATCTGGGGGAGCTCTCCCCGGCGGCGAAGCAGCTGCGCCTCGACACCGGCCTGCCGGGCATGGCGATCCTGCAGTTCGCGTTTGGCGGCCGGCGCACGAACCCCTACCTGCCGTACAACCTCGAGGCCAACAGCGTCGTCTATCCGGGCACCCACGACAACGACACCACCCTCGGCTGGTACGCGACGGTCGACGACAAGACCCGCGACCACGTGCGCCGCTACCTGCGCGTCAGCGGCCAGGAGGTGGGCTGGGACTTCATCCGCGCCGCCTATGGCGCGGTCAGCCGGCTGGCGATCGTGTCCCTGCAGGACATCCTCAGCCTCGGCGCCGAGGCGCGCTTCAACTTCCCGAGCCGGCCCGAGGGCAACTGGCAGTGGCGCTTCCGCGCGGCCCAGCTCGATCGTTTGTTCGATGGCACGGCCGGCTACCTTCGCGAGCTGGCGGAGCTGCATGGCCGGCTGCCCGAGCCGGAGGAAAGCCCTCCGGCGAAGGGATGAGGGCGGATTCTGTGGACCCCGGATTATACGGAGGGGCGCGGATGTGTGGTTTCGCCGTGATCGACGCCTTTGAAAGGAGTTCCCCATGACCCGAATTAACCACCGTTTCTTTTTGGTGGGCGCCCTGCTGGCGGCGGCGCTGCGGGCGGCGCCGGCCGAACCGGCCGCGACGCCGTTCCCGCCGGCCGATCTCATGCAGATCGGTGTCTATTACTATCCCGAGGCGTGGCCGGCCGACCAGTGGCCGCGCGACATCGCCAACATGAAGAAGATGGGTCTGGAGTTCGTCCACATGGGCGAGTTCGCGTGGGCCTTCATGGAACCGCAGGAGGGGAAATTCGATTTCGACTGGCTGGAGCGCTGCGTGCAGCTCTGCGCCGACCAGGGGCTCAAGGTCGTGCTCTGCACGCCGTCGCCGGCGCCGCCGGTGTGGCTGACCCAGGCGCACCCCGAGGTGCTGATGATCGACGCCACCGGCCGGCGGATGCAGCACGGCACCCGGCAGCAGGCGTGCTGGAACGTCGAGACCTACCGGAAATACGTCGCGGCGATCGACGAGGAACTCGGCCGGCGTTTCGGGCACGACCCGCGCGTCTGGGGCTGGCAGCTCGACAACGAGCTCAGCCATTACGGCAAGGAGCCGTGCTATTGCGATTCCTGCCAGGCCAGCTTCCGCGCCTGGCTGGCGAAGAAGTACGGCACCATCGCGGAGCTCAACCGCGCGTGGGGGGACGCCTTCTGGTCGCAGGTCTACCAGAACTTCGACCAGATCCGCATCCCCAACGCCCAGGAGCAGGTCGCCCAGGTCAACCCGCACGCCGTGCTCGACTCCCAACGCTGGTTCGCCGACACCGCCGCGGACTACCTGCGTTTCCAGACGGACATCCTGCGGAAGTACTGCGGACACCGGCAGTGGATCACGACGAACTTCATGCACGACTTCGCCGCGGTCGACCCGTCGCGGTCCGCCCGGGATCTCGACCTGATCACCTACACGATCTACCCGGCGCACGGGAACCTGAACGAGGGCCCGCTCGGCTTCCGCCTTGGCAACGCCGCGACGCTTTCCTTCGCCTCGGACTTTCACCGCACCATCAACGGCCGCTTCGGCATCATGGAACTGCAGCCCGGCCAGGTGAATTGGGGCGAGACCAATCCGCAGCCCTATCCGGGCGCGGTGCATCTGTGGCTGCTGCGCGCCTTCGCCGGCGGGGCGAAGTTCGTGTGCACCTACCGCTACCGCGAACCGCTGGCCGGCGCCGAGCTCTACCACTACGGGCTGGTCGGCACGGACGGCGTGACCCCGACCCTCGGCGGGCAGCAATACGAGCAGGCGGAGCGCGACATGGCGCTGCTGCGCCAGCACCTGCGGCCCGACGCGCCGATGCCGGCCGCCTACGCCGCGCGCCGCACGGCCATCCTGTACGACCGCGACAGCCGCTGGGACCTGGACAACCACAAGCAGAACGTGCGCTGGGACACCTACGCGCACATTTTGAAGCAATACCGGGCCCTGAAGCGCCTCGGCGCCCCGGTCGACGTGATCACCGCGGACCAGGATTTCAGCGGCTATCCGTTCCTGGTCGTGCCGGCGTGCCAGCTGGTCGATGCCTCGCTCGTGCAGCGCTGGAGGTCCTATGCGGAGAACGGCGGCCACCTGATCGTCACCTGCCGCACCGGCGAGAAGGACCGCGACGGGCATCTCTGGGAAGGCCCGTGGGCCGCGCCCATCCTCGACCTGATCGGCGCGAAGATCTCGTTCTACGACACGCTGCCGGCGCCGTACGTCGGCAAGGTCACGAGGGATGGCGGCCAGACCTACGACTGGGCCTCCTGGGGCGAGGTGCTGGCGCCGGGCGACGGCACGGTGGCGCTGGCGCATTATGCCGACCAGTATTATGCGGGCGGCGTCGCGGCCGTGACCCGCAAGCTCGGCCGCGGCGTGGTGACTTACCTCGGCGTCGATTCGCTCACCGGCGACCTCGAGGCCGCGCTGATCCGCGGCGTCTTCATGCGCGCCGGCGTGCCGGTGGAGGATTTCGCCGACGGCTTCCTGGTCGACTGGCGCGACGGCTTCTGGGTCGCCACGAACTTCACCGACCAGCCGCAGGCCGCGCCGATTCCCGCCGGGGCGAACGTGCTGATCGGGACCCGCGAGGTGCCGGTCGCCGGCGTCACCGTCTGGCAGGAATAGACGGCGCCGGCAGCGTTGCATCTTCCGGCGGCGGGGCTTAGCCATGGCGGCGAAAATCCCGCCGCCATGGATGCCGCCCGCTTCGCCCAGCCGCAGATCCTGAACCAGCCGGTTTACCAGCCGGGCAAGCCGATCGCACAGGTGGCGCGGGAGTTCGGCCTCGACCCGGCGCGGGTGGACAAGCTCGCGTCGAACGAGAATCCCCTCGGACCGTCGCCCAAGGCGATGGCCGCGGCGGCGGCCGCGGTGCGGGAGGTGAATCTGTATCCGGACGGCGCGTGCTGGGACCTCACCGCCAAGCTCGCGGAACGCCTCGGCGTCGGCCGCGACCAGCTCGTGTTCGGCAACGGCTCCAACGAGGTGCTGGAGCTCGCGGCGCGGGTGTTCCTCGGACCGGGTACGGAGGCGGTGATGGGCGCGACCAGCTTCGTCGTCTACAAGCTGGCCACGCTGCTGGTGGGCGCGAGGGCCGTCGAGGTGCCGATGCCCGATTTTCGCCACGACCTCGCGGCGGTGCGCGCCGCGGTCACGCCCCGCACCCGCGTCGTGTTTCTCGACTGCCCGGACAATCCGACCGGCACCGCCAACGGCGGGGCCGAGCTGGTGGCGTTCGCGCGCGACCTGCCGGAGAACGTGCTCTTCGTCCTCGATCAGGCGTACGCCGAGTACCAGGAGCGCGCGCCGGACCTGCGCCCGGTTATCGCCGAGGGCCGGCCGGTGCTGTGCACGCGCACGTTCTCCAAGATCTACGGCCTCGCCGGCCTGCGGGTGGGCTATGGCTACACCCGGCCCGACATCGCGGCGCTGCTGCAGCGCGCCCGCGCCCCGTTCAACGTCAACGCCGTCGCCCAGGCGGCGGCGGTGGCGGCGCTGGACGACGCCGACTTCGTGCGCCGCAGCCGGGAGACCAACCGCGCGGGCATGGCGCAGCTGACCGCCGGCTTCCGCGCGCTGGGGCTGGAGTGGGTGCCGTCGGAGGCGAATTTCATCCTGGTGACAGTACCGGAGCCGGCGAAGGCGTTCACCTTCCTCGAGGCGCGCGGCACGATCGTGCGGCCGTTCGCCAACCTGGCCCGCCACGTGCGCATCACGATCGGCACCGCGGCGCAGAACGAGCGCTGCCTGGACAACCTCAAGGCCTGGCTCGCGGCGCGCGGCTAGCGGGCGGCCGCGCCGTCGGTCACCGCATGGCCAGCCAGGCCACGGCGAGGCCGGCGAGCAGGCCGAAGAGATGGCCCTCCCACGAGGTGCCGTCGCGCGCCGGCTTCAGACCCGCGAGCATGCCGCCGTAGAAGAGCAGCATGCCGGCGGCGACCAGCAGGTCGGCGGTGGATTTCGTCAGCCACGCCGCGGCGAGCAGGTAGCCGAAGAAGCCGAAAATCACCCCGCTCATGCCGACGTGCGCGGCGTTGCGCCCGAAGAGCCAGACCAGTCCGCCCTGCGCCAGGGCGATCGCGGCCGCCACGGCCAGGAAGCGCGGCTCGTCGCGCCGGAGCACGAGCGCGCCCAGCACGAGGAAGGGCGGCAGGTTGGCGGCGAGATGCGCGGCGTTGGCGTGCACGAACGGCCCGGTGACAATGCCAAGCAGGCCGGGCAGCGTGCGCGGCACGACGCCGAGCCGGGCGGCGGATTTTCCCAGGATCGCGGCCACGATCGTGCCGGCGATCATCGCCGCTGCCGGCCAGGCGAGGTAACACCACGGCGCTGTGAAGTAGAGACGGTGGAGAAACTCGGAAACGCGGTCCATGGGACGGCGGGACGCCTCAATGGCGGGCCACGAACGGCTCGATCGGGCGGAACCCGGGGCGCGCACCGGCCGCGTCGCGCGCCACCGGATCGGCGAAGAGAAACGCCGCGTAGCCGCCGAAACCGCCGCCGCAATATTTCCACGCCAGGGCGCCGGGCAGGTCGGCGGGCAGGGGCGCCATGCCCTCGGCGCGCTGGACGGCGTAGGATTGCCGGACGGCGTCGGCCAGCCCGTTCAGGTCCTGTGCCCAGACCGCGTCGCGGGCGGTGCGGCCGGCCCGGGCAATGGCGTCGAAATCGCGCGGGTGTCCGGTAAGCGACGGGGTCGAGTGGGATTGGCCCGTCCAGAGCAGCGCGAGGCGCCCGCGCAGGAGGGCGCCGTCAGTCTTCAGTTCCAGCTCCGGGCGCGGGCCACTGCGCCAGACGCACAGGCCCGTCTCGGCGATCACCGCCGGGTCCTGCCAGCCGACGCCCAGATCGAGTTCCGAGGTCACGCCATCGTGGCCGTTGAGCAGGGCCCACGCACCGCTGCCACCCAGGCCGGCGTTGCGCTCGTAGGGCCAGGCGCGCATCGAGACGGTCGGGGCGATGGCGCAATTGACGATGTAGCCGTCCGGCCGGGCGAAGCGGGGCACGTCGAGCCAGCCGCCGGCGAAATCGACCCGCAGCGGCGCCTCCTGCGGGGCGCGGATCCAGCGGACGATCTCGGTGGTGGAGATGGGGGCGAACAGGGGTGGCGTCTTGGGGAGCACGGCGTAGCGCGCCCCGACGCGCGCGCACAGCGCCTGCTTGGCCGCGCCGTATTTGTCGTCCTCCGTCACCGCCAGGATGTCGGGCCGCAGGCGCAGGAATTCGTCCTGGAAATCGAGCCCCTCGACAAGACCCGTGCCGATGACCACCTCGTCGACCAGTTCCAGGGCGGCGAGCAGGGCGCGCTTGTGCTCGTCGGGCAGGGAGCGGCGGCGCTGCTTGTAGCGCCAGAGCACCTCGGCGGAGGCGAATGAGACGGTGAGGTGGTCGCCGAGGGCCCGCGCCTCGCGGAAGAACTGCACGTGGCCGGCATGCAGGATGTCGTAGAAGCCGGAGACGAAGACCCTGATCATGACGGGATGCCAGCACGACGCGCCGGGGCCGCCGCGTCAACCCAGCGCTGGGGCGGGCGCGCAGTACGCCTTTGCCAAGACGGCGAATTTCTGGTCCGTTGCGGCATGCGCATCGCCGTTCTGGCCGACACGCATGACCGCTATCCAGCCGGTTTTCCCCAGCGTCTGCGCGGCGCCGACGAGATCTGGCATCTGGGCGACGTCTGCGATCCGGCCGTGCTGGTGGAGTTCGAGCAGCTCGGGCCGCCGCTGCGGGTGGTGCAGGGCAACTGCGACTGGCATCCCGCCTGGCCGCGCGAGTGGCGCTGCGTGCGCGGCGGCGTGCGCTTCCTGCTCACGCACATCGCCCCGGCCCGGACGCCGCCGCAGGTGGACGTCATCCTCCACGGCCACACCCATGTCCCGCGCGACGAAACCGACGCCCGCGGCGTGCGCTGGCTGAACCCGGGGTGCGTCTCGCGCCCACGGGGCGACGCCCCGCCGAGCTTCGCGTGGCTGCACCTGCGGTCGGGGAGCCTCGACTGGCGCGTCATGCCCCTCGTGACGCCATGAAGCGGCACCTGCCCAACGTGCTGAGCGCGCTGCGGCTGGGCCTCGCGCCGGTGATGGTGATCGAGGCATCGGCGGGCGGGTCGCGGGCCTGGTTTCTGATCCTGTTCGGCACCGCCCTGCTCACGGACGCGTTCGACGGCTTCCTCGCCCGCCGGCTGAACGCGGTCACCGACCTCGGCCGGCGCCTCGACAGCTGGGGCGACTACGTGATGACGGCGGCCGCGGTGGCGGGCATCTGGCTGCTGTGGCCGGAGGTGGTGCGGCGGGAGTGGCCGTGGTTCGTGACGACGGTGGTCGGCTGCTTTGCCATCGTGGTCTACGGGCTGGTCCGCTGGCGCCGCGTGCTCGGTTACCACACGGTGCTGGCCAAGGCGATGGTGTTCGCGCTGCCGCTCGCGGTGATGGCGCTGCTCGCCGGCTGGTCCGCGGCGCCGTTCCGCGTCGCGGTGATCCTGCAGGTGTTCTGCGGCGTCGAGGAGATGACGATCGCCTTCCTGCTCCCCGGCTATTCCGGCGAGATGCCGAGCGTGTGGCACGCGCTCCGGCGGCGCCGGGCGGTGTCCGCTTCCGCGGTTCAGGCCGGGCGCTGAAAGCCGTAGGCGCGCTCGACGCGCGCGACGCGGACCTCGTAGGCCTCGTACCAGGTCTCCCGTCCGCCGCGCTGCGCCTGCTGGTGCTCGGTGTCGCGCTTCCAGGCGCGGATCGCGTCCTCGTCGCGCCAGTAGCTCACGGTGATCCCGACGCCGTCGGCCCCGCGCACGCTCTCCATCCCGAGGAAGCCGTCCTGGCGCGAGCCGAGCTCCGCCATCCGGCGGGCCATGGCGTCGTAGCCGCGGTCGCCGGCGGTGCGCAGGGAGGTGAAGATC
>DATJUU010000249.1:0-3747 GCA_035502155.1 Opitutaceae bacterium
GCTCGGCGCCGGCAAGGACGAGGTCGTGCTCTTCTGCCAGGGCAGCTCCGCCCGCCAGGCCGCCGGCATGAAGTCGCTGCCGGTCGACGCCGTCGTCACCGGCATCGTCGATACCGTCGATGTGCTGAACCAGAAGATCTACCCCGGGAAAAAATAACCAGGGCGCCGCCCCGGCGCCCCGTTCGCGATGAGCACGCCACTGCCCCTTGACGAGAACGCCCTCCGCAACGTCGTGACGGAGGTGCTGCGCGGACTTGGGCGACCCGCCGCGGCCGAGGCGGGTGCCGGGCCCGCGGCGCCGAAACCGGCCGCCGCCCCCGTCCATCCGCCGGCGGCCGTCCCGGCCCGGCGGCCCGCGAAAGGCGGCCGCTTCGGCGTGTTCGAGGACGCCGGCGAGGCCTGCGTCGCGGCCCACGACGCCTTCCTGCAGCTCAAGGAGCAGGGCGTCGCCGCGCGCGCCAAGGTCGTCGAGATCGTCAAGGAGCTGGTGACGGCGAACGCCGTCGCCTGGGGCCGGTTCGAGTTCGAGGAGACGAAGATCGGCCGGCTCAACCACAAGATCGAGAAGCTGCAGATCGTGAAGCTGGTGCCGGGCGTCGAGTGGCTGCACCCCTACGGGCTCAGCGGCGACCACGGCATCACGATGGAGGAGTACACGCCCTACGGGGTGGTCGGGGCGATCCTGCCGGTGACGCACTCGGTGCCCACCCTCAGCGGCAATATCATCAACATCGTCGCCGCCGGCAACGCGGTGGTCTTCAACCCGCATCCGGGCGGCGCCCGGTCGGCGGCCCTCGCGGTGCGCGCCTACAACGAGGCGATCCACGCCGCGCTCGGGATCGAGAACCTGGTGTGCACGGTGGCCAAGCCCACGCTGGAGTCGTTCGATATCCTGGCGAAGCACGACCTCGTCCGGATCCTGTGCGTGACCGGCGGCCCGGGCGTGGTCCAGGCGGCGATGAAATCCGGCAAGCGCGCGATCTGCGCCGGCCCCGGCAACCCGCCGGTCCTCGTCGACGGCACCGGCTGCCTGAAGAAGGCCGCCCGCGACATCATCCAGGGCGGCGCCTACGACAACAATCTGCTCTGCATCGGCGAAAAGCAGGTGTTCGTGCTCGCCTCTGTCGCCGACGAATTTCTCGCCGCCCTCCAGGCCGCCGGCGCGGCCAGGCTCACGCCCGCGCAGCTCGAGAAGCTCACCGCGGCCGCCTTCACGATGGCGAAGGACGCCGGCGGCTGCTCGCACCCCGTGCTCAACCGGACGCTGATCGGCCGCGACGCCGCGGTGCTCGCGCGCGAGGCCGGCGCCAACGTGCCGGAGAAGACGCCGCTGCTCTTTGCCGAGACCGACGCCAACCATCCCTTCGTGATCGAGGAGCAGATGATGCCGATGGTGCCGGTCGTGCGGGTGGCCAGTGTCGAGGAGGGCGTCGCGGCCGCGGTCAAGTCCGAGCACGGCTACAAGCACTCCGCCATGATCCATTCGCTCAATGTCGAGCACATGACCCAGATGGCCCGCGCGCTCGACACCACGCTCTTCGTAAAGAACGGCCCCTGCGTCGCCGGCCTCGGACTCGGCGGCGAGGGCTACCTCAGCTACTCGATCGCCACCACCACCGGCGAGGGCATCACCAACCCGAAGACCTTCACGCGCACGCGGCGCTGCGTGATGGTCGACAACCTCCGGATCTACTGAGCCATGACCCTCGCCCGCGTTGACGGCGTCATCGTTTCGACGGTCAGCCACCCGAGCCTGCACGGGTGCCGCACGGTCGTCTGCCAGCCGCTGGACGACCGGGGTCACGACGAGGGCGCGCCGCTGCTCGCCATCGACCCGCACGGCGCGGGCCTCCATCAGCGGGTCCTCCTTTCCACCGACGGTTCGGCGACGCGCGAGTTCGTGAAGGACCCGAAATCACCGCTGCGCAACATGATCATCGCCGTGGTCGATCCGGAGGGCGCCGCCAAGTGACAAGGGCCAAGTAGCCAGTAACAAGCGACCGCACCCGGCACCCGATTCTCCCCTTACCCTTTACCCCTTAAACCTTACACCGAAATGCGCCTCGGCCACGTCATCGGCAGAGTCACCCTCGCCAAGCAGGATCCCGCCTACCGGGGCGGACGCTTCCTGCTCGTGCAGCCCCTGGCGAAGGAGCAATTCCAGGGCGCGGCGATGACGCCGCTGGCCAAGGGCAACAGCCTGGTGGTCTACGACAATCTCGGTGCCGGGGTGGGGCACGTCGTCGGCTTCACCGAGGGCTCGGAGGCCGCGATGCCGTTCGACCAGCCGACGCCGGTCGACGCCTACAACGCCGCGATTGTGGACCAGATCTTCTACACGCCGCCCAAATGATCTTCGGACCACAGGACTACAGACCACGGACCACAGGACCTGAAGGTCTTATGGTCTGTGGTCCCGTGGTCCCGTAGTCTCCCTCCATTACCATGCGCAAAGTCATCACGGCCAAGGACGCCGAGGAGCTGCTCCGCAAGGGCGAATCCGCTCCGGCCGACGCCATTCTCACGCCTTCCGCCCGCGACCTGCTGATGGGTCATGTCAAACTGGGCAACCTGGCCGCCGCGCGCCCGGTCCCCGCCGTGGCGCCGCCGGCCGCCCGCGGCGCGAAGAAGGAATTCATCGTTCCCGACTACGAGTTCAAATGGACCCCGGGCCGGGATCCGAAATCGCCCGCCGAGCTCGAACGCTTCTTCCACTCGCCCCCGATCCACGAGCTCAAGGAGCGCATGTGCGGCATCGGCCGCCGCATCTGGGAGAAGGACTATGTCGACGGCAACGGCGGCAACATCACCGTGCGGGTCGGCGACAACCTCGTGCTCTGCACCCCCACGCTGATCTCGAAGGGGTTCATGGTGCCGGAGGAGATGTGCCTCATCGATCTCGACGGCAACCAGCTTGCCGGGACGCGCAAGCGCACCAGCGAGGCCATGACCCATCTCGGCATCATGAAGCGTCAGCCGAGGGCCAAGGCCTGCGTGCACGCCCACCCGCCGCACGCCACCGCCTTCGCCGTCGCCGGGGTCCGCCCGCCGACCTGCATGATTCCCGAGGCGGAGGTGTTCCTGGGCCAGATCGGCTACGCCAAATACCAGACGCCCGGCTCGCCCGCGAACGCCGACGAGGTCGGCGCCATCGGCGTCGAGCACCAGGCGGTGATCATGGAAAACCACGGCGTCATCGTTTGGGGCAAGGACGTGGAGGACGCCTATTGGAAGATGGAGAACGTCGATTCCTACTGCAAAACGGTGTGGATCGCCTCGCAGCTCGGCACCGGCCTGCACACCTTCGGTCCGGACAAGCTGCGCGACCTGATCAAGCTCCGCCAGAGCCTCGGCATGCCCGACCACCGCGCCGACCTGAAGGAGTGCGAGCTGTGCGACAACAGCGAATTCCGTCCCGGCGTCGTCTGCTCGGTGCCGGCCAAGGACGCGGGCGGCGGGGGCGCCGCGGCGGGCGAGCCGGCCGACCCGCAGGTCGAGGCGCTCGTCCAGCAGCTGACCGACCAGATTCTCAAACAACTGGCGGGGAAGTAGCTCGGTCGCCACGCGCGGACTCTGATCCCGGACCAGCCAGTATCTCGGCAGGGCGCTCTGCTGGCCAGCAGAGCTGGGCGCGCCGAGGAGAACGGACGGCCCGGCGGTCCGTCCCTACCATCGCCGATCGGCAAAATGAGGTTTCCCTCCTCCGGGCCCATTGGTGTAATCGGCGGTCAATGTTTCAGAGATTGG
>DATJUU010000250.1:0-4828 GCA_035502155.1 Opitutaceae bacterium
CAACGTCTTCACCGCGGCGGTCGATTTCTTCATCCAGAACCCCGACGGTTCGGTGAAGCTGGCCGGGGCGTCGTACTTCCTCTTCTTCGCCGGGGTGATGGCCGTGACCGCGGTGATCTACGTCGTCGCCGCCGGTTTCTATCGCGGCCGGACGATCACCCAGGACGAGGCGGCGGCGGCGTAGGGCTGCCGCGCCGCAACGTTAAACTCTCTGCGTCCACCGTTCACTCTGTAGGGCTGCCGTCCCTCGGCTTCGCTCGGGGCCCTGAGCTTGTCGAAGGGCAACCCTGCGCCCCCACGTTGCCTGAGCGTTGGGTAGGAAGCCCGCTGGCGGGCGATGATTCCGCCTGTGGCCGGGGTCGCCGACCCCGGACCGGCCTCAACGGGGCCGGCTACAAGATCGGATACGCTCAGGGTTCGACTGCGGGCGCAGGTCGCGTCGGCTGTAGCCGGGGTCGCCGACCCCGGACCGGCCTCAACGAGGCCGGCTACAAGATCACGTAACAATCCGCGTCCTCACGGACGCGGCTACGATGGCGAAACCTCCCGCCGCCGCTCAGATGTCGATCACGTCATTCGGTGGCGGCGGCGGCCGGTGGACGACCACCCGCGTCCGGAACATCCCGCTGAGGACGATGTTCGTCACGCTGATGATCAGCGCGCCCCAGAGGGCCGACCAGAAGTCGCGCACGTGGAACCCCTCCACCAGCCGCCCCACGAGCAGGAAGAGGAAGGCGTTGATCAGCCAGACCCCGAGCCCGAGGGACAGGACCACGAACGGCAGCGTGAACACCACCAGCAGCGGCTTGAGAATCGCGTTGAAGAGGCTGAGCAAAAGCACGACAACCACGAGCGTCACGCCGCTGTCGCAGCGGATCCCCGGCACCAGCCAGGTGCTCAGGGCCACGCCCGCCGCGAGGATCAGCCACCGCACCACCAGATTTAAGCCCGAACGATGCATCTCCAAAGCCCCGCAATGTCTCCGCCCCGGCGGCCGGAGCAATGAAAATCCTCATCGTCCAGGACCACCTCCGCAGCGGCGGCACTGAACGCCAGTCGATCCTCCTCGCCCGGGCCTTCGCCGCCGCCGGCCACCCCGCCACCCTGCTCACCTTCCGGCCCGGCGGCGCCCTCGCGGGCGAGCTGGCCGGCGTCACCCACCGCGCGCTCTCGTCGTTCGACCACCACTGGGACTGGTTCGCCCCCGGCCTGCTGCGGACGGTGCGCCGGCTGGCGCCGGACGTCGTCCTCTGCATGGGCCGCATGGCCAACTGCCACGCCGGCTTCATCCAGCGGCGCTTCCCCGGCCTGGTGGTCGTGGCGACGATGCGCACGGGCAAGCCGCTGCCCTTCCTCTTCCGCCGCTCGCTGCGGCTGGTGACCCACGTCGTGGCCAACAGCCACGCCGCCAAATCCAACCTCGTCGCCGGCCACCTCGTGCCGGCGGACAAGATCACCGTCATCCACAATTCGCTGGTCTTCCCCGCCGCCGGCGTCCCGGTGCGCAACACCGCCCAGCGCGCCGGGCTCGGCGCCGGCCCCGGCACCGCCGTCCTGCTCTGCGTGGCGATGTTCCGCCGCGCCAAGAACCAGCGCGAGCTGATCGAGATCACCGCCGGGCTCCCGCCGGCGCTGGACTGGCAGCTCTGGCTCGCGGGCGACGGCGACACCCGCCCGGATTGCGAGCGCTACGTCCGCTCGCACCATCTCGGCGCGCGGGTGAAGTTCCTCGGCTGGCGGCGCGACCCGTCGCCGCTCTATCTCGCCGCCGACCTCGCCGTGCACACCTCGCGGAGCGAGTCGCTCTCGAACTTCGTGATCGAGGCCCAGACCCACGGCCTGCCGGCGGTCGTCTACGAGGCCCAGGGCATCGCCGAATGCTTCGTGCCCGGCGACACCGGCGTGGTCATCCCGCGGGGCGACCAGGCGGCGTTCCGCGCGGCCATCCTGCGCCTGGCCGGCGGCACGCCGGAGGAGCGCGCCGCCCGCACCGCCCGGGCCCACGCCTACGCCGCGGCCAACTTCGACCCGCAGTCGCACGTCGAGGCCTACCTCGAGCTCTTCCGGCGGCTGGCCGCCCCGGCCTAGAACCCGATGGGCGCAGCAAGCCTGCGCCCCTGCAAATGCTGGACCGCCCGCCGCCCGTAGGGGCGCAATCTCGTTGCGCCCATCCGCCTTCGGGGCTGTAGGGGCGCAGGCTTGCTGCGCCCATCCGCCCATCGCCACGCCGGAGTTGCCTTTCGCGCGGCGGTGTTCAATCGGTTGCGGGCTGTGGCCACGGCGAACACCACCGACTGCATCCGCCTGCGCGGCGTGCGGCAGAACAACCTCAAGGGCTTCGACCTCGATCTGCCCCTGGGGCGCTACATCGTCGTCACCGGCCTGAGCGGCGCGGGCAAGTCGTCGCTCGTGTTCGAGACCCTCCACGCCGAGGGCCAGCGGCGGTACGTCGAGACCTTCAGCGCCTACACCCGGCAGTTCCTCGAGCTGCTGAACAAGCCGCGCGTCGACGCGATCGAGAACATCCGCCCCTCGATCGCCATCGAGCAGACCAACACGGTCAAGACCTCGCGCTCCACCGTCGGCACCATGACCGAGCTGACCGACTTCTGCAAAGTCTGGTTCAGCCACGTCGCCGGCTGCTTCGACCCGGAGACGGGCGAGCCGGTCGAGGACGACAACCCGCGGACGATCTGGGCCAAGGCGTCGGCCGCGCACCCGGGCCGCACGGTGGTCGTGGCCTTCCAGGTGACGCGCCCGGGCAAGCTGCAGTGGTCCGAGATCCTCGCCAGCCTGCAGGGCCAGGGCTACAGCCGCGCCCTGGTGGCGCCCGAGCCGGCGCGACCCGGCGGCCCGCCGCCCCCGGTCGTGGTCACCCGCCCGCTGGCCGGGCTCGCCGCCGGTCCGGCGCTGCGGCCGGCGACGGTGCTGTTCGTGGTCCAGGACCGGGTGGCCCTCGCGCCGGCGAACCGGGCGCGGTTCCTCGAGGCGGTCGAGGCCGCCCTGCACTTCGGCCAGGGCCAGGTGCGCCTCTTCGCCCGCCCGGACGACGTGGGCGACCCGCACGTGCACGAGGAGATCGGCCACTACTCGCGGGGCCTGCACTCGCCCAAGACCGGCCGCACCTTCCGGCCCGCGACCCCGGCGCTGTTCTCCTTCAACTCGCCGCTGGGCGCGTGCCCGAAGTGCCGCGGCTTCGGCCGCATCATCGACGTCGACTACCGCCTCGCCATCCCCGACCACAATCTCACGCTCGCCGAGGGCGCGATCAAGCCGTGGGAGGGCGAGATCTACGGCGAGTCCAAGCGGGACCTCTTCCGCTTCGCCAAGAAACTCGGCATTCCCACCAACGTGCCGTTCTGCGACCTCACGCCGGCGCAGCAGGAGTTCATCATCCAGGGCGACCCGGACTACGGCAAACCGGGCAGGCGCTGGCCGAAGGCGTGGTACGGTCTCAAGGGCTTCTTCCGCTACTTCGAGACCAAGACCTACAAGATGCACGTGCGGGTCTTCCTCTCCCGCTACCGCGCCTACAACACCTGCCCGGCCTGCCACGGCGCGCGCCTCCAGCCCGAGGCGCTCTGCTGGAAGTGGCGCGGCCGCACCCTGCCCGAGCTCTATCAACTGGCGGTGGACGACCTCCTCGCGCTCGTCGCCGGCTCGCCGCCGGCGGCGGCCGCCGCGGAGAGTTCAGGGTTCTGGGTTTTGAGTTCTGGGTTGGAAACCCAAGACCCAAAACCCAAAACGCAAAACCCCAAACCCTCCACGCACAGCGCCGACCTCGCCTACGACTCGATCGTCACCCGGCTGCGCTACCTGCAGCAGGTCGGCCTCGGGTACCTGACGCTCGACCGGCCGTCGCGCACGCTCAGCGGCGGCGAGGTCGAGCGCGTCAACCTCACCTCCTGCCTCGGCACCTCGCTGGTCGACACCCTCTTCGTGCTCGACGAGCCCAGCGTGGGCCTGCACCCCCGCGACATCGACCGCCTCATCGGCATCATCCGCTCGCTGACCGCCGCGGGCAACACGGTGATCGTGGTCGAGCACGACGAGGCCATGATCCGCGCGGCCGACCACGTCATCGAGGTCGGCCCCGAACCGGGCGGGCGCGGCGGCCACATCGTCTTCGAGGGCCCGGTGCCCGCGCTGCTGCAGTCGCCGCGGAGCATCACCGGCGCCTATCTGTCCGGCACGCGGCGCATCGCGGCCCGCGCCCGCCGGCGCCCGGTGGGCGGCGCGGCGGACACGCGGTGGCTGGAGTTCAGTGGCGTGAAGAAGCACAACGTCGCCGGCCTGGATTTCCGTCTCCCGCTGCAGCGGCTGGTCTGCCTGAGCGGCGTCTCCGGCTCGGGCAAGTCCACCCTGCTCGACAACGTCATCTACCAGGGACTGCTCGCCCACCGCCACCAGCTGGCGGAGGACGCGGCGGAAATCGGGTCGATCCGCACCGGGCGGCCGCTCGGGGAGATCGTCCTCGTCGACCAGTCGCCCATCAGCCGCACGCCGCGCTCGAATCCGGCGCTCTACGTCGAGGCTTGGGAGTTCATCCGCGAGCTCTACGCCGCCACGCCGGCCGCGCAGGAGGCCGGCTTCAGCGCGACGAGCTTCTCCTTCAACAGCGGCGACGGCCGGTGCGACCACTGCCAGGGCCTGGGCTACGAGCGGATCGAGATGCAGTTCCTCTCCAACGTGTTCGTGCCGTGCGCCGTCTGCGAGGGCCGCCGCTTCAAGCCCGAGGTGCTCGCCATCACCTGGAACGGCCGGTCCGTCTCCGACCTCCTCAACACCCCGATCGACGACGCCCTGCCGCTGTTCGCGGACCAGCCGG
>DATJUU010000251.1:0-5848 GCA_035502155.1 Opitutaceae bacterium
CCGCCGCCGGCCTGCAGAAACTGACGCCGGAGGAATTGACCCGACTGGAGGCGCTGGTGCAGCAGTACAAGTCGGGGGAATTGGCCACGGCGCGGCAGCAAGCGGAGGCCCAGGCCGCCGCCGCGCGGCACCAGGCGGAAGCCCTGGCCGCGGCTTCCCGGCAGGAGGCGGAACGGAAGATCGCCGCGGCCGAATCGAAGGCCCGGGAGGCCGAGGCGAAAGCGCAGTTGGCGGTTACCGAGGCGCAGGCGGCGGCGCAAGCCGGGGCGGCCGCGGCGAAGGCCCCGGAAGCCGGTCCCCAGCCGGCGGCAGCGCCGGCCAGGAAGCAACCCCGCTGGTTCACGGCCCTGCTCACCCTCGACCGGGCCAACGCCAAGCCGGAAAAGGAGGAGCCGCTGGAGAGTCACTTGGTTGGAGACTTCGATGGGTGGCACGGACAAACGGTCTTCACGCTGGAGAACGGCACGCGGTGGAAGCAGCAGAACCGGACCGAATCCTACAATTACGCGCCGACGCTCCATTCGCCCAGGGTGCGGATCACCCCCGCGGCATTCCACGGATTCTGGATGGAAATCTCCGGCGTCAATCTAAGCGTGCGGGTGATTCCTCTCGACCTGACGCAGTCGAAATGACCCTGCCGTCCGGCGGCGGCGCGCTTTCGCGGTTGCGGGGCCGGACCGGATGCGCAGCGTTGCCCGTGTGGCCACGCCCTCTGCTCCTGGCGGCGTCCGATCCGGGCCCGGCGGCTGGCGGGGCCTCGGGACGGGCTTGCTGATCTTTGGCGCCACGCTGCTCGCCTACCTGCCGGCCATCCGCGGCGGCATGCTGTGGGATGACGACGCCCACGTCACCAAGCCGGAGCTGCGCTCCCTCGACGGGCTGAGGCGCATCTGGTTCGAGCCGGGCGCGAGCCAGCAGTACTATCCGCTGCTGCACAGCGCCTTTTGGGTGGAGCACCGCTTGTGGGGCGACGCAACGGTCGGCTACCATCTGGTCAACCTGCTGCTGCACGCCACCGCCGCCTGTCTGGCGGCCGCGCTGGTACGGCGCTTTGTCGACGGCCGTGCGGGCTTGCTGGCCGGCCTGATCTTCGCGCTGCACCCCGTGGGCGTCGAATCGGTGGCGTGGATCTCGGAGCAGAAGAACACGCTCTCGGCGGTGTTCTATCTCGCCGCCGCCTGGGTTTACCTCGATTTCGACCGGGACCGCCGGAAGGCGCAGTACGTCCTGGCGCTGGGTCTCTTTATCCTCGCTCTGTTGAGCAAAACGGTGACGGCCACGCTGCCGGCGGCCCTGTGGGTGGTGCTGTGGTGGCGGCGGGGGCGGTTGGAGTGGCGGCGGGACGTGCTCCCGCTCCTGCCGTGGTTTGTGCTCGGGATCGGCGGGGGACTCTTCACGGCGTGGGTGGAGCAGAAATTCTTTGTGTCCGTCCAGGTGCGCCTGGGGCCGGCGGGGACGGACTTTGCCCTGACGTTTCTGGAGCGCGGCCTGCTCGCCGGCCGGGTGATCTGGTTTTATCTGGGCAAGCTGGTCTGGCCGGCGGACCTCATTTTCCTCTACCCCCGGTGGAGCGTGAGCGCCGCCGTCTGGTGGCAGTATCTGTATCCGCTCGGGATTCTGGTGGGGGTCACGGGTCTGGCCCTGGTGGCGCGCCGCCACCGCGGGCCGCTCGCCGGCTTCCTGTTTTTCGCCGGCACGCTGTTTCCGGCGCTGGGCTTTTTCAACGTCTACCCGTTCCTCTTCTCCTATGTGGCGGACCATTTCCAGTATCTCGCGAGCCTCGGCATCCTCGTGCCGCTGGCGGTGGGTTTGTCGGCGGCCGGCCGGCGGATGTTCGCGGGACGCGCCGCCGGGACGCAGCGGGGCGGCGCGATGCTGGTCGGGGTGGTGCCGGCGGTGCTGGGCCTGCTGACGTGGCGCCAATGCGGCATGTATCGCGATGCCGCGACGCTCTATCGCGCGACGCTGGCGCGCAATCCCGCCTCGTGGCTGGCGCACGGGAATCTCGGCTTGATTCTCGCGGAGTCGCCAGGCGGGCTGCCGGAGGCGCTCGAACACTTCGAGGCGGCGGTCCGGCTCAAGCCCGGCGATGCGGAGCTGCACAACCAACTGGGCAGCGCCCTCGCCCGGATCCCGGGCCGGGAAGCGGAGGCGATCGTCGAATACGAGACCGCGCTGCGGCTCTCCCCGGATCTGCCCTACCCGCACGCCAATCTCGGCATCGCGCTCCTGCGGATTCCCGGCCGGCTGCCGGAGGCGGTGGCCCAGCTGGAAACGGCGGTGAGGCTCAAGCCGGACTACGCCGCGGCCTACAATTTCCTGGGCCGCGCGCTGGCGGCACTGCCCGGGCGCCAGGCCGACGCCCTGGCCGCCTATGAGACCGCGCTGCGCCTCGATCCCCGGCTGGCGGAGGCGCACAGCAACCTGGCCATCGCGCTGGCGGCGGTCCCGGGGAGGATGCCGGAGGCGATCGAACATTTTGCGGCGGCGGCGCGGCTCAATCCCGGCTCGGCGGACGCGCGCTACAACCTGGGATACGCCCTGGCGGCGGTGCCCGGCCGCCTGCCGGAGGCGGTGGCCGAGTTCGAGGCGGCGCTGCGGATCGATCCGGCGAACGCCAACGCGCACCTGGCGCTGGGCATCGCCCTGGCCACCCTGCCCGGCCGCACCCGTGAGGCGCTCGCGCAATTCGAGGCGGTCCTGCGCCTCAACCCGGATGATGCCGACGCCCGGCGCTGGCTCGAGCGGCTGCGCGCCGGCCCGCCGGCCGGAGGGGGCTGACCGGCCCGCCGGCCCGCGGGGCTTGCGGCCGCGGCGGGGGATTTGCTACAAGCTGCCGACGGCATGACCTCTCCGCGCCACCGCATCACCTCGCGTTATCTGACCTGGCTGGTCGGGGAGCCGCATGCGGTGCTCAAGATCCAGGTCGCGGTCGCCTTCGTCATCATCACGCTGCTGAACGCCGGCTATTACTGGCAGCGCGAGCTGCGCATGCTGGCGATGCGGGAGCACGTGCAGAACGTGATCACCCTCTGGGACGGTTTCGAATGGTACACCTGGATCGTCGCGGTCCCGGCCGCGCTCCTGTTGATCCGGCGCTTCCCGCTGGCGCGGGGCCAGCTCAGCCGGAGCCTCCCCGGCCTGCTGCTGGGCAGCGTCGCGATCTACCTGGTGGTGGCGAACGCGCGCTATCTCTTGCGCATGGTGCCCAATATCTGGCTGCCGGATCCGCTGGATCTGCCGTGGGACTGGACGGTGTATCTGCACACGCAGCTGACCCTCGCCCCGATCGACTTCCTGACCTGCGGGGTGATCTTCGCTTCGTCCTTCGCCGTCGACTACTCCGTCCGGTACCGCCAGCGCACCCATGAGGCCCACGAGCTCGAGATGCGCGCCACCCAGCTGCAGTCGGAACTGGCCAAGGCCCAGCTCTCGTTCCTGCGCGGCCAGCTCCAGCCCCACTTCCTGTTCAACGCCTTCAACGCCATCGCCACCCTGGTGCGGCAGGACCGGAACGAGGTGGCGGTGGAGATGATCGCCCAGCTCAGTGCGCTGCTGCGTCTGACGATGGAGGACACCAGCCTGGTCGAGGTCCCGCTGGAGCGGGAGGTCGAGTTCGTGCTGCACTACCTCGCCGTGGAACGCATCCGCTTCGGGGACAAGCTGGTCGTGGTGGTCGAGGTGCCGCCGGAGGTCCGGGCCGCGCTGGTGCCGAAGCTCCTCCTGCAACCGCTGGCGGGCAACGCGGTCAAGCACGCCATCTCGCGGCGCACGACGCCGGGCACGGTGCGGATCTCAGTGCGGCGGCGGGACGAGCGCCTGCTGATCGAGGTGGCCGACGACGGCCCGGGTGCCGCGCCCGGCCCGCCGCCGGCGATCCGCACCGGGGTCGGGCTCGCGAACACCCGCGCCCGCCTCGCGGCGGCGTATCGCGACGACTTCCGTATGGAATTGCGCCCGCGGCCCGAGGGGGGGATGCTCGCCCATCTCGACCTGCCCTGGCGGGTGGCCCCCGCGGCGGCCGAACCCTCCCCACCTCCAGCATGAAAATCCGTACCCTGATCATTGACGATGAACCTCTCGCGCGCGAGGGCATTGCGGTTCTGTGCGCCGCCGACCCGGAGATCGAGATCGTCGGCCAGAGCAGCGACGGCGCCACCGCCGTGCAAGCGATCCGGCGCGAGCATCCGGAGCTGATCTTCCTCGACGTGCAGATGCCCAAAAAGGACGGGTTCGAGGTGCTGGAGAGCCTGACCGCGGCCGAGCGGCCGGTCGTGGTGTTCGTCACCGCCTACGACCAGTATGCCATCCGCGCCTTCGAGGCCAGTGCCGTCGACTACCTGTTGAAGCCCTACACCGACAAGCGCTTTCAACAGGCGCTGGCGCGGGCCAAGAACGAGCTGCGCCGCAACCGCACCCAGGAGGTCGACCGGCGCCTCGAGGAGCTGCTCGTCCGGGTGAACGAACTGCGGCAGGGTGCCCCCGCGGCCGCGACGCCGGCAAAACCCGAGTACGCCGAGCGCATCGTGGTTAAGGCGGGCGGCGATCTGCACTTCGTCAAGACGAGCGACGTGCTCTGGATCGAGGCGCAGGGCGATTTCGTCAAGGTGCAGACCCTCGAACAGCCGCAGCTGGTGCGCGAGACGCTGCAAAGCATGGAGCAGAAGCTGGACGCCAGCCGGTTCCTGCGGATCCACCGGTCGTTCCTGGTCAACGTCCAGCACATCAAGCGGGTCGCGCCGGCGCTGTACGGTGATCACACGGTGTTCATGAGCGATGGTTCGAAGCTTCGGCTGAGCCGCAACTACCGGAGTAAGCTCAAGGCGTTCATCGGGCCGCCGCCCGCCTAGGCGGCGGGGGCTCGACAGACCGGGCGGCCCGACGGCGCCGGCTGGCGAGGCGGGCCGATCTCATGCGCGGCCCCGTTTCGCGCGGCAATTGCGCGAACGGGATGAATTCCGCGTAAAACGCGGGCGCCGGGAACCCAAGCGCGGGCGGGTCAACGCCATCTCGGGGGACCGCCTCTGAAATCACGCAAAATAGCGATGCGTCCGGGCGCGCCCGACTAGCATTCTACCGGACAAATTGTGCGCCTGACCGATATCAAATTGCTGCCCGGCGGGAGAACGATAGCGCAGCAGACAAACACGTAACGGAGTTTGGAGGGTCGTGTCAGCGTCCCCTACCTCCCACGCCGGTTAGTGTGTTCGCTTAACACAACTGTAGAGAACACGTGAGTAATATGAATCTGTATTCCGCAAGGAACATACGGGCCGCGCTTGTGCTGTTTTTGGGCGCCAGCCTGTCTTATCTCGCGGTCGCCCAGACCGCTTCCGATGCCACGGCTCCGGCTGCCCAGCCAATCGTCAAGATGGAGAAGTTCGTGGTGACCGGATCCTATCTGCCCGAGTCGCAGATTGTCACGGCGAGCCCGGTGGTGACGGTCGAGAGCGCCGACCTTGGACAGGCAGGCGCCACCGACGCGTTGCGCCTGGTGCGCCAGCTGACCCCGTTCTTCGCCGGCAACGGCAACCAGGGTACCGAGACCAACAACGGCGCGGCCGGCGAGTCCTACGTCGCCCTGCGCAATCTCACCACGCTGGTGCTGATCAACGGCCAGCGCATCACCGGCTCGGCCTTCCAGTACGGCTCCGTCGTCGACCTCAACATCATCCCGACGGCGATGATCGACCGCATGGAAGTCCTGAAGGACGGTGCGTCCACCATCTACGGCACGGATGCCATCGGCGGTGTCGTGAACGTCATCCTGAAGAAAGACTACAACGGCTTCGAGATCAGCACGCGCTATGGCACGACCGGCAACGGCGACTACAAGACCCGCGAGCTC
>DATJUU010000252.1:0-11832 GCA_035502155.1 Opitutaceae bacterium
TCGAGCTGACCGACTTCGTCCTGTGGAATGACGGTTCTACGGAGTTCCTGAAGGCCCAAGTCGAACGCATCGTGGCCTCCCTCACCAGAGCCAAGTCGGGCGCACCGCTCTAACGCTCCCTGATGGCCCTTCCCCCAAAGACCGAAGACGACGTGTCGACCTCGGGCGACGACGCCGGCGCAAGGCCCGCCCGGCGGGGGCGGCCTCGCGGGCGCAGGCCCGACTCTGAGGCCGGGACGGCGCCGGCGGAGACGCCGGTCGCTGCGGCGGCGCCAGGCCCGGCGCCCGAGCCGGCCCCGGTGCAGCAGGAGCCGGCGCCCCAGGAGGCGCCGGTGCCGGCGACCGCGGAACCGGCGCCCGCGGAGGGCGACTGGGGCAACCGCGACGCCGGCGCCGAGACCGCCGCCGAAGGCCGCCAGGGCGGCGGCCGCATGGAGTGGCAGGACCGCAATTCCTGGAAGCGCAACAAGCGCAAGCGCGGCCGCCACGGCCACTGGCAGCAGGGGCCCGGCGGACCGGTTTCGCACTACCCGCCGCAGCCGCCGCCGCCCTCCGCGGCGCCCGTGTACGGCGACCTGCCCGATCCGGCGCGCTTTGCCGACGTCGCGGCTCTCGACGCGCTCGCCGCGGAGATCTCCTCGGGCAAGGGCGAGCCGGTCTATCTGGACCACGTTTATGCCTTGAACCTCACGGACCTGACGGCGTACGCGCGCCGCCTCGAAATCCCCTTCGAAGGGGCGCCGAACCGCCTCCAGCTCCTCCTGAGGATCTTCGCCTGGGCGACCGAGGCGCGCCGGCCGCTCGCCGACCGCGGCTACGTCGACATGACCGACCGAGGGGCATTCGTCGTCCACGAGCAGGTCAACTACCGGCTCTATCCCGAGGACCCTTACCTGCCCGAGAGCCTGATCCGGCGCTACGGGCTCAAGCGGGGCCACCGGGTCGAGGTGCTGATCCAGCCGCCGCGGGAAGGGGAACGCTGCCCGTCTGTCGTGCGGATCGACAAGGTGATGGGGCTCGATCCCGATGAGATCTCGAAGGTCACGCCTTTCGAGGAGCTGATTCCCTATTATCCGCTCAAGCGGATACTGCTCGAGGACGTGGAGGTCCAGAAGGACGTATCGATGCGCACGGTCGACATCCTCACCCCGATAGGATTCGGCCAGCGCGGCCTTATCGTCGCGCCGCCCCGGACGGGCAAGACGATCCTCCTGCAGAACATCGCAAACTCCGTTTCCGAGAACAGCCCTTCCGCGAAGCTGATCTGCCTGCTGGTCGACGAGCGTCCCGAGGAGGTGACCGACTTCAGGCGTCACACGAAGGGCGAGGTCGTCTCGTCAACGTTCGACGAGGCCCCCGAGAACCACGTCCACTGCGCCGAGATGGTCGGCGAAAAGGCCCGGCGCCTCGTCGAGCAGGGCGAGCATGTCGTCATCCTCCTCGACTCGATCACGCGGCTCGCGCGCGCCTACAACGCGCTCGCATCCAGCTCGGGAAAGATAATGTCGGGAGGCCTCGAGTCGAACGCCCTCCAGAAGCCGAAGCGTTTCTTCGGCGCTGCCCGCAACATCGAGAACGCGGGAAGCCTCACGATCATCGCGACCGCGCTTGTTGACACGGGCAGCCGCGCGGACGAGATCATCTTCGAGGAATTCAAGGGCACCGGCAACATGGAGCTCCACCTCGACCGCGATCTCGTGAACAAGCGCATTTTCCCGTCGCTGAACATGGAGCGCAGCGGCACGCGCAAGGAGGAGCTGATCTACCACCCCGATGAGCTGCTCCGGATCTACTCGCTGCGCCGCGCCATGCAGGGCATTCCGCCGGTGGAAGCGATGGAGATGGTGATTTCCCGACTGAAGAAGACCCGTTCCAACGCCGAATTTCTGTTGAGTCTCAACCGCTAGCGGCGCGACGCGCTCCCGCGCCCCGTCCGCTCCCGGCCGTTCACGCCCATCCCCCGTGCACGCCGCCGAAGACCCCGCCGTCCAACTTGCCCTCGCCGAGGGCCTGCTGAGCCCGGCCGAACTGGCCGCGGCACTGCTGCGATACGAATCCGCCGCGTCGCCTGACGCCCGGCCCGGGCTGCTCGCCTTCCTGGTGGCGGAACGCGCGCTCGACGGCGAGGGCATGGCCCGCCTCCTGGCGCAGCGCCTCCGGATGCCGCTGACGGACCTGGCCGTCGCGCCGACGCCGGACGCGCTGGCGGCGCTGCCCCGGGCGCTGGCTGAGCGGCACCTCATCCTACCCCTGGCGCGGAACGGGGCGGCGCTCCGGGTCGCCGTGGGCGATCCATTCGATTTCGAGGCGCTGGATGCCGTCAGTCACGCGGTGGGCCTGGCGCTCGAGGCGGAGATCGCCCCCGTCGCCGACCTCCGTCGGGCGATCGCCCGGCACTACGGGCCGGCTGAGCCCGCTCCCGCCGCAGTGTCGGTGGCCGGGCCGGCCGCAGCCGCGGCGGGGGACGACGAGGCCCCGGTCATCCGCTGGATCGAGGACCATCTGCGCCACGCCGTCGATCGGCGGGCCTCCGACCTGCACTTCGAGCCACTGGCCAGCCGGTTTCGCGTCCGCTTCCGGATCGACGGCGTCCTGCACGAGGCGGTGGCGCCGCCGCGCCATTTTGAGCGCGCCGTGGTGTCCCGCCTCAAGCTCATGGCCGGGATGAGCCTCGCGGAGAAACGCCGGCCGCAGGACGGCCGCGCGCGCCTGGCCGGGGCCGGCCGGGAGCTCGACCTCCGGGTCTCCGCCCTGCCCACCATCCACGGCGAGAGCGTGGTGATCCGCGTGCTGGATCCCGGCCGGCTGCGCCTCGGGCTGGGTGAGCTCGGGCTGGATCCGGACGATCGGTGCGCGATCGACCGCCTCCTGGCCCTGCCGGACGGACTGGTGCTGGTAACCGGGCCGACCGGCTCGGGCAAGACCACGACGCTCTACGCCTGCCTCCAGACCCTGAACCACCCGGATCGCAAGATCATCACGGTCGAGGATCCGGTGGAGTACCAGCTGACCGGCATCAACCAGGTGCCGGTGCGGCCCGAGCTGGGCCTCACGTTCGCCGCGGCGCTGCGCGCGATGCTGCGCCAGTCTCCCAACGTCATCATGGTGGGCGAAATTCGCGACCGGGAGACGGCCGAGATCGCGATCCACGCGGCGCTCACCGGCCACCTCGTGTTCAGCACGCTCCACACCAACGACGCGGCCGGCGCGGTGGCCCGGCTGGCGGATCTCGGCGTGAAGCCCTTCTTGGCGGCCTCGGCCCTGCGGGCGGTCGTGGCGCAGCGCCTGGTGCGCCGGATCTGCCCGCACTGCGGCCGCCCGGCGGCGCCGCCGCCGGAGCTGGCGCCGGCCGCGGGCGACGACTTCCGCCGCGGCGGGGGCTGCCCGGCTTGCGAGCGCACCGGCTACCGCGGCTGCCTCGGCCTGTTCGAGGTGCTGCCGGTGGACGACGAATTGCAGCAGTTGATCTACGCCGGCGCCGGGGCCGGCCGCCTGCGGGCGCACGCCCGGGCCCGCGGCCGGGGCACGCTGCGCGCGGACGGCTGGCGCAAGGCGCGGGCCGGCCGCACGTCGGTCGAGGAAGTGCTGGCCGCCACGGTCGACGATGCGAACGGATCGTGAAACCGGCGGGGCGATGTTTTTTGAATGACGTCGGGCCAATCCTGACTACGGTGGAGCCCGCGCCCCAGACCTCCTCTTCAACCGGAGATTTCCCATGAGCTACGAAATGAACGACCTGCTCGAAATCGTGGTGGAACAGAATGCCTCCGATCTCCACCTCCAGGTCGGCCAGCCGCCCACCTTGCGCCTCTCGGGTAGCATGACGCCGGTCGACGGCCCCAACCTCCAGCCGAAGGACACGGAGAACCTCATGCTCTCCATCACGCCGGACAACCACGTGCAGAACGTGAAGCTCAACGGCGGGAGCGACTTCGGCTTCGCCTTCGCGGACAAGGCGCGATTCCGCGTCAGCGTGCTCAAGGCGAAGGGCAACTACGGCCTGGTGCTGCGGCAGATCCCCAACAAGATGTTCGGCCTGCGCGAAATCGGCATTCCCGACAAGGTGAAGGAGCTGCTCTTTCGTCCGCGCGGCCTGATCGTCGTCACCGGCCCCACCGGCTCGGGCAAGAGCACCACGCTCGCCTCGATGATCAATTACATCAACGAGAACCGCGACGGCCACATCATCACGATCGAGGATCCGATCGAGTACTACCACAACCACAAGCGCTGCATCGTGACCCAGCGCGAAATCGGCGTGGACGTGCCGAACTTCTCCGAGGCCATCCGCCGCGCGCTGCGCCAGGACCCGGACGTCATTCTCGTGGGTGAAATGCGCGACCTCGAGACAATCGAGGCGGCGATCAGCGCGGCCGAAACCGGCCACCTCGTGTTCGGCACCCTGCACACCAACGGCGCGGCCAAGACCATCGACCGCATCGTCGACGCCTTCCCGGCGACGATGAAGGACATGATCCGCACCCAGCTCTCGAGCTCGATCCAGGCGGTCATTTCCCAGGCGCTGTGCAAGAAGATCGGCGGCGGGCGCATCGCCAGCTACGAGATCATGATCAACACGACCTCGATCGCCTCGCTCATCCGCGAGAACAAGACCTTCCGCATCAATTCCGACATCCAGACCGGGGCTTCGCTCGGCATGATCACGCTCGACACGCATCTGATGAGCCTCGTCAACCGCGAGCTGGTGGCCGCGGACGAGGCCCTCGAGAAGGCGCAGGATCCGATCGTCATGCGCGAGAAGCTCACGCAGATGGGTTACAAGCTGCGGGAGCTGTAGGTGGCGCGGCGGCGCGCCCCCCGGCTGTCCGGGCTTCGCCGGCGATTTTCCAGCTTCATCCCCTATGCTCGCGGGCCACGACCAGGCCGTCGCCGCGCTTTTGCGCGCGCGTGAACTCCTGCCGGCGGAGACGCTGGCGGCGCTGCGGGCGGAATGCGCGGCCACGGGGCGTCCGCTGGCCGCCGCGGTGGTCGAGGAGGGCTGGCTGGAGCGGGGCGTGCTGGTGGCGGCGGTGGCCGCGCATCTCGGCCTGCCCGTGACGGCGGCGCCGGCGGAGCTTCCGCCCGGGCTCGTCGCGCTCGTGCCGGGCGCGATCGCCCGGCGGTACGCCGTGGTGCCGGTGCGGGACGGCGGGCGCTGGCTCGAACTGGCGGCGGCCGACCCGTTCGCGGCCGGTCCCGCGGGCGACCTCGCCTTCGCGCTCGGGCGGGAGGTGCGCCTGGCGGTGGCCGATCCCGACGCGGTGACACGCCTGCTCCGCCGGCATTACGGCGCGCCGGAGGCGGCGGCCGGGGATCGCGGCGCGGTGGAGCTCGAGCGGGCCGCGGCCGCGGCGCCGGTGGTGCGCTTTGTCGACCAGGTGCTCGCGCAGGCGGTGCGCGAGCGGGCGAGCGACGTGCATTTCGAACCCTTCGAGGACGATTTCAAGGTGCGCGGGCGGGTCGACGGCACGCTCCGCGAGCTGGCGGCGCCGCCCGCCGGTCTCGCTCCGGCCGTCGTGTCGCGCCTCAAGGTCCTCGCCGGTTTGAACATTGCCGAGCGCCGCGTGCCGCAGGATGGGCGCCTCCGCGTCGCCGCTGACGGACGGAGCGTGGACCTGCGCATTTCGACCCTGCCCACCCAGGCGGGCGAGAGCGTCGTGCTGCGCGTGCTTGATCCGGCCGCCGTTCCGCTCGAGCTGGGCGAACTCGGGATGAGCGCGGGGGTCGAGGCCGGGTTGCGGGCCGTCCTGCGCTGGCCCCACGGGATCGTCCTCGTCACCGGCCCGACCGGCTCCGGCAAGACCACCACGCTCTACAGTTGCCTGCGCCTCCTGAACCGCGTGTCGGTGAAGATCCTCACCGCGGAGGATCCGGTGGAATACGAGATCGAGGGCGTGATGCAGCTGGCGGTGAATCCGGCCATCGGCCTGACGTTCGCGGCGGCCCTGCGCTCCTTTCTGCGCCAGGACCCGGATGTCCTGATGGTGGGCGAGATTCGCGACCTTGAGACGGCCCAGGTCGCCATTCAGGCGGCGCTGACCGGCCACCTCGTATTGAGCACCCTGCACACCAACGACGCGGCCGGCGCCGTCACCCGCCTCATCGATCTGGGCGTGGAACCGTACCTGCTGGCGGCGACGCTCGAGGGCGTGCTGGCGCAGCGGCTCGTGCGCGGCGTCTGCCCCGGCTGCCGGGAATCCGGGCCGGCCCCGCCGGCGTTGCTCGAGGAGCTCGCGCCCGAGGCGGCGGTGCTGGCCGGCCGGGAGGTGGGCCGCGGCCGGGGGTGCGCGGCGTGCCGGCGGACCGGCTGCCGCGGGCGCGGCGGGATCTTCGAATGGCTGCGGCTCGACGAAGCGTTGCGCGAGCAGGTCGTGCAGCGCGCCCCGACGGCGCAACTCAAGCAGCGGGCGCGGGAGCGCGGCATGGAGACGCTGCGCGAGGCCGGCGTGCGCGCCGCGGCGGCCGGCCGCACATCGCTGGAGGAGGTGGCCCGCTGCCTCTGAGCCCCGCGGCTTCAACCTTTCACCCACCATGAACCGCTACTGCTATGTTGCCATCGATGCCGCCTCGGGCCGGCGCCTCCGCGGCGAGATCACGGGCGCCGACGAGGCCGCGGCGATCGCCGGACTCCACGCCCGCGGACTCTTTCCGATCTCCCTCGCGGCGGACGGAGCGGGAGCCGATCCCGCCCCGGTCGCGACGTCCGGGGAGTCCTCCGTGCCCGGCCGCGCGCGATGGCGGCGACGGATCGGCGGTCGGGAGGTGACGATCTTCACCCGCCAGCTGGCGGCGTTGGTGACGGCCGGCATGCCGTTGGTCCGCGGGCTCGACCTGCTGGCACGGCAGGAACGCAATCCGCGGTGGCGCGCCGTGATCCGCGGGCTGGCGGACGGGATCCGCGCCGGCGGCACATTGTCCGACGGCCTGGCGCGGCATCCCCGGATCTTCGACCGGATGTGCGTCGGACTGGTCCGGGCCGGGGAGACCGGCGGGACGCTGGAGCTCGTCCTGGAGCGGCTGGCGAAACACCGGGAGCAATCGGGTCGCACCCGGGCGCGGCTGCTGGCGGCCACGGCGTATCCGATCGTCATTATGGCGGTGGCCGCCACCATCGTGGCCGCCCTGCTGGTGTTCGTCGTGCCACGGTTCGAGGCGATTTTCGCGGGGGTGCTCAAGGGCGCGCCGCTGCCGGCGCTGACGCAGGCCGTGCTCGGCGGCAGCCGCTGGCTCGGGCGGCACTGGCTGGCGCTCGGCGGCGGCGCGCTGGCGCTGGCCGCGGGGTTGCGCTGGCTCGGGCGCACCGCCGCCGGCGCGCGGATCGCGGCCCGGTGGAGCCTGCGGCTGCCCCTGGCCGGGCCGCTGATCCTGAAGGCGGCGACGGCCCGTTTGGCCCGCACCCTCGGCACCATGCTGGCGGGCGGCGTGCCCATCCTCGACGCGCTGCAGCTCGCCGGCGACGCCTGCGGCCAGCGGGAGGTGGCCGCGGCCGCGGACCTCGTGCGGCGCCGGGTGCGCGAGGGGGAGGGGATGGCGCGGCCGCTGGCGGCAACCGGGGTGTTCCCGCCGGTGGTGGCGGGGATGATCGAGGTCGGCGAGGAGACCGGCACCCTGCCGGCAATGCTGGCGCGCCTCGCGGACCTCTACGACGACGAGGTGGACAATGCGGTGACGGCGCTCACGAGCCTGTTGGAGCCGGCGATGATCGTGGCGATGGCGCTCGTCGTCGGCACGATCGTGATCGCGCTCTTCCTGCCGATCGTGCGGATCGTGCAGCTGCTCGGCGGCTGAGCGGGCGGCCGGCGCCGCGGCGCGCTCAGGCGCCGGGCTTGCGGATGAGCAGGGGTGCGTTGAGGCCGGGGAGCCGTTCGGAAAATTCCTCGCCCTCGACCGCCTGCCGCAGGGCGCGCTGGACCATGCCCATCCTGGCGTCGAGGTTGTCGATCATGGAGACGAACACTGCCTCGGGCGTGGCGGCCATGACGGCCGCGCCGTATTCCAGTTCGCCCTGATGGCTGAGGATGATGTGTTCGAGCCGCTCCAGCCGGTCGGCATCAAGTTTCGCCTTGAGGCCCGCCTTGCGCACGAGCTGGTAGCCGAGCACGACGTGCCCCTGGAGAATGCCCTTGCGGCCGCGCTGGATGGTGAGCGTCCCTTCGTACTCGCTGGTCTTGCCCACGTCGTGCAGCAGCACGCCGGCCATGGCGAGGTCGGGGTTGACCTCGGGATACAGGGGCAGCAGCGCCTGGCAGGCGCGCGCCATGTGGACCGTGTGCTCGAGAAGCCCGGAGCGGTAGGCGTGGTGCATTGCGATGGCGGCGGGACCCGCCTTGAACGCGTCGCCGACCTCGTCGAACACGAGGCGCACGGTGGCCGCGACCTCCGGATGGGCGATGCCGGCCACAAAGCCGAGCAGCTCGGCCCAGAGTTTCTCCGGATCCTCCGGGGCCACCTCAACGAGATTCTCGAGCATGCCGGGGGCGGCGAGCTGTTCGGGCGTCAGCACCTCCGCCTTCAGGAGCCGGGGCGAAAACCGGTCCTGGTAGTAGTCGGTCTTGCCCTCGACGCGCACCACGGCGCTCTCGGGCAGGGTCTTGAAGAACTCGAACAGCGGGCTGTCGCTGAAGCAGGTGCAGTTGAACGATCCGGTGCGGTCGCCCAGTTCGAGGGAGAGGAACGGGCTGTCGTTCTTCGCGGTGCGGGCGGTGACCTTGCGGACGAGCAGCACGCTGGTGAAGGCGCGGCCGCTTTGCGGGCCGACGGTGGGCGCGAGCGCCTTGAGATCGCGGACCGTCAGGTGGGAGCTGGAATCGGGCATGGGAGATGAGAAGATGGGAGAATGGGAGGGTGGGATAAATGGGGCGCGAGGAGAAGGTCAGGAGTATTTCTTCACCAGCTGGGTGTAGGCGCGGAAGAAGGGGTGGCGGGCGGAATGCAGCAGGGCATAGAACACGGTCTCGGCGGGCAGCAGGTGCGCGCCGAGGCGGGCGAGGTGGTGCTGCGCCGCCGCGGCGTCATCGGCGCGCCGGGCGCCCACACAATCAGTCAGGACCGTCACCTGCAAGCCGGCCTCAAGGGCGTCCCGCGCCGTTTGGAAGACGCAGACCGGGGTTTCGATCCCGGCGAGGTAGAGTTGCGGGACGGCGCGCGCACGGATCGCCGCGCGGATCGGCTCGTTGGCGAGGGCGGAGAATTCATCCTTGGCCAGGACCGCGGGCGCGTCGGTGAGCGCGAGCAGCTCGGGCGCGGTCGGGCCCAGCTTCGCCGGCACCTGTTCGGTGAAGAGGATCGGCAGTTCCAGGCCGCGGGCCGTCTCGACCGCGAAGGCGCACCGGCGCAGGAGCGCCGCGGAGCCCGGCACGGCCCGGAGAAACGCCGGCTGCAGGTCGATGCACAGGAGCAGGGCGGGCGCGCTCACGGCGTGAAGTATGCCTTGCGGGCCTTGACCTGCACGAACCGTTTTTCGGGCAGCAGGTAGGCGGTGAGGTGGCCGCCCATCACGCACGCGGTGTCGATGCCGACGGACCATTTCAGCGCGTAGATCTCCGGGCGCGGCGTGTGGCCGTAGACGACGAACGGCGGGCCGGTCCAGAGGTCGGCCCACGCCCGGCCATCCGGGCAGTCGGCCCGCTTGCGCGGCTTGCCCTCGGCGTCGATCACCTGGACGCGCGTGACGACGCCGGCGGGCTGCTGCTGCCAGGGCTCGCCCGGCACGAAGCCGCCGTGCACGAACACGGTCTCGAACTCCGGCACGTGGTGGGTCAGGGACATGGCCTCGAGGTAGGCCCAGTCCTCCGGCCGCAGCTGATCGAAAGTCACGAGGTCGTCCTCCTTGGCCACCGCCTTGTCCTTGGTGATCCGGTAGGTGAGCAGCCGCAGCTCGTGGTTGCCGAGCAGGGTCGTGGCCTTGAGCGAGCGGGCGAGCTCAAGGACCTTCAGGCTGTCGGGGCCCCGGTTGATGAGGTCGCCGAGGAGGAGGAGGTGGTCGTCCTTGGCGGGCGCCACGCGCTCGAGCAGCTCGACGAACTCGGCGTGGCAGCCGTGGATGTCCCCGATGGCGATCAGCCGGCCGTTCATGATTTGATCCCGGAACTCAACCACGGATTACACGGATGGGCACGGATGAATTTGGGGCAGGAATGCAAAGGTGGAGTCGGCCAATCGTCCGATTCGGGCAAAAGCGATCAGAAATGAAAGCGTATCGGTGAATATCCGTGGAATCCGTGGTGCCATCCGCGATTCGGCGTCGGGAATTTGCTAGCGTCGCGCGCGCCGCCAAGTAAACACAAAAGCCGGTGGAATTGAATCTGCAACCGCACGCGCCGTCCTCCGGCGCCACGAGCCGACCGTTCGCGGAGGGCGACAAAGTCGTCAGCTATCTCGTCCGCGCGATCCCCGGCGAGTTCGCGCGGCACGACGTGCTCGCCGCGGAGGACGCGGAATTCCGCCCGGAAGGCACGGTCCTCTGCCGCTGGGTGCACAGTTACAGGCCGAAGCCGAGGGAGGACAATCCGGAGCGGATGCTCAAGCTCACCGCCGAGAATCTCTTCGTCACCCTGGCCGACCCGGCGAACGAGCCCGCCCCGGCCAACACGCCGCTGCTGCAGTTCCTCGCGCTCCTGCTCGAGCGCAAGCGCCTGCTGCGGCCGCGCGGCCGCACGGTGGATGGCGAGCGCAACCTGTTCGAGCACGTGCGGACCCACCAGATGTACGAGATCCCGGTCGGCGACCTGAGCCCCGAGTTCTTCGCCAAAATCCAAGAGCAGCTCGGCGTGCTCGTGGGCGGCGCCAAGGTGAAGCCGTCCCCGCCGCCGCCGGCCTAGACCTGGGAGCGGACAGGAATTCCCCGCCCGGCGAGGTAGGACTTCACCTGGGCGATGGTGAGCGTGCCGAAGTGGAACAGGCTGGCGGCCAGGACGGCGCTGGCCCGGCCCTGATCGAGGACCTCGGCGAAATGCTCGAGCTTGCCGGCGCCACCGGAGGCGATGACCGGCACCTCCACCGCGTCCGAAACCGCGCGGGTCAACTCGAGGTCGTAGCCCGCCTGGGTCCCGTCGCGGTCCATCGAGGTGAGCAGGATCTCGCCCGCGCCGAGTTCGACCACCCGCCGGGCCCAGCCGACGGCATCCAGCCCGGTGGGATTGCGGCCGCCGTGGGTGAAGACGCGCCAGCGCGGCTCCGGGCCGGGTTCGCGCCGGGCGTCGATCGCGACCACGATGCACTGGTTGCCGAAGCGGCGGGCCGCGGCGCGCACCAGCTCGGGGTCCTGGATCGCGGCGGTGTTGAGGCTGACCTTGTCGGCACCGGCGTTGAGCATCGCGCGGATGTCGTCCACCGAGCGCAGCCCGCCGCCGACGGTGAGCGGCATGAAGCACTGGTCGGCGGTGGCGGCGACCACGTCGCGCATGATGGCCCGGCCGTCGCTCGAGGCGGTGATGTCGAGGAACGTCAGCTCGTCGGCGCCCTGCCCATCGTAGGCCTTGGCGCAGGCGACCGGGTCGCCGGCGTCGCGCAGCTGCTGGAACTTCACGCCCTTGACCACGCGGCCGGCGGTGACGTCGAGGCAGGGGATGATTCGCCGTGAGAGCATGTTCCGAGGAGCGGGAGGGTGAGGTTTAAGGTGTAAGGAGTAAATGAAAGCGCCGGACGGGACGGCAAACCTTTCCCCTTACACTTTACCCCGTAAACTTAAACCGCCGCGCCTCCGGCGCGGCTACGTCTCGACGAGCGTGATTTCCGGATCGAACTCGACCGTGAGGCGGTAAACGTTGCCCGGGCGCATCACGAGGGGATGGTCGCGGCGCAGCGTCTGGAGGTAGTGGATCTTGCCGAAGT